>PXCI01000005.1 GCA_003566675.1 Clostridia bacterium
CGATACACCTTGTTGATGACCACTCCCTTGAACCGAATATCGTACTGCTCCAGGTACGCCTGGTGCAGCATGCACTCATCGACTGTCCGACCGATGCCGCCCTCTGCGACGAGAATCACGGGCGTTCCGGTCATCTGGGCGATCTTCATGTTGGAAAGCCCAAAGGATTCCCCCACGCTGGAACTCCCCGCCCCCTCAAGGATCACAAGCTTGTGGTTCCTGCGGATGCGCTGATACGATTCGGCCACCTGCGCTGCCATCTGGTCACAACACTTCATATCCATGTGGATGCGGGTAAACCCCCGGTCGATGATGATGGGGCTCATGTCCTTAAGATCATCGCCAAACTCAAACAACGCATCGATGAGCTCCACATCCTCATCGATCTTGACGTCGTCCTTGACCACATACCTCTGCCCGATGGGTTTCATGTAGCCGACATCGGCGATCTTGTCCGTTAGAAGGGATACCAGGCCCAATGTGAAGGCAGTCTTGCCGACATCCTGTCCCGTTGCAGTGATGAATAGATCTTCCATCATTCGTTCACCGACCTTCCATCCCGCTGCACACTGGGAAACAGGTCCAGGTCTGTATGCGGTATGAACTGGGCGGCCACGAACTGGTCCATGAAGGCCCCGGCCTGATCCTCGGAACTCAGCTCAAGATAGGTCATCATCTGCGCCAGCTCCTGGGCCTCCCCCATTGCTTCCCGGGAGAGCAGTCCCTGCCTTGCACCGTGCAGGGCGCTGTTGCCCACGAACCTGAACCGCTCGCGCGGCAGATCGGGAAGAAGCCCTATGGCAATGGCAGCATCAATATTGAGCTTGTTACCGAACCCTCCGGCGATCAGGACCTGATCAATCATCTCTTCCTGCATGGAGAGGTTGTTAAGGAGCATCTTGATGGCGGCGTAGACTGCGGCCTTGGCCCGCATCAGGTTGCTGATGTCGGCAGAGGTAATGGCGATATCCCGGTCAATCCCCGCTTGTTCGGCCCAGACCAGGACGAACTCCTGACCCTCTTCACTACTTCGCAATCTCGGGGTGTCAAGCTGGGTATTGAACTGGCCTGAACGGTTGATGACCCCGACCTGCTCCAGGGTAGCAAGGGTGTCGATCAGCCCCGTCCCACACAGTCCGACGGGAAGCCTGTCACCGATCGTCTGGCAGTAGACCTCCTCCCCCTCGGATGAAACCTGGACTCCCTCAATGGCTCCGTCCACGGCCCGGGTTCCACAAGATATGCCCCCGCCCTCAAGGGCGGGGCCGGCCGAGGCAGAACAGCCCATGAGAAAGTCTCCGTTGCCGAGGACGATCTCGCCGTTCGTCCCGATGTCAACAAATAAGGTCATCTCATTTCTCTGGCTGATCCCGGTGGCAAGGACCCCGGCGACCACGTCTCCGCCGACGAAACTTCCAACGGCCGGCAGGGCAAAAACCCAGGCATCGGAATGGGCGCTCAGGTTGAGCTCTGAAGCCCGGACGGGGGGTGGTGCCCCGACGGTGGGTGTGTAGGGGTGCCTGCGAATGGGATTGGGATCCAGTTCCCAGAGGGTATGAATCATCGTTGTGTTGCCGACACAGACCATGACCCGGACCTGATCCGGGTCTGAGCCCGTCTCATCGAGAATCCCATCAATCAGGTTGTTGATCGTCTCCACGACAGCCCGGTGCAGCTCCTCGATGCCGGTTGGGGTCTGGCTGGCATGGTTGATCCGGGCAATTACATCGTCGCCAAAACTCGCCTGTCGGTTGTATTCACCTCGCACGGCCAGGGCGGCGCCGGTGGACAGATCCACCAACTGGGCCACCACCGTGGTCGTGCCGATATCAACCGCGAGTCCGTAGATGGGCGCCTCCTCGTCCGCAGGAGCGACCTCGGCGATCTCGCCGTGGGTGAAAAGGTCGGTCCATGAAACCGCGACTTCCCAGTCGTCGTCCCTGAGCTGGGCAGCGAGGCGAGACAGCAGCGGACGTCCCATGGAAAAATGCACCTGGCCGGTGATCGCGCCCAGTTCCCGGCGCACCCGGTCAAGGTCCGCGGTATTGTCGACGAGGGAAGGCGGCTCAAGACTCAGAACACGGCGTTGATGCAGCGGATCAAGGGAGATGCGCTCCTCGATGTCCTCGGTCTGATCTGAGAGCAGGGTCTCTTCCTCATCAGGAGGGCCGTCAAGGAGAATGCGATGCTGGGTGAGCCGCGAGAAGGCCGGGATCCGGATGGAAGCATCACCGGCGACCCGCAGCTGGCAGGCCAGGGCCAGGCCCTCGTCCAGCTGCTCCTTTGAAAGAGTCGCCCCTTTATCCATGGATTCAATCCGGCCTTCTTCCACAACGACCAGGCACCGACCGCAGGTGCCCGCGCCGCCACACAGGGTCTTGATGGCAATTCCAGCCCGGTGCAATACCTCAAGAAGACGGTCACCCTGGGAGCAGTCGATGCTCACAGCGAGATCTCCCTCAGGTAGAAGGGTCACAGTACAGTGGGTGTCCATTGCTCCCCCCAACTCCCTTCGTACGTTAGTACCTACGTCGCAAGTGCTGTGACGGCTAGCTGCGATCGAGTGACGGAGCGCTCCCGGGCCTGGACTACCTTCCCCTTCTCAAAGGCTTTCTGTCACTTGCTGCTCCGATAGGCAGCAAGGAAGGAATGGCTGTAAATCTGTCGGTTCAGCAGAAGCTCTGTCGTGATCATGGCATCCATCAGTTCCGTGTCCATCGGATCGGCGATGGCCGCATCCAGCCCACAGGTCATGCACATTACCAGGAAGATGCGGTTGAGCAGGCTTCTCTCGACGGTGCTCTGGGAGATATTGCTCAGGCCCAGGATGAAATGGGGGGACGGATCGGCGACTCCCTGCATCTGCCTGAGGGCCTCCAGCACGATACCAGCCTGGGGCTGCGCCGCCCCTACGGGTATGGCCACGAGATCGATGTAGAGCTTCTCGAAGGGAAGCCCAGCTTCCATCGCAGCGACCACGATATTGGCTCCCAGCTCGATCCGCTTTGCCACGTCGTTGGGAACGCCGCCCTTGTCCATGGTCAGGGCGATCAGGTCAGCATCGTACTGAAGAGCCAGGTCAATATATGCTGCAAGCTGCTCCGGGTCCGCGTTGGTGGAGTTGATCATGGGCGGATTCTTCACGGCCGATAGTCCGGCTCGCATAACAGCATCAATGGGTGTGTCGATGGCCAGGGGCGCGTCCGTTGCCTCCTGGATGGTCTCCACCAGCCACACCATTGCTTCCGCCTTCTCGGCTGCTGCGACGGCCGTTCCCACGTTCACATCAAGGTAGTCCGCTCCGGACTCCAGTTGTTCGAAGGCCAGGTCCTGGATCACCTTCTTGTCCTTGGTCTGTATCGCCTTGCCAACGTCCGAAAACTGGCCATTCAGCCTCTCACCTACGATGATCATATGTGCTCCTCCTATTCACTCGGAGTTTCTCAATCGGTCTGCATCTGATCGATGTAGGACCTGACCTGCGCGATTGCCTCGGGGTGGCACATGGTCAGAATGTCCGCGCCGGCCTGCAGGTAGATGGTCGCGGTGACCGCCTCCCAGAGGATGCCACGTTCCTCCTCCGACCCCCACTCGGGGAATTCGCTAGCCAGAGCCTTGGCCTCCTTGGCTCGTTGTACTTCAGGGCCGATGTTGACCAGAATCGGCATGGACATCAGTTTATCGCCGCCCAGGGCTGCGAGTCGGGTTCTCTCCAGGATGGAGTATGCGTACTCCAGCCCGTATCCAAGGGCACCGTTTGTCGGGTAGATCACGACGCGCTCAAGGGGCATTCCCATGTCCGACACCAGGATGTTAACCTGCTTGCAGATGTTGATGTCGATGGGAGACTCTCCGATCAGGCTGTGGCCGTCGGCGATGCAGGTGGCGGCCAGGGTCTTGTAGCTATCTTCGGTCGCACTGCCCAGGAGGCAGTTCTCGCCGGCCAGGGCCTGGCTGACCACCGGATACATCCGGTTATCGGGGCCAGCTTCTCCGGCGCCCCACACGATGACCGGTAGATCCACGGCCTCCAGAACGCTCCTGGCCAGCTCGGCACATTCTTCGGGTGATGCTGGATTCTCCTCGTCGGCATGTCTCGTCAGGCGAAGCGAGATCAGATCGACGCCCCACTCATCCTGTCCCTTCTTTGCCCATGCCACGGGATCGTTGACGACATCCCCAAGGGCCTCCATCAGGGTATCGGTCCACGTGTCGGGGGCCCGATCATAAACCTCAAGGGCGATCACCGGTCGGTGGGGCATCTCCCCCTCGTCATGAAGAAAGGGAAGCGTTGTCTCCCCTCCAACTGTGACGGCACGATCCTCGCTTCCGATGGTGACAACATTTATGCGATGAGACCATTTCTGTTTGACCCTGCTGACACTCACGTTCGTCCCTCCCTAAGGTGTTCAGTCCTCCCAGCGCGAACCGCCTTCCCGATCGCCGCCCTTGTGATGAGAGCAGACTTGTGTATGAGGGAAACGGACGCCAGGCACGGATAATAGTGGTGGAGCAGAGGACCCTGCGTCTCCGCCTCGCAGATGTCGGTTCCCTGCAGCTTCTTTGCGACATAACTCGTGTTGCCGCAGGGAGCACTGCGCACCACAGTGATGTGTGCAGATTCAGTGTCATCCGAGGCAAAAATTAGTTCAGGCTTGCCGAAATGCCGGGCGAACTCGGTTGCGTGTTCGCCGTGACAGTGTTCGGTTCTGAGGGTGCAGAAGGGTGAGGGAAACACAACCTCCACACCCCTCTCCGCAAGTTCGCGACTCAGCTGGTTCTGCAAACCCGTTGGCAGCCACTCTTCATTGTCCACCGGCGCGATGACCTCCTTGGCCCCGGACAGGGTAGCCAGATCCGGGAGGAGCTGCGCCAGCCCCTGGCCCTCGGCAAGTACCAGCAGCAAGTCGGTCTCAGGGAGGTCGCTGGGCAGAAACCCTTCTACCTCGTCAATGACCAGGGGCAGCTGTTGGCTGACGGTGTGGATTGCGACCTCCCACTCGGCGGGCGCGGTTTCGATCACGAAGTTCGCGATCTGACGACCCCATGCGCCCTCTCCATTCTGAGAGACGATCAACAGTCTCATTTAATGACCTCGTTCAGCGCCTTCCTGACCGCAGCCAGGGCCGGTGAGTCCTCGGGCAACTCCAGAAGAGACTTTCCTTCCAGGCTGTATTGCATCAACCTGTCGTCAACCGGCACGGTGCTCAGCAGGTTAAGGCCCGTCTTCTCGATCTCGGCAAGGACCATCTCGTGCGGCTCTCCATCAACGCGGTTGAGCACCAAGTGCACTTCACCCACGTTCATCTCGAGGGAATCCTTCAGCTCATTGATCCTGCCCGCGGAGCGAATCGCGATGGGGTTCTGGTCGCTGACCAGAAGCAGAAGATCGACATCGCGGGCGGTTCGACGGGACATGTGCTCCATACCCGCCTCGTTGTCCATGACCACGTAGCGATAATTGGGAGTCAGCTCCTCAATGAAGGCCCGTAGGATATCGTTGACAGAGCAGTAGCAGCCCGGACCCTCGGTTCGTCCCATGGCGATGAGGTCATAGTTGTCCTGTTCCAGCAGGAGGGTCTGCAGCTGGTATTCGATCCACCTGCGTTTGTCCATCCCGGCCGGCAGGTCACTTCTCGTCTTCAGAGAATCAGCCTGAAGATCGCCCAGGGTCCCGGTCACCTCGACGCCCAACCACTCGTTGAGGTTGGTGTTCGGATCGGCGTCGACGGCCAGGATCGGGGTCCGGTTGTCGGCAAGAAGCGCAGCCACGATCAGGCTGGAAATTGTCGTCTTACCGGTTCCGCCCTTTCCTGCAACGGCTATCGTATAGGCCATCCAAATCATCCCATTCCCGTTTGTCGTGTCACATGCAGCGAGGCTCGGTTAACCAGCGAACTTCCTCAGGTAAGGGGGAATCGCACTGGCTTCCCTGGGTCCAACGGTGACATCCCATCCCGATTCGGCCTCCAGAGCCCCGCTCATGATGGCCACGTATCCCGGGATGATGACCCTCTTGTGGTTGACGATCTTCTCAAGGCCAGAGTCCTTCATGGCTTTGGCCGTCTTCTCTGCGCTGAGGTTCTCCGAGGAATAGGCTGTCAGTACGGACTGTCCCTCGGTGTCGACCACCAGGATGTATGCCGGTATCTTGCTCGTCTCCACCTCTCCGAGAACGGTGAAGTAGGTGAGAGCGAAGTTGGTGGTCATCATGACCAGCGAATCCGGGGTCACATCGCCGACCTCGTAGAGCTTGGCCTCAATGGCCGGCGGAACGCGCGGATCGGTATACAGGTTCTGCCTGAATGTCAGAAGAGGCAGTACGTGGGGAGCCTCACAACTGTCGATCACGACGATGCCCGCATACTTGGACATGTAGGTCGTGGCCTCGAGGACGCTCGCCCGTGCATCGGTGCCGCTCGCGAAGGCAATGGTGGGATACCCCAGGGGCCTGAAGCTGGCCTTCAGTGCCTGCCGTCGAATCTGCGTCAGATCCGACATGACCTGCATCATATTCTCGCCACCAGCATCCAGGACCAACTCCTTGACGCCCAGTTCCTTGATCTTGGGCGTCAACTCGGCCAGGGCATCAATGCCCTCGGCATACACTGCAAGGGGAACGTTGTATTTCTTCGCTAGTCCGGCCATCTCTTCGTAGTTATCGGCATTTGCAGCGTAGATCAACGGTCTCGCAGCAGCGAGGTCCCCATTGGTCTCGAAGGCGGCCTCGATGACAGCGGGGTCCCAGCTGATGAGCACAGGAGTCTGTCTCGTGCTCTGCAGTACCCGGCCGACAACGTCGGCAAAACGCGCCGTGTCGCCGGACTCCGCCCGGACCGCGAGGAGCTCGACGCCGATGTCCTCGCCAACGCGTTCAAACCACAGGCCGTTGATCTTCTCGAGTTTCTCGTCGAGCTCGGCGTCATCCAGGTCATCGCTGACCTGCACGGCGATCCCACATCCATGGTGGAAGGTCTCCTCGTGCCGGAACAGGACCGTCTCATTTCCGATCGGCAATTCCCGGTCGCCCGCACCGATTTTCACCAGGGTGATCGGGGGTTCGGAGGCGGCCGCCAGGCTATCCTTGGCCTCGTCCGATGCATCAGGACACTGGTCGAGACTCGCCTTCTTGTTGGCCAGCTGCATGGCAAAGGCCAGACAGGTCGGAGTGCCGCACTTGCCGCAGTTTGTCTTGGGCAGCAGCTTATAGATGTCCATCGCGGTCATAGCCATGTTAAATCCCTCCGGTTTTCCCTTTGATGCTACACAGGCACTGCAACAGCCGTCACATCATCGGCTCTTTTTCGAGCGCGGGATGTCCAGCTTCCTGCAGGAACTCCATGATTTCCTCTTCGGTAGTGCCGACGTCCTCATCGGCGATCATGCTGACGAAGTCCTCGATGCCGTCCTGCCTGGCTCGCTCGTTGAGCCGCTCTCGCACCTCGTCCTTGAGTATCTTGGGCATCCACACGATGCGCTGGTAGCCACCATCGGCCCGGATGAACTTCTTGCTGCTGATATACAGTTTCGAATGTCCCACGAAACCGGGCATCTGGAGTCCTCCGCCGATCTGTCCGGCGAGCGTCGAGAACTTCATCCCCGAGGGCGTCATGCCGCTGTGCTCACGGGAGACGATCATGATCCCGTTGGTCAGCGGGAGCAGCACGGAGATGCACTCGAAGCAACCGCAGGAGGTCATCGGGTCCATGATCATGGAGTAGGCACTGAAACGCTCCAGGTTACCGCGGGAAGCCTCGGCGAGGTATTCGTTGACACCCAGCCACTGGCCGTAGTTCTCATCGATAGTGTCGCCCTTGTCCACAGGCTGGTTGGGACCCGTGGGGATGATCTGGTAGTTCGCCTTGGCGTCCAGCCAGGTGTATCCTCCACAGAGCCCGGACCTCTCCGGGGTGATGATGCAGACGTGGTTGGGAGCGAAGCTCTGGCACAGGGTGCAGGAGTAGTACGTATCGACGGATTCATCGGTCATGCCCATGATCCGCTCATCCCGCAGGTCGTAAGCCTTCCTGGCCTCTTCCCGCCACTTGAGGACGTCTTCTTCCTCCGTGAGGAGTTTCACCTGGATCTTGTCCGCCACCGCACCGTATTCCTGGTGCAGCCGGGCGTGGAGTATGTCACCGAAGTGCTTCACCTTCAGGCCGTTATCTGCGGCATCCTTGGATATTCTCATCCAGTTGATGTCACGCTGTCCCTGGTGCCAGGTGCCCGAGGCCTGGTTGATGTAGCTGTGGATCATACGCTCGAGGACTGGTTCAAAATCCTCCTGCATGTCCCGGCCGTAGACGTCGACCACGATGCCGAGGGGCAGCTGGGCACCGGGTTCCAGCTCGTCGATGTCCGGACCGATGAGCTCGACTTCGCCATCGGTTACGTCTTCCGAACGGTCCATCATGCGCAGGTACTCGAAGGACGGGGTACGCTGTCCTCCGAACTCCGCGTGCAGGGAATCTCGCCGGATGAGCTCGCCCTCGAAGGCCGGGCCGAAGGACACGGGAATCGGAACCTCGGCAATTTCGACCTTCAGGCCGCGAACCTCGATAGCCTTCGACACGATGTCTGGGTAGATCTGCTCCTGGTCAACCTGCTTGGGCATGGAGACAACGTGCTCGTAGGTGCAGACTCCCGTGGGAAGAATCTCGGGAATGTCCGTATCAACAATGGCGGGGAACCCGAAGTTGATGGCTCCCGCTGCATGGGCGTATTTCTCGTCGTCGAGCTCGCCCAGGGCCATGACGAACGCGAAGGTGCGGTTCTTGTTATAGATCAGGTTGCGCCGGAAGTCTCCGGGCTGTACGCCACCGAAGGCCATGGCCACTCTGGATGCAAAGCCAACGGCGAAGACGGCCGAGGTGATGTCCTTGCCGAAGGGGACCAGACGGGAATCCCAACCCATCTGCACACCCTCCTCGCGGAGCTGCTCAGCCATGCTCGTTCCATCCGACGAACCGATCAGGAAGATATACAGGTTCTTCTCCTGGAGTTCCCTGGCGATTTCCACCGCGATCTCGTTGGTGGGTGCAGCACCGACAATGGCCGCAAAGCCGGGAGCCGTGCCGTCCACAAACTCGATTCCCCGTGCGCGGAAGATGATGTCATTGGCAGCACCCAGCCAGAAATCATCTCCGTCAAAGGGGCAGTTATCCTCCAGATGATACGGAACGGGATCCTGCAGGTACTTAACAGCCTCAATAACCTCACCTGCGAAGAGTGTCGCCATGCCAGCATCGAGAGTGTGGCCCAGATACGGCATCCACATGTTCTCCGCTGGGACAGGCGGCAGAAGCCTCTTCACCCGGTCCATGATCAGTTGAAGCTCTCCCACCGTTTCGACTTTCTCACCCGTCATGGCATAGAAAATCGGCATATAATATGCGGTGTTCGGGAACTCCACCCGCTGGTCCTCACCGTGTGTTTCGAGGGCCAGTTGCAGTTGTTTCTCAGCTCGGTCAGATACTTTATGAGCGCCTCTGATTGCTGCAGACGCGATCAGTTTCGACATTGTCCAACCCCCCTACCTGGATGTCGGGACTGAGAGTTCATGCTCATCCCTCAGCTTCCAGCTTCCTTCGCATATCCATGTCAAACAGAGTTCTCTCTCGCGCCTTTTCAATGCCGAGTGCCCGGCGCTTCTCATCGATGTGATCGATCATCAGTGCCGCCATCTTGCTCGGGTCCGGCTCAAAGGCCCAGTTGCCGCCGACAATGTCCTTGTACTCCTCAAACAGGAGTTCCGTCAGTTTGTCACTGCCGAGGGTCGGGAAGCTAACCCCGAACACGGTGTAGACACCTGAGGCCACGAAGTACTGGCCTATGGCGATGGCCTTCTCACTCATCCATTCCGGAGCTGCCCCGGCAACGGGTAGATCACTGATATCATCTCCAAGGCTGAGCCGGCTGTTCTCCTTGCCGACCCCCACTATGTCACTTAGTGCAACGAGGACCCTGCTGTTGTCAACGCATGAGCCGGCATGCAGCACAGGGGGAATTCCCACGGTCTCGCACACCTCTGCGAGGCCCTTGCCCGCCTTCAGTACCGCCGTCTCTGGCTGCATGAGGCCTGCCTTGGCGGAGGCAATTGCGGCGCACCCGGTCTGCACAACCAGGACATCGTTTGCGATGAGTTCCTCGACCAGCGGTATATGAATAGCGTCATGAGGGACAGCGGGGTTGTTGCAACCGACGACGCCGGCCACACCCCGAATCCGCCCGTCAATGATGTTGCTGTTCAGCGGCCAGTAGGAGGACCTGAAGCTGCCACCCAGCATATATTTGATGTAATCACCTGAGAAACCTGTGATGGCCTCGCTCTTATCTTCGGGGATCGTAACGCCTTGACGGTTGGGATAGTTGAGGATGGCCCGCCTAACGATCTCCTTGGCGGACGTCAAAGCATCGTCTTCGTCGAACTCGAAGTGGGTTGCTCCCTCGATCTTGGCCTTACTGGTGGTCGTCACCAGCTCGGTGTGGAAGTCTGCCACGATGCGAGTGAGGGACTGCATGATGCACTGCACGTCGACCATCATCATCTCCACGGCCCCTGTCGCAATGGACAGCTCCTGCTGGAGGAAGTTGCCGGCCACGGGAATGCCGTGCCTGACCAGGATCTCGTTGGCGGTGCAGCAAATACCGGAAATGTTGATGCCCTTGGCCCCGACATTTTCCGCCAGGTCCAGGAGTTCCGGATCTCTTGATGCTATGACAACCATCTCTGAGAGAATGGGCTCATGCCCGTGGACGATGATGTTGACCTGATCATCCTTGAGGACTCCGAGGTTGACCTCAGCCTTCATCGGTTCGCGCGCCTTCGTCTGCCACGGATTTCCGGGAGTACCGAACATGATGTCCTGAAGCTCGGTGGCAATCATCGAGCCTCCCCATCCGTCGGCAAGGGCAGTACGCGTCCCCTGCAGAAGAAGGTTGCGGTAGTCCTGGTCAACACCCATGGTCGTCCGGTGCATGATCTCTACGACCTCGCGGTCGATTCCCCTCGGCACCACGTCCAGATCACGCCAGATCCTCTGCCTCTTCTCAGGAGCACGCTTGATGAGGGTCAGCTCGCCCTCCTGTCGGCCAAACTCGGCCAGCGCGGCCTTGCCCAGCTCCTCGGCGATGTCGTTCTTGTCCCTGCCCTCGGTTTCAACGTCGAACAGCGGGGCGACCTGCCTGAGTTTGTCCTCGTCCCTGATCTCGTAACCCGGAGCCTCTCCCCGAGCTGCCTTGATGAAGGTGTGAGCAACAGCGCGCCCATGATCCGAGTGAGCTGCAGCGCCTCCGGCGATCATGCGGACGAAATTCCTGGCCACGACGGTCTCAGCAGTGGCTCCGCACACACCTCGGTCCCTCTTGGTACCAGGCATGATTCGACAGGGCCCCATGGCGCAAAAGCGGCAGCATAGGCCTTTCGCACCTATTGGGCATGCCGGGGACTGAGCATCATGTCGGTCCCACGCCAGATCTAGCTCTGCCTGACCGGCAACCTCGATCATCTGCCTTGAGGCAGCATCGTAGGATCTCTCCTCTGCGGTCTTTTCATTCTTTGACTTAGGCATCTTGGCGGGCCTCCTAACTTGCATACATTGACGATACGACTATGAATCTACTGTTGTTTAGTTATGCGTACCGAGCGCTAATCCTACCACGACACGTACATTACACGACATTGGTGTGAATGTGCACACTGCTATCGTATTGCATCGGTGCATTCCCTTGTCAAGTCCTTCACAAAACCTTCTACCACAAACTCATCCGTATGTGAGGTATCCACACAATTTATAAGTGTATGCATACACTTACACTTCAGAACCACAGTATCAACTTGAGCGCTAATTCGGCCTGACATCGCCTTTTGTTACGAATCGAGGGCTTCAGTTCAGGACCAACCCCCCTGCCGGGGGATTTTCTATTCGATGCTCAAGAGGATATGATCAAAGAGGCAACAGTGACGTATGAAGAACGATTCATCACTTTATGGGAAACGGAAGTGAGATTATGAAATTGGCAATATCAGGTAAGGGCGGAACGGGAAAGACGACCCTTTCAGCTGGCCTGGCCCAGGTCTTTGCCAGTGAGGGCTACCGCGTATATGCCATTGATGCCGACCCCGATGCCAACCTGGCGTCGATGCTTGGCATAACCGAAAAGGTAAAGCCCCTTATAGATCTTGAGGAGATCATCGCCGAACGGGTGGGAGAAAAGGGAGGTATTTTCACCCTGAATCCCCAGGTCGACGACATCCTCGAAAACTACGCTATTGAAAAGGACGGCATCAACTTCCTGCGAATGGGTTCCATCAAGGCCGCCAGCTCGGCCTGTTACTGCCCCGAGAACAGCTTTCTTCGCTCCATCATCAACTCCCTGGTCTTCTCCCGGGATGAAGTGGTGATCATGGACATGGGCGCCGGAATCGAACACCTGACCCGGGGAACGGCGGCGGGTGTTGACTGGATGTTGGTGGTGTGTGAACCGAGCAGGATCAGCATTGAAACCGCTGAGGTCATCGACGGACTGGTCCGGGAAGCAGGTGTCTCGAAGGTGGGTTTCATTGGCAACAAGATCCGCAGCGATCGCGAGCGAGCCTTCCTGCGTGAAAATCTACCCGGCGAGATACTCGCCCTCGTCGATTACGACGACAGCCTCCTGGAAAGGGGCCTTGCCACAGCCGGCAAGGAAGAGCCTCCGGTATTGGCCGAAGCCAGGACGATCTTCGAGGCCCTCACCAGGGAGGCGTGAACACACGGGGCGCTCGGCCCACCCTGTTGACAAACAGCTGCCGGGAACAGGGCCGCATCATGGACGCCTGGGGCCGAGCAACGACACCCGTCACGCTGAGCAGATAGCCGGCGGACACCTAGCACAGCGGATGCAGACTTTGATGTCGGAGGGAGGCCCGTTCCAGACATGACCCGGATAAAACCCTGGCACCAGGTCGCGTTTTTATTCCTCTGGACGCTCTTTGTGCTCTACCCCAATCCCTATCGTCTGGCTGTGAGCGTAACCAGAATCTTCAACCCACCCCTTGAAGCTGACGCCGTTCGGGACATGGCTGCAAAGATGGAGAGCGATCCGAAGGAGATTGAGCGGTTCGTACTGAAAGAATTTCCTTACCAGTACGACTGGCTAACCTACAATGTGCCCTGGTATTTTCCAACGGTAAGCGAAGCCCTGGCGCAAGGTACGGGGGACTGCAAGACGAGATTCGTGGTTCTCGCGTCGATCTTTGAAGCGTTGGAGATTCCCTACCAGGAAACCGTTTCCCTCACGCACTTCTGGCTGACCTATGAAGATAAGGAGGAAACTTCGATCGAGCGGTCAGAGTATGCCTGGCTCACCCGGGATGAGGAGGGCACCCAGCTGCAGATGCCGGGAGAGAGTTTCAGGGACGTCTGGGATGCTTTCCGGGAAGCCTTCTGGGATTACATGCCATCTAGCAGGAAGGTCCTCTTTTCCATGGGACCGATTCTGGCCCTGTGCATCGGGTTGGGGCGCAGGTCACCTCCCACCGAGGACCCCGGAGTGAAGGCCGCGGAGTCACGTGAGATCCCCGACCCAGGCACCTAGCCTGAGATCCCGGATTTCCAGCGCCGCCCGCTCTGTCCACAGCGGTCCAAATCGGTCCGAAGTGTTGCCAGCGAAACGCACCTGTGGTATAGTACATGTGTTGAAAGTGACGACGGGCTGTGGCGCAGTTTGGCTAGCGCGCTTGAATGGGGTTCAAGAGGCCCCCGGTTCAAATCCGGGCAGCCCGACATAGATAGACCTCCGTCCTACAAGGGATAGGAGGTCTATTCTTTTTGTCAGAAGTCATTCCATCATATAGTGTGTGTATGTGCAATCTAGGAAGAGGCCCCCGGTTCAAGTCCAGGCAGCCCCTTCCCAAGGAGGAAGGCCTTCCTCCTTGGGAAGGGGCTTTCTTTATTATTGGTTTAAATCAGGTAACACATTGCGAGGTGTGTGCAACGTGGCAAACTACTGACCAACGAGGGAACAACTTCCGTTCAGATAGCAGGCGGGATTACTGGCCCCGTGAACATGGGATTCGGGACAGACCGGCTCAGGTGACTCAGCTTGCCATGAAGACTCCCACGAGGACGTAGGTAGCCATGGCAGCCATCAGCGCCACCGTAACGAGCACGACCCGCCATGCATCTGCCCAGCTTTCAAACAGGCCTACCACTGTTACCACCTCAAATGCGAATCAGGGTAAGGGCAAAGAACCATAGGAACCAAAGACCCACCAGCGCCACCACGGCCAATGGTTCCCCGCGCCACTGGCGTCTCCGCACCAAAAGCCATACACCCACGAAAGAGAGCCCCACTGCCGCCAGGGTATCTGTCAGCAGCACGGTGTGCCCTCCATAATACAGAAACGGCTCCCTGAGCAGCGAATTCCAGGCCACCGTGAACACCGCCAGCACCAATCCAGGGAACCAGGCGCCCTCGATGGGAACCCGCGCCCCCGCAGCGAACAGGAGCCCCCCGCCAATCAGCACGGGCAGCAGGTTGGGCGGGAACATGGCAGCGGCAAGGGCCAGCACCGTCAGTACGCGCCCGGGTATCGACGCCAGCGGGCGTTCCACGCCAAGGCCGACCACGTTCCAATAGGATACCGTCGCCGGATTCACCGTGTTCATGTACTGCACGCTCATCGACAGATCTGCCTGGACCATCAGGAACAGCAGATGCCTCTGCCCGGCTTCGTCCACGAAAGAAGAAGGGCGGTAGGCTCCCTGCACCGTCGGCGTCATCTCCTCAGACTCGAAACCTTCGCTGGTCAATGTGCCCAGGAAGACGGACATCCGGTCCCCGCGATCGACCAGGGTGTAACCGATCTCCAGATCCGTGCGTTCCCTCGCATGCTGCACCAACTTCGCGTCGGCCACGTTTGCCGTGCTGAGAAGGAACTGGCCCTCCTCTGCCACCGCGGCGTCGCCACCACCTGCATCCAGCCAGGCCCCCAGGTCCATGTAAAAGAGGTGATCCCTGCCGGCGTCCCGCACCACGATCAGGATGTCGGTACGATCCCCATGCGCCACCCGTGATGGCATGATCTCCCGGGCTTTGGTGGCATAAGCTAGTGCACCCATCTCCGAACCGACGATGCCACCTGATACAGGTGCGATTCGGAGCTCGCGGGTGGTCTCTCCCACCCGCTCCACCCAGGCCAGGTAAACCTCCTTACGGTGTTCAAACACCTCCGGCACCGTCGAACCCTGGGGTGTGGCGGAAACCTCTACCTCCCC
>PXCI01000350.1 GCA_003566675.1 Clostridia bacterium
ATCAGGAGTCCGCGAGCAATGGGTGTATAAACGCGCTGGAGGCAGTCAATCGTATCTGCACTTTGAACGCGGCATTCTAAAAGGTTGGCTGGAGCATTAAACCTCAATCGACACCACCGGCGGCACGGCACGGGAGCCGTGGCTTGATGCGGTGGGCTTGGATCGATGTTTTTAGGGATTACAAGTGCTCGCGAATATCGCGGATGCGTGTTTGCGGATGGTCGTCGATCTCACTCACTTGAGCGAGATCGGCTTCAGTTAAATAGTTGAAGTAGAAATCCTCGCCGTCGTTCAACTCGTACCAATCTACCATCTCTATAGAACACATCAGGTTATTTTTTCTAACAGCCCCTTCAAAATTACCATCAGTTGGCCAAGGGGCTATTTTATCTGACGGGCCGTTATAGTAATCAGTGCTGTCACCCGGATTGACTATAACCCACGCGGTTCGTCCAAAATAACTAAGTTTCCTGGTGCCACCGAGATCATCTTCAAAGACGAGAGGCTCTGAACCCGAATCGGCAGGTGTTGTTTTGATTGACTCAAGTAACACGCCGTCTCTAAGACTTATGAGTCGTTTTTTTACTGATTTTTCTGAATTGCTGTAGTGTCTTGTAGTCCAATTAGAATTGGTGGCGTTCGTTCCATTATCAATTTCAGTTAGCTCATACACTATCTCTTTATTACGCATATCTAAATAGCGTACTTTAATCGCACCGAACGCATTCGCACTCGTACGATCAGAAGAGTGATCGCCACCAGCGGAACCATAAGAGTCTTCTGTCGTATGCTCGACGCTCATAGTAACGTTCACGGTATCAAAGCCCAAATCAATCGTTAGTGACTCGTTGTGACTTGCAGACCCTGAGCGATAACCTGAATCCGCATCCCCCTCGGATACCACTACGCCGCCTCCGCTGTATTGAGAGGTTTCGGTATATGTGTGGTTGATAGTAGCTTCAACCCATTGACCATCAACCCAATCAACAGCGATATAATCGGTGCCTTGTTGTGTTACATTGATGCTCTCATTCCACGAAAAAGTAACAGGCGGTTCGTCAGGGTAAACCCAAATGCCGCTAACGCCTTGTCCTGATACACTGGTGTTTCGTACCAAAGGTGATCCAGACTTTAGTATCGAAATGGTCGCGCTACCTGCATCACCGCCGCTAATCGTTAAACGGTACACATGATTTACGCTTGGATCGGGTGAGGAATAAGGGGGTTGTTGCCAATTACGCATCAAACAACGCGCTTCTGTGCCGCCCGAATTAAACGCCCAACCTACCACATGGCCATAATCATCAGGCCATGTGTATTCACCAATTTCTATCCATTCAAACACTTCTGCTGATGATTCTTCATCTTCTTCATCTGGCGGATCGTACAACCGCCATCTCGCTTTGTATATTTTTTCGATAGATCGTGTGTATGTCGTCGTAACAATAACGTACTCACCATTAATTGCACAGCCTGACACATTGCCACCCGGTGAGGGTATTTCAAGGAATCTCCCTTTTTTATCCCAAATGAGAACAATACCACTAAATCTTGTTTGATCTGGCTCTCTGGGCTGGATGCTTCTTGATTTAACGCCAGAACGTGCAACCATAATAGTGTCATCTTCGTTATACCACGTCCAATTCAATGCCTCCTTATCGTACCAGTTATAATTCTCTTGACTTATGACATTATCGGGCTGAGACTTCCACGAACCCGAGTCATCTTTATAAAATAAAGTGATGCCAAACAGCCACCAACTCCCTCCCTCCGCTTTGGTTACTTGAGGCCGAGCCGTGAATATACCCGGGAAGGAACATACTCTCGGATGGTCAACAAACCCCACCACTTCCATATTACTCACATCCCAAGCCTGTTCACCCACCGTACCGGATGCCGCCAACGCTGACAGGTTGGTGTTGCTCTTAAAGCGCACCAATACCTCATCACCCTCCTCAAACACCGCCGCATTGCACGACATATAGCGCACGGGGACGTTATCGCGGTACAGAATGGCCTGACCTATCTCGGTGGGGAAACGTCGCCCCCACTCGTCTTTTTGGCTGGATTCGTTGCGATTGATAATGATGTCTACCGTGTCATTATCAACATCCACCCGTTCCACTTTAGCGGTACGGTAGGTCGGCATCCAACGCTGCCAACCGGGCAGGAGTGCTAGATTGTAGAACGCGGCTGAAGGGGACATCGACATGAGCGGCACCATTTGCCCGTCACGTCTGCGGTCAAAGCCTTGGAGTTCGCCGTCTTCTCGCGATTGCGGCAGGATGATCGGCATGTTCAAAAACTGTTCACCCGGCACAGTGGCACAGCCTACCGGTGTACCGACTTCGAGTTCATCTGAAAAGTCCGCACACCACATCTCGATGCTGTTATCTTGTTCGGGATTGATCACCACGCAGTTGCCGCCGGGTATGTTGCGGTCGGTATAGACCACCCGACCGTCATCAAAGTCACAGCGATAGATATCCCTAGCCCCTGCATCCCGTTGGCGAGTGGCAACACGGCGGTAGGACTTCAGAGCGTTGATGCGAATGGCTATGGAGGCTTGTTCTGCCTGTAAACGGGATACGGTAAATTGTGCAGCGTTACGATCCGCGTTAGCCTGTGCCAGTACCGCCATTGCCTGGACAATATCATCGGCCTGAGTGGGGAAAGGGTCGCCTGTTGCCTTGTAAGCGCGGATCAAATCCTCTACGGCATCCGCCGCAGCGTTGACCACCTGCACTGCCGCATTGGCGGCAATTTGGGCATTTAATAGCTTTTGTACATTGGCGATACGTCGATCATTTAGGGCTTTAATTTCAGCATCCAACCGGTCGGTATCGTAATCAATCTCAACTCGATACAGGCCGTCGCCCAGGTTCTCAGTGATGCTACCTTTCATGCCATGATCACCACGGTAGGTTTTCTAAAATCTCTGAGTCCGTCAGTTGGTTAATATCCATTGAGGCGCTTGTGGCATTGATGTTATAGACGATATTGCCTGCCACAAACGACAAGCCCGGTCTATCAGCCACCGTCACCAAGTCACCCGGATTCACCCTATCATCAATCACCCCGCGCCAGCCCACTGCACCGCCGAGCCTTAGTGTCTCTGTGCGGCTGATCGTTATGTGTTTAGGCGCAAGTACCGGCGCTTCTTGATAACCTTCCAATCGCGCACTGCGGCTAGTGGGGCCGATGCTGTCCCGGATCACTTGCAAATTGACGGTCATCAGATCGCTGTAATACGCGCTACCGCTCGCAAAGCGCCAGCCCGTCTCTAGGGTAAGGGTTAGGGTAGCCTCGGCCTCCGCAGCGGCGGCGATGGCGGCTAGAGCGTCATCAGGTGGATTGTGTACGGATATAGCCAGATAATTCTCCCGGTCGGCGGCAAACATCCCCTGCCAGTTCGTAGGGACTAAACGAAACGATTCAGCACCGGCTTGGATGTGGGCGCGGTAGACTCTAACCGGGTTGCCCGTGGGTCGGATAGCGGCGCGGAGTAACCGTTGACCCGTAAACCGTGCCGTGCCTGATCGCAGCACTAAAGCGAGTGGCTGA
>PXCI01000155.1 GCA_003566675.1 Clostridia bacterium
AGAGGGAGCGGGATGACCCCGGTGAGCCTCCCGCCAACGTGTTCTTCATCGGCTCCCTACTGCGACGGAGACAACGTCTGACAGGGAACCCTGGTAAGTCGGGGGGAAAGCCACCTCTTCGGGCCGCACGACGACGTATCCGTCCACAAGAAACGTATCCATCCCCAACTCCCCGGCAATCATATCCTCCCAGGGATCGTTTCCCACCATCAGGGCGCTGCCCGGCGAGACTCCGGACAGATCCACCAGGTCCCGATAATACTGAAGTCTCGGTTTGCAGTGGAAAGAGTTCTCGTAGCTCGTTATGTGCTCGAAGTCTTCCAGATCCAGCCCCGCCCAGCGAAGGCGGTGATCAATGGCCCGGCGGGGAAACACCGGGTTGGTCGCCAGTACGAGCCGGCATCCAGCCCCCCGCAGGGCCCTCACCACCTCGACGGCCTCGGGAATAGGCGAACTGAGGGAACGGAGATCGGGGAAGGCCTCCTCGTAAAACCGATCGAAAAGATCGACGGTCCCTTCCTGGTCCAGGCCGGGCAGCGACGGCAGGAAGTGCTCCAGGAATACGTCCTTGTTCTTCCGCTCCGGATCCTCGCTCTGCAGCATGGCCTCGGTGGACGCGACGAGATGGTCCAGGAAAGGCCCGGGATCCATCCCCCGCGTTGATACCCATTTCCCTATGTGTTGAAAATAGGCCGGGAGGAACACTTCCATGTCAAGTCCGAGCAGGGTACCATCCAGATCGAAGAGAATCACATCATATCGCACTTAAGTCACCTCTCCCATCACCCGTCAAAGGTTTCCAGCGCAAACCGGCAGGTGTCGCCAGACAGGTCGATCCAGCCAAAGCTGGCCGATGCGCCGCCGCGGGGATCCGTCGGGGATCCGGGGTTGAAAATCCAGGTCCCATCCACATTCAACAGGTGCGGCCTATGGGTGTGGCCAGAAACAACGATATCCGCCCCGGGGAAATGACGGATCAGGGCCCCTGGGAAATCATCCTCCTTCAGCCCATCCCCGTGCATCACGGCCACGGATACCCCCTCGCAATCCAGCTCCCTCAACCGGGGCAGCGTACATCGGAGATCCTCTGGGTCCATATTCCCGCAAACCGCCTTCAGGGGAGCATATTCGCTCAGAAACCCGATCAGTTCTGCTGTCACCAGGTCGCCGGCGTGCAGGATCAAGTCCGGTGACGACTCGAGGGCATCGATCACCTCCCCGGGCAGGTGATCCGTCCTGCTGGGAATATGCGTGTCACTGAGAACCAGTATCCGCACGGTTATCTCCTCCCTTGGATCTTCTCCAGTGCATCTTTCAACTTCGCGTTGACCAGCTGGGGATTGGCCTTCCCCTGCGTCTTTGCCATGATCTGGCCGACCAGGAACCCCATCGCCTTCACCTTGCCGCCCAGGTATTGCCCGACCACGTCGGGATTTTCCGCGATGACCTCCGAGACCAGGTCTTCAAGTAGGGAATCATCACTGATCTGACCCAGGCCCCGCTGCTGTACGATCTCATCGGGACTGCCACCTTCCCCAGCCATGATAAGCCAGACATCCTTGGCGATCTTGCCACTGATCTGGTCCGCATCGATCATCTGCAGAAGCCGGACCAGATCTGTCGGGGTCACAGGCAGCTCCCCGAGACGCACGCCATGGGCGTTCAGATACCCAGATATGTCCCCCATCACCCAGTTCGCTGCCGTCTTGGGGTCCGCTCCCCTGGATGCCATCTCCTCGAAAAAGTCGGCCAGGTCCCCATCCCCCACCAGGACCTCGGCATCGTAACGGCTCAGGCCGTACTCCTTCTCAAGCCGCAGCTTCCGATCCCGGGGCCTCTCCGGGATGCTCGATCTGATCTTGTGCACCCAGGGGCGATCCAGGGTCACGGTGGGAAGATCGGGGTCGGGGAAATAGCGGTAGTCGTGGGATTCCTCCTTGGTCCGCGCTGCCACAGTCACCCCGCGGTCTTCATCCCAGTGGCGTGTCTCATGGCGAAGGCGGTCCCCCCTCTTCGCCGCCTCCCGATGCCGGGCCACCTCGTACTTGAGGGCCCTCTCGACTCCCCGAAAGGAGCCGAGATTCTTCACTTCCGAAATCTCGGTGCCGCCCTGGGGAGCGACCAGGTTGATGTTGACATCGCAGCGCAGCTCTCCCTCCTCCATCCGCACTTCGGAGACACCGGTGCGGTGTAGAAGCTCGCGGAGGTCCTCGAGAAAAACCCGGGTGGAGCCGGGAGTATGCAGATCCGGTTCGGTGACGATCTCAACGAGGGGAACGCCGCAGCGGTTGAAGTCGAGCAGGGTCCCCTCCGCGGTGTGAAGGGATTTTCCCGCGTCCTCTTCGAGGTGAGCCCTCCGAATGCGCACGGTTTCTTCCTGGCCCTCGTCGCCGGTGAAAGTCATCCGCCCTCGTTCTGCCATGGGTGCCCCGAGTTGACTGATCTGGTATCCCTTGGGCAAATCCGGATAATGGTAGTTCTTTCGCTCGAACTGCATGGACGGGTAAACCTCGGCATCCAGGGCGAGGGCCGCAATCAAACCCAGTTCCACGGCCCTCCGGTTCAGGACGGGGAGCGATCCCGGAAGGGCCAGGCACACCGGACAGACCTGCGTGTTGGCCGGGTGGCCGAAAGCGGTGGAACAGGAGCAGAACATCTTGGTCTTTGTCGCCAGGGCGACGTGAATCTCCAACCCAATGAGGATCTGTGTTTCCATCGTCATCCCACCTCCCCGGTGGACACCTGTTTTGGCGGTCTCTGGTGATGATGGTCCGTGGCATCCCCGAAGACCGCAGCAGCCCTCAGGACCTCGCGGTCGGCAAATCTCGGGCCCATCAGTTGAATCCCCACCGGCAGCCCGGAGGCGAACCCCCCCGGAACCGATATCGCCGGGATCCCGGCGAGGTTGGCGGGAATCGTGCAGGTATCGGCCATATACATGGAGAGGGGATCTTCCAACCTGTCCCCACGGCGAAAGGCCGGAGTCGGGCAGGTCGGTGTCAACAGCAGATCGTACTGTTCGAGAGCACTCAGCATCTCCCGGGCAATCAACTCCCGGGCCCGGGCCGCCTTGACGTAGTAGGCATCGTAGTATCCCGCGCTCAGGGCGAAGGTCCCCAGCATGATTCGTCTCTTGACCTCGCGGCCGAAACCCTCGCCGCGAGTATTGCGAAACAGATCCTCTATGGTCTCGCCAGACATCCGCAGACCGTATCGGACGCCATCAAACCGGGCCAGGTTAGAGGAAGCCTCCGCCGAGGCGATGATGTAGTAGCTCGGCAGGGCATAAGAAGTATGGGGAAGGGAACACTCCTCAACGTGTGCCCCCAGGGAACAGAAGACCTCTGCAGCGTTTCGAGCAATCTCCCGAATCTCCGGGTCCACACCCTCACCCAAATACTCGAGAGGCAGCCCGATACGCATGCCTTCCAAGTCATCCCGACCCGTCACCGCATCCAGAAAGCCACCCGCATCGGGATGACACACCGACGTGCTGTCCAGGGGGTCATGCCGGATCATCACATCCAGGGCCGCGGCGCAATCGTCGACCGAACGGG
>PXCI01000066.1 GCA_003566675.1 Clostridia bacterium
AAGATGCGCACGCGGGCAAAGGAATGTGCGCTACTCTTTGATGGTCGGCAGGTCCGCGGAATGCCCGTGATGACCGTTCTGCGAGGAGAGATCATTATGAAGGATTCAGAGATCATTGGCGAGCCAGGATATGGGCGGATGATCGAGATATGCGAATAGACCAGCACAGACTGCAAAGGGATCTGGAGGAGCTCGGGCAGATCGGGTATGTCGAGGGACGGGGCGTGACACGCCTGGCCCTGACCGAAGAGGATCTGCAGGGGCGCCAGTGGCTGATTGAGAAGATGCAAGAGGCCGGCATGCAGGTGCGGGTGGATGCTGCTGCCAACGTTATCGGCCGCCTACCGGCTCCCGGTGAGGGTGCCCAGGTTCTTGCCATAGGCTCTCACCTGGATACGGTGCCCCAGGGCGGAAGGTTTGATGGGGCCCTGGGGGTTCTGGCCGGGCTGGAATGTGCGCGGGTCCTAAACGAGAACGGTGTCTCACTGCCGTGGGATCTCGAGGTGATCAACTTCACCGATGAAGAGGGGCATCATTACGCGGGAACCTTTGGCAGCCGGGCTATGGTGGGCGAACGGTTGACAGAAGAAATGCGACGGCAGAAGGTGGAGGGTGTTCCGACGTTGACCGAGGATCTCAACCGGGTAGGACTGGACCCGGGTAGAATCGGTGAGGCTCGAAGGGACCCTGGCGAAATCAGGGCCTACCTGGAACTGCACGTGGAGCAGGGGAACAGGATGGAGTCTGGGGGCATTGACCTGGCGCCCGTGACAGGAATCGTGGGGATCTACCGGTACGTGGTGACGGTTTTTGGGATGGCTAACCATGCCGGTACCACCCCGATGGCCAGCCGTTCGGACGCCCTGGTTGCTGCCGCCCCGGTATTCTATCTTCTCCCTGAATGGGCCAGGGCCCGCACCGAGAGCATGGTGGCCACCATTGGCCAGGTCACCGTAGAGCCCGGAGCCGTGAACATCATCCCGAGCCAGTGCCGTTTCAGCGTGGAGCTTCGCTCGCTGCAGTCGGGCAACATGGCCCGGATCAGAGATCGGCTGATTGAGTGGCTGGATGAGCATGTTGAGGCCGACGTTCAGACAGTCTACGAGAAGGACGGGGTCGAACTGGACGCTGACCTGATTGAGATAATTAGCAACGCGGGATGCGCCGAGGGCCTGAATACCGTGCCCCTGGCCAGTGGCGCTGGTCACGATGCCCAGACCTTTGCGCCGGTCGTACCCACCGGCATGATCTTTGTTCCCAGTAGGGGCGGGCTGAGCCATTGCCCCGAGGAGTACAGTGAGCCCGAGTGGGTCGCAAATGGGGCGCAAGTTCTGCTGAGAACGGTTCTGGAACTCGCGGCCAAGGACGCCTGAATGAGCAGGGCAGACATTGACATGGCTGGCCCAGGTGGGGGGACAGGGTCTTCCCATCTGGGCGAGGGTTGAACGGCTTGGATTTTGACCAATCTTCATCACCAGCGGCGGGGATAGAGAAGGGCCGGGCTGGGCCCATGACCCGTCGACATGGGGGTTTAGCCCGCGCCGGCTGTCAGTGCCCTGCGCTCAGGTCTATGAGAAACACGCGATCACGCCACTGGTACGCAATCCCATGTCCATCGGGGGCCAGGGCAAAGGACTGGGTTGGGAGCAACGATACTCGTCTCAGCGAAGGGGTCGGCAGGTGGAGCTCCCACAGGGCGTATTCGGTGACTCACATCCCGTAGTGGGGACCGAAGAACTCCGTCGCAAAATACACCCTCTCCCTGGTCTCCGAGGCATCCCAGGTTCTCAGGCAGGGATACTCTCCCATGATGTCGGCGGGCACCTCCGTCTCCCCGTCGTCGCCCAGCACCAGGATCTCGGCCTTTGCTCGTCCCTGGTCCCAGTTCTCGTCATACCCGAGCTGCACCACGAAGCCGGCCACGCGGAGGGTCACCTCCAGGGAACGGTCGAAGGTTTCGCCTTCCGCTTTTTCATCGACCACGAAGGGAGAAGTGGGCGAAGGCGGGGATTCGCGATGGTCGACGATACCGGTCTCGAGACACACAGCGACGCATTCTTCTTCGGGCCCGCGGAAATGAGCCAGGGATGCCTGCAGACTTGAAAATGTCAGCCCTGTGGGAGGATGCGGGGAAGGGCGAAGGACGCAGCTTGCCAGGATGATGCTCCAATAGCAGGAGTCCCTTCAGAGAGGGACCTTTTCGGACTCCTGCTCTTCTCAGCCTGTCCATGGAAGAATATACTGGTTACAGAGCTTGAATCCGTACCGATTCCGGAATGACAATCGATCATGGGGGGATCGTTGTTATGACCATGGATCGCAGAAGCTTTCTGAAGAACCTTCTCCTCGCCGGGGGCGGTGCCCTGGTGAGCCTCGCCGGTGGAGTCTTGTTCAAGGGGTGTGGGCCCGGGGAGGAGGGGGAACCCGTCGCGCCGTTTCCTGCCTATGAGCACCTGGAGAACGAGGGAAGGCTCGCCCGAAGGGTGGAGGAAGCCTATGCCATCCTTGGGGCGTGTACCCTTTGTCCCCGGCGGTGCGGGGTGAACCGCCGCAGCGGGGAGAGGGGATTTTGCCGGACGGCCGAACGGGCCGTGGTATACAGTCATAGTCCTCATTTCGGGGAGGAACTGCCCCTGGTGGGGAGCAACGGCTCCGGGACGATCTTCTTTTCCAACTGCAATCTTCGCTGCGTTTTTTGCCAGAACTACCCCATCGCCCACGAGGGTTGGGGACGGGAGGTCAGCGATGCAGAGCTGGCCCAGATGATGTTGGACCTGCAGGCCCGGGGCTGTCACAATATCAACCTCGTTACGCCCACCCACGTCATGCCCAATATCCTCGGCGCCGTGCGCATTGCGCTGAACAACGGCTTGCGCCTACCCCTGTGTTACAACACCAGCGGCTATGAGCACCTGGAGGCCGTGAAGATGCTGGAGGGCATCGTGGACATCTACCTGCCGGACCTGAAGTTCATGGACGGTGGGGAAGCAGAGCGCTATAACGATGCAGAGGCCTATGACTACCCCGGGAAGGCCCAGAAAGCCCTGGTAGAGATGCACCGCCAGGTCGGAGACCTGGTGTGCGATGGACGGGGCATTGCCCGGCGCGGCTTGATGGTGCGCCACCTGGTCATGCCCAACCGGGTGGCCGGCACCCGGGAATTCGTCCACTGGGTGGCCGAACACCTCTCCACTGACACCTACGTGAACATCATGGCCCAGTACCGGGTGGAATACCGGGCCTTTGAATACGAGCGCATTGCCCGGGCCATCACCCCCCAGGAGTTCATCGAGGCCATGGAATGGGCAGAGGAGGCCGGGTTGACCAACCTGGACGAACGATCCCTGCAGCAGCTGCAACGCTTCCGCCAAAGGACCTGACCGAGGTCTCGAAGGGAGGATCAAGCCCATCGGCCGGGGATCCCCGTACCGCAGTGGGCGCACCTTCCTTTCTCCATGTGGACTTCGGCAATCACGAAGCCCATCCGGTCGATGATCTTTTCCCCGCAGCCCGGGCAGAAGGTGTTTTCACCCTCGTGGCCGGTGACCCTGGC
>PXCI01000172.1 GCA_003566675.1 Clostridia bacterium
AGGCGATCATCTGCGCGGCTGATACCTTCCCGGATGCAGAATGCTCGCTCTACATTCATGATCCGTTCGCCGGCCTTTCTCACCTCGTCACCGGTCATATCCCAGCCGGTGACGGCATTGAGAAACTCCGCTGCCATGTCGAAGGGCATGGCTTCCATGCATATGGCGGTGTTCTTGCAGATGTTAAGGCAGTCCACGACGGCACACCACTCCTCGAAGTACCGGACGACCTTCCCTTTGCCTTCGTATTCGCCGGGATAGGCTGCCTTGGGGGTGCCAAAGCGTCGGATGGCCTCCTCTTCATCCTCGCTCATCTCAAAGAAGGGTTCGGCTCGCAAGTGGTCGCCGCCCCGGCTGGCTACGCAGTACCCCAGCCCGTATCCTTTCAGACCGCGGGGCTCGCCCTGGATGATCTCCAGTCCCTTGACGTGCATGGCGTACGGTTCGGCTTCTTCTCCAATTTGCTCAGCTGCTCGCTGGGCGTTGTGACGGAGGAGTTTGCCCACGCCCTCCTGGTGAGCAATCTTGTCGATGAGTGTCAGCATGGTTTCGGTGTTGCCCCAGGAAAGGTCGAGGCCGTCGACGTCTTCACTGCTGATGATGCCCAGCTCGTTGAGTTCCATGAGCATGGCGATGCATTCACCTGCAGTCAGGGCATCCATACCGTAGCGGTTGCATTTATCAATGGCTTTCAGGGCCGCACCCATGTCATCGTTGCAGACGCGGGCGGTGAAGACGCCCAGGCATTCGAACTCGGGGCCCTCACCGAAAAGGCCCTTGTACGGTCCCTCCTGGATCACGAACCACCGGCTGCACGGGGCGGTGCAGGCCATGCACGCCCGGTTCTTCACATTGAACTCCTCGGCGAGCCGTTCACCGCTGACGCGGTCGGCCCCCTCGAAGACGCCCGTCTGGAAGTGGCGGGTGACCAATATGCCCATGGCGTTCAACGCGGTGACCAGGCGGGTTGTTCCCATGATACCCCGAGAAGCATAGTCGGGATGGTTGAAGATTGAATGGTCCAGCCGCTCAATCAACTCGGCAAATTTGCCTGGCTGATGTACCCTGACCGGTTTGTGCCCCCTGAGCACGACGGCTTTCACGTTCTTGGAGGCGAGCACCGTTCCCACGCCGGTGCGGGCAGCGACCCTGACCAGGTTGGAGAAGATCCCGGCGTAGTCGACACCATTTTCCGCGGCCGGCCCTATGCAGGCGATCTGCACGTCGGGATCACCCAGTTCTTCCTGGATGAGTCGGTGGGTTTCCCAGATATCCTGTCCCCACAGATGCTCGGCAGAACGGATCTGGACCTTATCGTCCTCGATGAAAAGGTATACGGGCTC
This sequence comes from Clostridia bacterium, assembly GCA_003566675.1. GTDB lineage: Bacteria > Bacillota > Sulfobacillia > SLMV01 > SLMV01 > PWUC01. The sequence continues at coordinate 1,344 of PXCI01000172.1, forward strand.
ATCGGCTTTGCCCTCGATTACGATCTGGGCCCAGCCGGCGAAGCGCATTTCTGATCCAAAGAAGCCTCCAGCGTTGGCGTCTCCCACCAGTCCCGTCTGGGGAGACTTGGCGCTGACATTGTATCGGGTGCCGGGTGCCAGGGTTCCATCCAGGAGGCCGGTCCCGAATATGACCTTGTTCTCGGGGCCCAGGGGATCGGTGTCCTCCGAGAGTTCTTCGAAGAGCCTGGCCATGTTCAGCCCACGAGAGCCCAGATATTTCCGGTGCATTGCCTCGGGTATATCCTCGGTCCTGTGAGAACCGTCTGTAACGTCGATGCGCAGAAGCCTGCCGATGTATGGATTGCTCATTGGGATCCCTCCCCTTTGTTTGAAAGCCTGCTGGCGAGATCGCCCCGTTGACGTGCGAGTTGGTTTCCGGGGTTTTCAAAACGTATGGCTTTGGTTACGCAACGTTTTACACAGGCTGGATCACCGTCGCACAGGTCACAGATCAGGGGGACGGCGGTTTCCAGGTGATAGCTTATGGCGAGATAGGGGCATTCTCCAGCACAAAGTCCGCACCCGATACATGCGTCCTCATCGACGATGATGTGCCCGTCTTTTTGGTCCTTGGCCAGGGCATCAACAGGGCAGACCTCAACACATGGGGGATGTTCGCAGGTCTGGCAGACGATGGGATGGTCGATCCCCTTGTCTTCTCTTTTGGCGATGTGAATGCGAGAAAGATCCGAGCTGAACATATCGGTATGAGAGAAAGAGCAGGCCATCTCACATGCGCGGCAGCCAGTGCAGACCGCCGGGTTCGTCGTGATTCTTTTCAAAACGGTCACCTCCAGGGAACGGTTTCCTACGGGCCTCAACGCATAGAAACCTTAAGTTGAACGAGATCTAGTGCAATCTTACCTGCTGGGGCCATTAGATTCTGTATGATTTACTACATTTCAGGATCTGTGAGTTCCTTTCCTGCTTCCAAGGGGTTGTTGTCAGGAATTCGCCCTATTATTGACCCGTGGCGTGCACGCAAGGGGCATTCTGGTAAGGTTCTTTACTGAAAAAGCAGCGGATTCGGGGTAAGATATGGCAAATGGAAGCCGTGGTTCAGGCAACATGGCCAGGTGCAGCGAGGGAAGCATCATTGGAATGACGGACTCCCCAGAAACCCTGAAGGGTGGATGAGCGATGAGCGAACAACCTGTCGACTACGCTCGGTATAGAAACTACGATGAACTGACCGAATTGCTGCAACACTTCACGGAAACCTATCCTGGATTGATATCCGTGTCCTCCATCGGAACAAGTTATGAGGGCAGAGACATATGGGTTGCCGATGTCACGAACCAGGAAACTGGGTCTTCCCATGATAAGCCCGCAGCCTATTTCGATGCGAACATCCATGCAGGCGAAGTCACGGGTTCGGCTGTGGCTTTGTACCTCATAGGATACCTGCTAGAAAACCATGGATCCGACGATTTTGTGACCCATCTCCTGGATACCAGGGCCCTTTACATCGTACCTCGGATCAGCGTGGACGGGGCAGAGGTGGTCTTGACGTCCCCACAGACCCTGCGATCCAGCACCAGGTTGCGCCCCCGCATTGAAGAAGAGTCGGGGATATGGCCCGAGGACGTCGACGGCAACGGTCACATTCTCAACATGAGGGTCAAGAGCCCGTCGGGAGAATGGAAGATCTCTGAGCATGATGAGCGTCTCATGATACCCCGCCAGCCCCGTGACATGCAGGGCGTCTACTATCACCTATTCACCGAGGGGAGGGTGGTCAATCACCGCTCGGGTCCCGTCAACCTGGCAGAGTCAAAGTGGCCCCTGGATTTCAACCGCAATTTCCCGGGCAACTGGGCCGGAGACCAGGTTAATTCCGGCACCAGCCCCCTCTCCGAACCAGAAACCCAGGCCATGGCCAGGTTCCTGGCGGAACACCGGAACATATCAACGGCGGTGGCCTATCATACCGCTGCGGGGATCATCATGCGCAGCCCGTGCATGGGCTATGATCGGGACATGAACCCGAAAGACCTGGCCCTGATCGATGAGCTCACGAAGCGGGGAACGGAGTTGACGGGTTATCCCGGCATCAGCGCGTACCTGGGGTGGAGCGCAGATTTTCCCATGCCCGCCCGGGGTAATTTCACGCACTGGACCTATGCGCACAAGGGAATGATCGGGTATACCATCGAATTGTGGGACATGGCGTCTGCCGTGGGCATTGAGATTAACAAGAACTACGGCAGCTGGTGGTCGGATATCTCCGAAGAGGACATGTTGAAGATCCTGCAGTGGAACGACAGGGAGCTCGATGGCGAGGGTTTTTCCGACTGGCAGCCGTTCGACCATCCTGAGCTGGGACAGATCGAGATAGGTGGCTGGATCACCAAGTGGACGAGGCAGAATCCTCCCGTCAAGTACCTGCCCGAGATCATGCATGACAACGCCATGTTTGCCCTGGAGCTCACGGCTGCGACCCCCAGGATCGTACTGTCCGATCTGAAGATCGAGGAACTGGGCCCGCGCCTGCGCCGGATCTATGTCGAAGTAGCCAACGAGGGATTCCTACCCACTTATGCGACGGAACAGGCGAGAAGCATCAAGGTTGCCGATGAGGTAGACGTTCGTTTGACGGGGTCCCAGATACGGTTCAAGGCCGGTGATTCGAGACAGGTATTGGGGCATCTTGAGGGCTACGGGCCGGGACGGCAGGGTTGGGGTTATCTCTTTGCGGGTCGGGCCAACGAATCACGCGCCGCCGCTGAATGGGTGGTGGCCAAACCCTCCGAAGATCAAACTGTTGTGCAGCTGACGGTCAGGGGAGGTCGAGCAGGCGTGGCCCGCAGGGAACTGGTTCTGTAGGTCACATGGTTAGTACTGAGATTGGAGTGACAGGCTGGTGTATCAGACACTGATCAACTGCAACGTGATCGATGGTTCGGGATCGGACACCATCGATGATGCCGTGGTGGAATTGGTAGGGGAGAGGATCCAGTGGGTTGGCCGTCGGGAAGACTGGACCGGTTCCACGGAAGACGGGTGTGTCAGGGACATGAAGGGGGCATACATCCTTCCGGGGTTGTGGGACATGCATGTGCACCTCAGTATGACCGTCCTCAAGGAGGAGGGACGTAGGGACGACCTGCCCTCGGACACCCTGTTCTCCTATCGTAGAGCCCTGGCATTTCTCGATGCTGGGGTCACCTCGTTGCGCCTCGTGGGTTCGCCTCCGGGGGGAATGGACTTTGCCCTGCGAGATGGTATCGCGGCGGGACGATACATGGGGCCCCGGATCCTCACCGCCGGCCAGGGCATCGCGTCCACGGGAGGTCACGGTTACCGGGGCGATGAGGGGTGCGATGGTCCCTACGAGTTTCGCAAGGCGGCCCGGAAAAGGCTATGGGAAGGGGCCGACCTCATCAAGATCATGGTGACGGGTGGAATGGGAGGAAGGTACGAGACGTACGATGCTTCCCAGACCCTGGCCGATGAGGTGAGGGCGGCTACAGAGGTTGCACACAACGCCGGTCGACACGTGGCCGGGCACATTGCGTCTCCCCAGGCAGCCATTATGTGTGCCGAGGCCGGAGTGAACACGGTGGAGCACGGTTATGTCCTGGATGAGAGATCTCTTTCTGTCATGGCGGAGAGGGGCACGGCGTATGTGCCGACCCTGGTGGTCAGCTGGGACCCATCCTACTGGCAGGAGCTGGGGGTCGCATCCTGGGCTATGGACAAGATCAGGGCGGTTCACCAGCCCCACCGTCGAGCCGTGGAACTGGCCCTCGAGTTGGGGACGCCCATGGCCATAGGAACCGACCTCCCAACGGCCCATATGGACGGGGCCATCGTCACGGTACGGGAAATGGAGATCATCAGTGAGCTGGGAGCTCAACCCCGGGACCTGATCGGTTGGGCAAGTACCGTTTCGGCAGACCTGTGCGGTCTGAAGGGACAAGTGGGCGAACTGGCACCCGGTCAAATGGCGGACATTATTGCTGTTCCGGATGATCCAGCTGAATCCATATCGAACCTGAGGGACGTGCGCTTCGTGATGACCGGAGGCAGGGTGGTCAAGGATCTTCTCACGCGCGCTGCGCCAGTAAGACTCCCGGAGGGTTTCTTTACCGAGGATTGCTAACGGCTCGACAGGGGGCCTTGTGCCCCCTGTTTCAAGTTCTACTACCCTTCCCATAGGCCTTACGGACCATCGATTGAGAAGTGGACAGGCAAGCTGGAGGATTGGCAATCTCTGATCACTAAATCTTTCACGAGTTGTAATCTGCTTTACATGCACTTGGACCCAAGTTTGCTACAATACCTGTACTAAGATAGGATAATAAGATACCAATCAGCCTTCTAACCAGTTTGCTGAAGAGGACTGCTTTCTTGCAGTTGATGAGAGGAGGCTTTCTTGACGACGTCCTGGAAGGTTATGGAGAAGGAGACGTTGGATCTGCTGACTTCCCTAGTTCAGGCTGATACCACCAATCCCCCTGGTAATGAGAGACTGGCAGCGGTGGTGCTGAGGGGGTTTTTTGATAGGTACGGTGTCCGCCATCAGATCATCGAGTCAGAGGAGTGCAGGGCTAACGTCATCGCCGAGGTGGGAGAGGGAGATCTTCCCCCTCTGTACTTGCTGTCGCACCTGGATGTGGTTGCAGCTGGAGACTCCGAGTGGAAGCATGATCCCTTCGGGGGAGAGATCGTCGATGGTGAGATCTGGGGAAGAGGGACGATCGATACCAAGCAGGTCACTGCCATACATGCGATGATCATGGCCTTTTTTCAGCGGCATCCTGCAAAGATGAACCGGAAGATGGTCTTCCTGGCGACGGCGGACGAGGAGAGAGGCAGCGGTCACGGCATGGAATTTCTGGTCAATGAGTACCCGAATCTGTTTGCTCCCGGGTATGCACTTACGGAGGGTGGAGGATTTACCGCTGAGGTGGGAGGTAACCGGGCTTATCTACTTGGTTCCGCCCAGAAGGGTACTGCTCAGGTGACGATCCGTAGTGCAAAAGATGCTTCTCCTGGTCACCCGGGTTTTTCCGTGGGCGGCAGCGACCCTTTGCGGGAAGTGCTCACGGCATTGGACCACATCTATGCCTACAAGGCACCGGTTTGTTTGAGTGGCACGACGGAAGCGTTTTTTGATGCGGTGGCTCGTCTTTTGGCAGTGACCCGCGATACAGCGGATGACGAAGAATGGGCCCTCAATCTTATCGACCGTTGCGACAATGAGATCATCCAATCTCTCCTGACAGAGGCGATGGCGAATCGCTTCATCCCCAACTACTTTCGTGCCGGGGACGGAAGTAGTTCTGCACCCCGTTCAGCAGAGGCGAGGGTCCGATGGCGGATCTTGCCCTCGTACAGTGGGGGGGACCTGGAAGGCGAACTCGACGCTCTACTGGGAGACCTCGATGTCAGGTTTTCGGTTGAAATTGAACGTGAGGGTCATGATGTAGGGCTGGATAATGAGCTGTACGAGTGTTGCTGTGAAGTGATCGCCGAGTTGGATCCCGGCTCGCAGGTAATGCCCTTCGTCACGATTGGGAATACCGACGGACGTTTCCTTGAGCCGCAGGGGATCACTTGCTACGATTTTGCGCCTCACCGGGGACTGGATGTGGAAGACGCGATCAGTAGGGCGCATGGAGTTGATGAGCGTCTTTCCGTGGAGAGCCTCATGTTTGGACTTCAGGCCACTGCAAACGTAGTGGGGAAACTCGCCCTGGATGAACAGTTGGACACCACTGAAGGAGGAGTAAAAAGATGAAGAGAAACCTTGGTCTATGGTCCGTGCTGATCGTCTTGCTGCTGGTGCTGGCGATCCCCATGGCCGGTTGCGGAGAGGCTGCCGATCCAGACCCAGACCCTGAGCCCGATCCCGACCCTGTTGAAGATCCCGTTGACGAGGGCCCGAAGCAGGGAGGCACGATTAGGATTGCGGTCAACCCCGATCCTGAGAACCTGAACCCGCTGATTCTGCCTACCGGCAACGTCGCTCCCATCTTTGAAACCGTGTTCAACGGCCTGGTCAGGGCAAATCCTGACTGGGAATGGGAACCCGATATCGCCAGGGACTGGGAAGTATCCAGCGATGGTCGCACGGTGACCTTCTATCTTCGCGATGACGTGGTGTTCCATGACGGCGTACCGATGACGGCCTATGACTACGAGTTCACCCTGGTCAGCGCTGCTCACCCCGATTACACCGGAGGACAGTTCGGTTACGTTTCCTCTATCCTGGGTGCCGCGGAGTATCGTGATGGAGAGGTAGATGGAGTCGAGGGCATCGAGGTCCTCGATGACTACACCATTGTCATCACCACCGTCGAACCCGATGCCTCCATCTTCAACACGGTGTCCCGCACCATACCAGTGCTTCCGAAGCACATTCTCGGCGACGTTCCCCCGGGACAGTGGCAGCAGCACGAGTTCAATCGCATGCCCATAGGCACCGGACCCTTCAAGATCGTGTCCCGTGAAACGGACACCCACATCACGGTAGAGGCCTTTGACGATCATCACCACGGACGTCCGTACGTTGACCGGCTCATCTGGCGTGTCGGAGATGACCAGGCCATGCTCGGTGCCTTCATGAACCAGGAGGTCGACATCATCCGGACTCCCGAAGACGAGGTAAGCACGGTTGAGGGCCTTCCCTTCGCCGATGTTCACGTCCATGAAAGAGGCAGTTTCCAGTACATCGGACTGAACAACCTTCAGCCCGCCCTGGGAGAGGTCACGGTCCGACAGGCCATTGCAACGGCTCTCAATATTCCGGAGATCACGGCCGTGGCATCGGCTGGATTCGGAACACCGATCGTCGTTCCCCATGTTCCTTCGTCCTGGGTCTACCCCGAGGATTTCGCGGGCTGGCCGTACGATCCCGACCGGGCCGCCGAGATGCTCGATGAGGCCGGCTGGACCGTCAATCCGGACACAGATATCCGGGAGAAGGACGGGATTGAGATGTCCTTCATGTGGCATAATGCCGACGGCTCCGCAGCCAACCGCACGGCTGCATTGGTCCAGCAGCAGCTGGAGGACATCAACATTGAGATCGAGATCCAGGTGGTCGATTTTGTGACCATGACCCACCTGCTCATGCCCCGTGATGCTGACGGCACGGGTCGTCCCCATGATCCCGATGATTATCACATCTATGCCCTGGGACTCACCGTTGGCCCTGATCCCCAGGGAATGCAGCGCCAGTTCCACTCCTCGATGGTGTCTCCTTTCGGTCACAACTACGTAGGTTACAAGAACGATCGCGTGGATGAACTCTGGGATAGGGTTCGTAGTACGTTGGATCTGGACCAGAGAAGAACCTATGCCCAGGAACTGTACACCATTCTCGGTGAAGAAGTTCCATGGATCCCCCTGTATGCGGTGACCAATATCAGTGTTGCCCATGATAAGGTGCAGAACTTCGAACCGAACATCCTTGGACAGGTGTGGAATGTGACCGAGTGGTGGCTCGACGAGTAAGACAACCCGTCAATGTCTCGGGAGGAGAGGATCAATCCTCCCGGGACAACGACTCAGGGGTCCCGTGGAGGGTGATCTTGTGAGCAGCTACATTGTTCGTAGATTGATACAGAGCATTCCACTGCTGGTGGGGATCACTCTGATTTCCTTTTTCATCATGCAGATGGCACCGGGTGATCCCATGATGATGCTGGTCAGTCCCGATATAGATGTGGATTCGTTGGAGGCCATGAGAGCGGAGTTGGGCCTGGATCGGCCCGTGTACGTGCAATATTTCAGCTGGATCAGCCAACTGCTCCGCGGTAACATGGGTTATGCGGTTCAGACGGGGCGTCCCGTTCTTGAGCTGATCACCGAACGGGTCCCAGCCACCCTTCTCCTGACGGCCTCGGCCGTGGTGTTTGGTTACGTTGTGGCGATTCCCCTGGGCGTGATTTCAGCCCTGAAGCAACACGGATTTGTGGACTATATGCTTACGCTGCTGGCCTTTTTGGGCATCTCCACCCCCAGTTTCTTTGCCGCGATTCTCCTGGTCTACGTGTTCGCCATTTACTTCAACCTTCTGCCCACTTCGGGATACTACACCCTTGGTGAAGGCCTCACGGGAATCGCCAATCTCGTCGATCGGCTCCGGTACCTCATCTTGCCGTTGATCGCCCTGTCGACCCGGCAGATTGCCCAGATCATGCGATTCACCAGGTCCAGTATGCTCGATGTATTGAACCAGGACTACGTACGCACGGCCCGTGCAAAGGGTCTGCACGAGAGAATGGTGATCTATAAGCATGCGCTCAGAAACGCACTGCTCCCCATTGTCACATTGCTCGGGTTGACGCTTCCCTCCCTGATCGGTGGTTCTTTCATCATCGAGACCATTTTTGCATGGCCAGGCATGGGAAGATTGGGTGTCAGTGCGATCTTTGCCCGCGAGTATCCCATTCTCATGGGATTGAACGTACTGGTGGCAATCCTGGTCCTGGTTGGCAATTTGCTGGCCGACGTTCTTTACGCCTTTGTTGATCCTCGTATTCAGTACTCCTGACCACCGGGATCGAAAGTGAGGGATAATCATGAGCAATTTTGAGACAGCATCAGCGGGCGAGCGTCAATTCAAAGGCTCTACATCGTTGTACAGCCAGGCCTGGATGCGTTTCAAGCGACATCGCCTGGCCGTTGCTGGACTGATCGTGGTCGGCATCATGGTTTTGATGGCCATTTTTGCTCCTTTGATTGCCCCCCATGATCCTCATCGATCATTCTCGAGGGATGATGGGGCTTACAACACCTGGGCAAGGCCCTCAGCCATGCACCCCCTTGGCACCGATGCCGTGGGACGAGACGTGTTCAGCAGGTTGATCTTCGCGGGAAGAGTGTCCATGAGCGTGGGGCTGGTGGCTGTGCTGGTGGCAACAGCCATAGGGGTCGTTCTCGGTTCTCTGGCGGGCTTTTTCGGAGGTTGGGTGGACAGTGTCATCATGCGGTTCACCGACACGGTGATCTGTTTCCCCGTTCTCTTTTTAGTGTTGATCGTGGCAACGATGGTTGGGCCCAGCATCTACAACATCATGATCGTGATCGGATGTGTTTACTGGACCCGGATCTGCAGGTTAGTTCGAGCTGAATTTCTGCGTCTTCGGGAGATGGAATTCACCGAGGCCTCAAGGGCCCTCGGCTCCAAGAGTGGGCGAATCATCTGGAGACACCTGCTCCCCAATGCTGTTTCACCGATCGTGGTGTTTGCGACGCTGTTCATCGCCCAGGCGATCCTGACGGAGGCCTCGCTCAGCTTCCTGGGAGCGGGCGTTCAGCCGCCTGCGGCCAGTTGGGGCAATATGTTGAATGAGGCCACCGGATACGTGACCCTGTCACAGCGTCCGTGGATGTGGATTCCCCCCGGGGTGGCGATCATGATGGTCGTTCTATCCGTCAACTTCGTCGGTGATGGGCTCAGAGAAGCCCTCGATCCTCACCAGAAGCTCTAACCAACAGTGACCCTGGGAAAGGGGCGTTTGAGTGTTCAAGTACATGGATTCTGAGATCGTTGAGGAGAAGCTGGAGCAGATGAAAGCAATGATGAATGACTTTGGGGCAGATGCGTGGTTCATCATTGACATCGAGGGGCGCGACCCCTCCCTGCCCCTGCTCGTGGGCGGTGCAACGTCAGGTCGCAGTGTCTTTGCCTTCGACACGGAGGGACGTTCCGTGGCGTTGACGGGATGGCCTGATAAGGGTCACGTGGAGTCTTTTGGTATCTTCGACGAGGTGATCTCCATCCCCGGGAAAGGGATGGATGCCATGTTTCTCGGCCTTTACGAGGAATGGAAACCGGAGAAATTCCTGCTGAATTTCTCCGAGATGGATAACCTCTGTGATGGTCTGAGCCACGGTACCTACCTGTGGTTGGGGGGACTGCTGGGCGTCGAGGAGCTGGAAGAGAGGGCCCTTTCCAGTCAACCGGTCCTGACCCAGCTTCGGGCTGTCAAGTCCGAGGCCGAGCTGCAGCGGGTCCAGGGGGCCATCGACCACAACCTGGAGATTTACCAGGAGGTCTGGGATCAACTAGCCGCTGGGATGACGGAGATTCAGATCCAGGACCTGTTTCGCCAGGCCATAGACCGAAGGGTTCCCGAGGGAGTCATGCCCCAGGAGGGTCCACTGGTCCTTCTACCCAAGGCGGGAATGTCTCACCGTAAGCCCACCGATGCCGCCCTGGCCCCGGGGGATCTCATGGTCGTTGACTTCGGCCTCGGTTACCGGGGTTACCACTCCGACATCGCTCGCACGTTCTATTATCTGCGGCCCGGGGAGGAACGCGCCCCCGATACGATACTCGAGGCCTTTGCCGCGATCCGCGGGGCCATCTCCGATGCCTTTGACATCATGAGACCCGGTGTACCGGGGGTGGAGGTTGATCGTGTGGCCCGGCAGTATCTCATTGATCGGGGTTATCCCAGCATAAAGCATTCGGTGGGACACCAGATCGGCCAAATGGTCCACGATGGCGGCACCTCCCTCCGTCCCCTTCGCGAGGGGGAGGAGCTCGAGGACACCGGGCTATTGCAGGAGGGTGAGTTGTATACCCTTGAACCCACTATCCTGGAGGGTGAACTGAGCTTCATAACCGAGGAGAATGTTTGGATCAGTGCTGACGGCGCCGAGAGGCTGCATGAATGGCAGACGGAGCTCTGGTACATCGACGGTTGACAGTGAGAGGTTCAATAGGAGATGGCGCGGGGGACTCCGGTCTCCCGCGCTATCGTGGTGTGCCCTGCATGAGCGATGCTGGGGGTGCCATTCGTTTTCAGCACGCGGCCGCGTGGGTTTGGGTTCATTTTCCAACTCTTAACACTGCTCAGGTTGGGGCCATTGAGGTAGACATCCGCATCGACTTTCAGGAATCTCAAACTCTTTCCGGTATCGTAGTCTCAGCGGGGGAGCTATTGCATCGGAACAGAAGACTATCAAAGCCACAGCCTTGACAGATCCCGCTGGTGCGTGGCATACTGTTTATGCAAGGCCAAATTCTGGGAGGAGAGATAAACACACATATGGAACCCAAGGCCTTTGAGGAGAAGCTGCGGCGCAAACTGGAAGAACTGAGACACGAGCTGGTCAGGTTGCGTGGTGTGGCGGAGCAGAAGAAACAGCAGGAGGATGAGCTGAACGTGGAGATGGGGATCACGAACCACGAGATCATGGAATCCCTGGAGCGAAGCCTGGACGAAGCCGAAGGCGAGGTTGATCGCCTGAAGGATGTCACAGTCGAAGCATGGCAGGAACGAGGCGACGAGATTCGGAGCCGCATCGAAGACGGAGTCGATGAGATAACAGGCCGCTTCGAGGCACTCACCGAGTCGTTGAAAGAGCAGTAACCATACAAAACCCGTACCCGGGAGCAAACGCGATGCCCTCACGATGACGTGAAGTGAGCGGCACCGAGTTGCGGCCCGGGGCTAGAACCCGCCGTCGGCTCGCCATCTCGAGGAGGGTCGGCGGTGGAATGCCTCTCTCGAGGATAGGTCCCACCAAGCCTTCTTGGACCTCCCAAGTAACCCACGCCCGTGCACAGTCTCCAGGGATCTTCCGTGCAAGTTCCTTCGGCCTGGCCACAGATGTCCATGGTCGATGTGTACACCAGTCATATGCTACGTACTCGATCTGGCGGCGACGTGATGTATCTGTGGTGCGTTGTGGCAGTAGGAACGCAGTGGTCGAGGCACCCCGCAACACTGAGGCAGTTGGCAACGGAAGCGAGTGCGCTTGATGGGCACCAATGCGGGCAGCTTGATCGTTACCAACGACCCACCCCTCATCATGCTGTATGTAGCGCTACAGGTCAGATCCGAAAGCTCACATCTCCAGTACACTTATGAGTTGACGGAACGCTTCGTCTAGAGATACTGTGGACCTGGGTATTCCATTCCTCCCTGGACCGCAGGAATCCTGGTGAAGGGTATTGGTAGCGGCCGGATGCGTGTAACTTCGCAGAGGTGGGGCGTCACATTATCGGCGATGACAGTGATGGAGCACCAAAGCGAGGAGCCGATCGCGAGACCATTCGCCGTGGCCCTGGCCCGGAGCTGTCGTCTCCGTCCTCATCCCTCATCGTCAGCATGGCTGCCTGTTCTCTGGACAGTCACGCGGAACCCCCGGAGTATCCGCTGGCAAATTACCTGGTTGCCATTCAAATCGGAGATGTTTTGAGTATCATAACAATAATGTCGGCATTCTATGTTGCAGCAGCATTGGTCTTGGTGCTCGTGAATCACAAGAACTGCCTGCATGGAAAGGTGCCCGAGTGGCGACAGTGACGGTAACCTGAATAGCCCGATATGAGGTGTTCCCTGGTCTCAGTTGAGAACAGGTTGGGTCAGGCAGTTGCCTTCTGTGGTGTGCCCCGCGCGGGCGAATGCACCGGGGCCCGGTCAACTCTACTCGAGTTGAACCCCACGTTCACCTTGCCAGCGTGAGGCTACCTGGTGATGCCGCCCCCGAGGTCCGGTGGCGTGGGGCCACGGCCGGGGCAACTTCGTCTCCTGCCCGTTCAGGCAGTTGTGCGCCACAGTCTGTCGCGCGGATCTTCACCCTCCGCTCCGGACATTTCTGCACGAGCCCGATCCGTATGGGCGACATGGTGAGCGATTCTGCGCAGTGCTGCAGCTGCATACCCTTTTGACTCCAACAGCCTCTCCCGCTATGGTAAACTATTCATAGGTCCGGGGAGTTCATTGCCCGAACCGGGTTCGCCCCATGAGATGTCACCCATGGCAACGGCTGCAGGTGAGATTGGCAGATCGATCTGCGTCATCATCGAGAGGAGAGGCATGAGCAAGTACTCTCACAAGGAAATCCCCGACACTGGCGGTGGCCGCGAGGCTCTCTGGATGGGCCCCGATGCCTTTGACTGGGACTTTCTTGTCAAGGATGGCTACCAGAGGAGATATGCTGCCGGCAGCGTCATATACCGGGAGGAAGACCACGGTGAATGCATCCACTACCTCCTGGAGGGACTGGTGAAGATATCCATGGCCGCTCCCGACGGTACGGACAAGATCCTCGCCATACACCAGCCGGGGACCCTGTTCGGAGAGTCAGCCGTGCTGGATCAGGGCTGCTACTTCGCAACGGCCACGGTCATCGAGGACGCGGTGGTCTGCCTGATTTCATCGGAAAAGCTGGTCAACCTGATCCGTGAACACCCCGAGATCAGCTTCCAGATGATGAGCAACCTGGTCCAGCGGATTCGTCTTCTTGCGATGCAGGTGGGCTTTCTCACCTTCCTGAGTGTGCCGCAGCGGCTGGCCCGGATGGTCTGCGGATTGGCAGAGAGCTTCGGAACACCCGTTGATGACGGGGTTCTTATCACCGTCAGGCTTCGGCACCATGAACTGGCCGAACTGGTCAGTGCCTCCCGGGTTACCGTTACCAATACGCTCAACGAGTTCAAGCGACTGGGATTGATCAGGATTCAGGACGGAAGAATCCTCGTGATGAATCCCGATGAGCTGATGAGACTCTGAGGGTGTCCTGGAATCTGTCGCCCTTTCCCTGGTACTTTCCGACCAATATCCTGAGCCTGGCGCAGTCGCCGTTGCGTCTTTATGGGTGTAGTGCAGATAACAGAATCCCCTTGGGGCTGGGGGTAAAATAGATGTTGACGGAACCGTAGTATTGTTGTGACGGAGCTTGTGCTTCTGAAAGGGGAGTTCAACGTGACATCTTTGGGGTTCATTGAG
>PXCI01000182.1 GCA_003566675.1 Clostridia bacterium
CCCGCCAGTGTGGGGTCAAAGAGGTCGTGTTTGACCGCAGTGGATACAAGTATCATGGTAGGGTAAAGGCTCTGGCCGAGGGTGCCAGGGAGAAGGGTCTGCAGTTTTGATTTTCCAACAGAAAGGAGCGTGTTATGCGGAAGAAAGCTTTGGCTGAGCAAATCGGTGAAGAAGCTCTTGAGGACCGTGTGGTAGCGATCAATCGCGTGGCCAAGGTCGTCAAGGGCGGACGCCGTTTTAATTTCACGACCGTTGTGGTCATGGGCGACTCCGACGGTCATGTAGGTGTCGGGCTGGGCAAGGCGCAGGAGATCCCCGCTGCGATCAACAAGGGGAAGGACAAGGCAAAGAAGAGCCTGATCAGTGTACCCCGCAAGGGGACCACGATTCCCCACGAGATTGTTGGCGAGTTTAGTGCCAGCCGGGTCCTGCTCAAACCGGCCTCGGAGGGTACCGGAGTCATCGCCGGAGGCCCTGCCAGGGCTGTGTTGGAACTGGCAGGAGTACGTGATATACTCACTAAGTCGTTGGGCTCGAACAACCCCACTAACGTGGCCAAGGCCACCCTGAACGGCCTGAAGAACCTCAAAAGTGCGCGGGATGTTGCCCGTTTGAGGGGTATTTCCGTGGAACAACTGCTTGAATCAGATTCGTGATGGAGGTGAGACGCTATGACGAAGCTTCACAGGTTGCGGCGGCCCAAGAAGTCCCGGCACTCGCGTAAGCGGGTTGGCCGAGGCATAGGGTCGGGTATGGGCAAGAACAGCGGCCGGGGCACGAATGGTCAGAATTCGCGTTCCGGAGGAGGAGTGCGTCCCGGATTCGAGGGAGGCCAGATGCCGTTGTACCGCCGCCTGCCCAGGGTCGGGTTCAACAACCCCTTCCGCCTGCAGTACAGTATCGTCAACATCGGCGATCTAAACCGTTTTGCAGCGGGTGAGGAGATCACCGTGGAGCGGCTCGAAGATGAGGGTCTGGTCAAGAACGTCAGAGACGGCGTCAAGATCCTCGGAAATGGAGAGCTCGAAGTCTCGCTGACCGTTCGTGCTCACAAGTTCTCCGAGTCGGCCCGGAGGAAGATTGATGATGCCGGTGGCAGGGCCGAGGTGATCTAGGTGAGAATACTCAACACCTTGCGTCGCGCCTTTAGGGTTCCGGATCTCCGCCGACGCATCATGTTCACCTTTTATATGCTGCTCGTGTTTCGCCTCGGAACCCATATACCCGTTCCGGGAATCGACCCGAGTGCTTTGGAACAGCTTTTTGCGCAGGGCTCGTTGTTTGGGCTTCTGGATATGTTTGCTGGAGGTGCTTTCAGCTCGTTTTCGGTCTTTGCAATGAGTATCACGCCGTACATTAACGCGTCGATCATCATGCAGCTTTTGACGGTGGTCGTACCTACCCTCGAACGGTGGTCCAGGGAGGGTGAAGAGGGCAGACGTAAGATCAGCCAGTGGACCCGCTATGGTACGGTGGTCCTGGCGCTGATACAGGCGAGCGGTATGGCGGCCTACATGCGCGGTGCGGGGGCCCTGGCTATGGCCGACGCTTTTGGCCTGGTCAATGTCGCAATCACCCTCACGGCAGGCACGGTCTTCTTGATGTGGCTGGGTGAACAGATTACGGATCATGGCGTTGGCAACGGTATCTCCTTGTTGATTTTTGGAGGGATTGTCTCCAGAGTGCCGGGAGGAGCCCTTAACCTGATTGTGTACGTCAGGGAAGGTACCGTGAGCGTAGTGAACGTGCTGATCCTGGTTGTCCTGGGGCTGCTGGTCATCGCCGGCGTCGTCTTTATGGAGGAGGGCAGACGACGGGTTCCGGTCCGATACTCGAAACGGGTCATCGGAAGGAAGATGTATGGAGGTCAGTCGACTCACATACCGATGCGCTTGAATCAGGCCGGCGTGATTCCGGTGATTTTCGCATCAAGTGTGCTGGCCTTTCCTCCAACCATTGCCCAGTTCATACCCGCGCCCTGGGCGCAATCCCTGGCGCAGAGTCTTGACTACGGAACGGCGTTGCACACGACATTGTACTTTGGCATGATCGTGTTCTTCACCTACTTCTACACTGCGGTGACCTTTAACCCGCAGGATGTAGCGGAGAATATTCGCAAGTACGGCGGTTTCATTCCCGGACGCAGGCCGGGTCGGGCCACGGCGGACTATCTCGACCGTGTCCTGGTGCGGCTCACGCTGGTGGGAGCTCTCTACCTGGCAACAATTGCCGTGTTCCCGAACTTCTTCGGTGGATTGACCGGGGTGCCTGGCATATTCTTCGGTGGTACAGCACTCCTGATCGTGGTGGGTGTTGCCCTGGAGACCATGAAGCAGATCGAGGCTCAGCTGCTGATGCGTCAATATGAAGGGTTCATGCGTTAGGAGGAGGATCTGTTCGATGTACCTGGTGATGTTGGGGCCTCCAGGGGCCGGTAAGGGGACACAGGCTGCGCTTCTCGCGAGGGCACGCCATATTCCACACATCTCTACCGGTGACATGTTGCGTGGAGCTGTCAGCGACGGCACAGATCTGGGACGCGCTGCCGCACAGTACATGGAACGGGGCGACCTGGTCCCAGACGACGTCGTTATCGGCATCACCCGCGATCGGCTGAAGGCATCGGATACGCGCAGGGGCTTTTTGCTCGATGGATTCCCGCGCACCGTCAGCCAGGCCGAGAGTCTTGATGCTATACTCGCTGAGACGGACAGGGCGTTGCACCTGGTGCTGAATCTTGACGTTGCAGAGGGCGAGTTGATTCGGCGGTTGACAGGACGGCGAGTGTGCCCGAAATGTGGGGAGACCTATCACCTGGTTTTCAGTCCACCCCGTGCCCTGGGAACATGCGACTGTTGCGGGCAAGACCTTGTGCAGCGAGAGGACGACAAGGAATCTACAGTCAGGCAGCGGCTACAGGTCTATCAGCGTCAGAGTAAGCCCCTGGTGGAGCACTATCTTCAGAGTGGGCTTCTGGCAACGGTTGACGGAGTGGGAACGGTTGAGCAGATCCATAATCGGGTTCTAGATGCAATTACGTGATAGCTTTCCGGGAGAGGGTTGACCGTGATCATCATCAAGTCAGAGCGTGAAATCGAGAGGATGCGCGAGGCCGGGCAATTGGCGGCCCATGCCCTTGAACGGGTAGTGTCCAGCGCGGCACCCGGTGTCACCACGCTGGAACTGGACGCCCTGGCAGAACAGCACATTGTTGCTGCAGGTGGGGTTCCTTCCTTTAAGGGTTACAGGGGGTTTCCCGGTAGTATCTGCGCGAGTCTCAATGGTGAGGTGGTCCACGGCATTCCTGGAGCGACCAGGCTTGAAGAAGGCGACGTATTGAGCGTCGATGTGGGAGCCATTTTGAAAGGCTATCATGGGGATACAGCCACCAGCGTGGCGATCGGCCAGGTGGACCGACGCATTCGACGGCTGCTCGAGGCGGGTGAGAACGCTCTGCAAAAGGGCATCGAACGCGCTGAGCCGGGGAATCATCTGAGCGACATTTCCTGGGCAGTACAATCGTATGCCGAGTCCCTGGGGTATTCTGTCGTGCGGGACTATGCAGGGCACGGGATCGGGCGCGATATGCATGAGGACCCGCAGATTCCCAACTACGGTCCTCCCGGACGGGGACCCCGGCTTCGGGCTGGAATGGTCCTTGCGATCGAACCGATGTTAAACGAGGGAGATTACCGGGTGGCGACGGCAGATGACGGATGGACTGTGTATACGGCGGACGGTGGGCTTTCTGTGCACTTTGAGCACACGGTTGCGGTGACTGATGAGGGATGGGAGATTTTGACCGCCAGGGATGCGTAGAGGAATAAAGTTCCACTCGACGGTTGATACTAGGGAGGTGTGATCGTGAACTCAAAGCTGCAGGTTGGCGACATTGTACAATCGGTCGCTGGCCGTGACCGCGATGTTCATTATATTGTGGTGGATGTGGGCCACAGCGATGGACGCGTTTGTCTGGCCGACGGTGATGTCAGAACTTTGCGAAGGCCGAAGCGGAAGAATGCAAGGCACGTAAAGAGAGTGGGAAAACCTCAAAAAGCAGCTGTAGTCTCACGTTTGCGCATAGGTCGAGCCGTCGATTCGGAGATCCTGGTAGCGCTGGAAGGTTACATCAATGGGGAGGGATGTTTATCGCGAAAGCACAAGAGACTCATCGCAGATATGATGCCCTTCCTCGAAGGGGAGGCCGGGTGATTAGATGAGTAAAAAAGATGCTATAGAGGTTGAGGGCACAATAGTAGAGCCCCTACCGGGTGGTATGTTTCGGGTTAAACTGGAGAATGGGCACAAGATACTTGCTCACATTTCGGGCAAGATTCGCATGAGCTACATCCGCATCCTGCCCGGTGATCGTGTGACTGTGGAATTATCACCTTATGATCTGACCCGGGGAAGGATAACCTGGCGTCACCGGTCCTAAAGGGCGTACGAGGAGGTTCGGAGTATGAAGGTCCGAGCATCGGTTAAGAAGATGTGCGACAAGTGTAAGGTCGTTCGACGACGGGGTAGCTTGATGATCATATGCGAGAACCCCAAGCATAAGCAGCGACAGGGATGATAAGGGGAGGTGAGAATCTGTGGCCAGGATAGCTGGCGTCGATTTGCCCAGAGAGAAGCGCATTGTCGTTGCCCTGACGAGAATTTATGGTATAGGCATGTCCCTGGCAAGTGACATGGTGAAGAAGGCGGGCATCGACGAGGATACCAGGGTGCGCGATCTCGCCGAGGCTGAGGTGAGCAAGCTCCGCCAGATTATAGATGATAGTGTCATGGTTGAGGGTGAGCTCCGGCGAGAGAATCAGCAGAATATACGGAGACTGATGGATATCGGTTGTTATCGAGGCATCCGCCACCGGAGGGGAATGCCGGTGCGGGGACAACGGACTCGTACGAATGCTCGTACGCGGAAGGGTCCCACACGTAGGGTCGGTAGACGAAGGGGTTAGTGAACGTCAACCCCACAGAGAAGGAGGGTGAATATGGCACGCCGAAGGGCGCGGGCCAGACGTCCGCGACGCGTTCGTAAGAACGTGGAGAAGGGCCGGGTTTACATCCGTTCCACGTTCAATAATACCATCATTACTATTACCGATGAGGGCGGTAACGCCCTAGCCTGGGGCAGCTCAGGGACGGTAGGATTCAAGGGCTCGCGAAAGGGAACTCCCTATGCTGCCGGTTTGGCTGCAGAGAAGGCAGCTCGTGACGCTATGGTCCACGGGTTGAGAGAAGTTTCCGTTTATGTAAAGGGGCCGGGATCTGGCCGTGAGGCCGCAATCCGCTCGTTGCAGGGAGCAGGCCTCGAGATCACGATGATAGAGGATATGACTCCAATTCCACACAATGGGTGTCGACCACCGAAGCGGCGACGCTGAGTGCGGAGGCATGCAAGGGAGTAGCAAGAGGAGGTAAAGGCGTGGCAAGATACACAGGACCTGTATGCAGGTTGTGTCGGCGCGAGGGTGAGAAGCTTTTCCTCAAGGCCGACCGCTGCTACACAGACAAGTGTGCTGTTGAACGACGCGGGGTTCCTCCAGGGGAACATGGAAGAGGTCGGCGTCGGCGCAACCAGAGCGAATACGGGCAGCAACTGCGGGAGAAACAGAAGGTCCGTAGGATGTATGGAGTACTAGAGAAGCAGTTTCAGCGCTACTATGATGAGGCTGCCAGAAGGAAAGGGGTCACCGGGGAGCTGCTGCTGCAGCTACTGGAGAGAAGGCTGGATAACGCGGTGTATCGTCTGGGCTTTGCAGGCTCTCGCCCCGAGGCCCGCCAGATGGTCAATCATGGTCATTTTCTCGTGAACGGTCGCAAGACCGACATCGCCTCGTTCATGGTATCCGAGGGTGATGTGATTGAGATTAAGACGGGCTCGAGGAGCAATCCGCGCTTCCAAGAGCTGCAAGAGATGGCTGCTGGCCAGCACGTACCCGGCTGGCTCACGGTTGACTGGGAGCGTAGACAGGGAACCGTTGTTCGCCTACCGGAACGCGAAGAGGTGGACATACCGATCCAGGAACACTTGATCGTGGAGATGTACTCGCGTTAAAGCATGTAGCGCAATTTGGTTACTTCGGGGGGGCAGAGTGGATGCTGGAAATTGAAAAGCCCACCATAAGATGTGAGGAATCTGGAGAGAACAGCTCTCATCAAGCCTTTGTGGTTGAGCCTCTGGAGCGAGGTTACGGGACGACCCTGGGCAATTCACTGCGGAGGGTGCTGCTTTCGTCGATTCCCGGGGCTGCTGTTACCGCGTTGCAGATTGATGGCGTCAAACATCAGTTTGATACGGTGCCAGGAGTGGTCGAGGATGTCAGTGAGATCATCCTGAACGTGAAGGAATTGGTCTTGAAGTGTCACTCTTCTGAGCCTCAGACACTGATTCTTGAGGCCGAGGGTGAGGGAGCCGTCTACGCTGGTGACATTCGAGCGCCTGCCGACGTTGATATCCTGAACCCGGAATTGCCTCTTGTCAGTCTGAACGCTGGAGCTCGGCTGTACATGGAGATGATCGTCAAACAAGGACGAGGCTATGTCCCTGCTGCGGACAACAAGGAAGAGGGGCAGCCCATCGGGCTGATTGCGGTGGATTCGATGTTCAGCCCTGTGAGACGTGTCAATTTCACCGTTGAAAACACAAGGGTAGGTCAGGTCACCGACTATGACCGTCTCATACTGGACGTCAGGACAGACAACAGCATCTCCGCTACCGAGGCAGTTAGCCTTGCTTCGCGGATCGTGAAGGAGCACCTGGATCTGTTCGTGACGCTGACAGAACAACCCCAGGAGGATCCGGAGATCATGGTTGAGCCAGAGGAAGAAGAGAAGAACAAGCTGCTCAGCAAAAGTATTGAGGAACTTGGTCTCTCTGTACGCTCTTTCAACTGCCTCAAAAGGGCGGGGATCGACACCATTGCTGAGTTGATCTCGTACCCTCCTGATGAGATGCTCAAGATACGCAACCTGGGTGAGAAGTCCCTTGAGGAAGTCATGGGGAAACTCAGCGAGCATGGTTTAGAACTAACGTTGGCCTCGGAGTGAAGCGGTTGAGGGGAGAGGTTTCAAATTGCGGCCCAAGAAGCTGAATCGACCAAGTGATCAGCGCCGAGCTCTTTTGCGTGGGCTGGTTACATCTATTTTGGAACACGAACGCGTTGAGACCACGGCGGCCAAGGCCGAAGCGGCTCAGCCGA
The DNA here is from genome assembly GCA_003566675.1 of Clostridia bacterium. Classification (GTDB taxonomy): domain Bacteria; phylum Bacillota; class Sulfobacillia; order SLMV01; family SLMV01; genus PWUC01. The sequence continues at coordinate 7,209 of PXCI01000182.1, forward strand.
TTGTTGAGAAGATGATTACCATCGGCAAGCGAGGCGACCTACACGCTCGACGACAGGTTGCCGGGTATCTGACCGACAAGGCAGTTGTAAAGAAGGTCTGTGAAGTTCTGGGGCCCCGTTACGACGATCGTCCGGGTGGATACACACGGATCATCAAGAAGGCGCCACGCAGGGGCGACGGGGCCCCAATCGTCATATTTGAGCTGGTTTGAGGAGCGTTATCAGGTGACAAAAGAGACTCCGCTGATCGAGATGCGGGGTGTCGCATATTCCTACCACCGCGGGGACTCCGATGAAGAGGTTCCCGCCCTGCGGGATCTCGACTTGAGTATATGCCCGGGCGAGTTTGTTGCGGTGGTTGGGGCCAACGGTTCAGGCAAATCGACGCTGGCGAAGCTGATGAACGCTCTCCTGCTTCCTACTGATGGCGAGGTGCGGGTCGCTGGCATGCTCACCGCCGATCCCCAATACACGTGGGAGATACGACGCACCGTCGGGATGGTGTTTCAGAACCCCGATAACCAGCTGGTCAGCACCACCGTTGAAGAAGAGGTTGCCTTCGGTCTGGAGAACTTGGGAGTTCCCACCGAGGGCATGCGGGCAAAGGTGTCCGACATGCTGGCGGAAGTCAACATGGATTCGCAGCGACGGAGCGAGCCCCATAACCTTTCTGGTGGGCAGAAGCAGAGGGTGGCGATTGCCGCCGTCCTGGCGATGGAGCCTGACTGCCTGGTGATGGACGAGGCGACGTCGATGCTGGATCCGGGAGGACGCCGGGATGTGATCACCACGACAAGGCGTTTATGCCGGGCTCGCGGGCTCTCCGTCGTGTGGATCTCTCACTTCATGGAAGAGGCAGCCCAGGCGGACCGGATTCTGGTCCTCGATGAGGGTACGGTGGTAGCTGATGGTTCTCCCAGGCAGATCTTCGCTGGGGAATTCGACCTTGAGAGAGTAGGGCTGGACATTCCCCCGGTGACAAAGCTGGCCAGTAGACTGAGAGACATGGGATTTGATCTGCCGACCGGTATCACGCATGTTGAAGAGCTGGTGACTTGCATATGCCGATTGCATTCAAAGACGTGAGCTACATCTACGACGCGGGAGCTCCCTGGCAGAAGCAGGCTCTCCAGGGGATCAATCTCCGGATTGAGGACGGGGAGTTTGTGGGGATTGTTGGACCTACGGGGTCAGGCAAATCAACGCTTGTTCAGCACCTGAACGGCCTGATTCTCCCCACCGGTGGCAAAGTCCTCGTCGACGATATCGAAGTTGGTACCGACCGACGACGGATGAAGGAACTGCGCCGGAAGGTGGGACTGGTCTTTCAATACCCGGAGCAACAGCTTTTTGAGGAGACGGTTCGAGCCGATATCGCCTTTGGGCCCGGCAATATGGAATTGGATCCAGATGAAATTGATCGGCGGGTGGAGTGGGCCTGTGAGGCGGTGGGCCTGGAGAGCGAAGTCCTTGATCGTTCGCCCTTTGAGCTCTCTGGAGGGCAGATGCGGCGGGTGGCCATTGCCGGGGTCTTGGCCATGAAGTGCCAGGTCCTGGTGCTAGATGAGCCGACCGCCGGCCTGGACCCGAGGGGACGGGCCGCGATTTTGAATCAGCTGAAGGCCTTGAACCGCTCCGGGATGACCATGATCATGGTATCACACAGCATCGACGATCTGGCCAAATTGGCGGATCGTATCGTGGTGATGTGGGAGGGGCGCATCGGGATGCAGGGAGAAACCCGTGAAGTCTTTCGCCACTTTGATCAGCTGCAGAAGATGTCATTGGATGTGCCGCAGATTGCCCAGATCATGTTGAGGCTGAAGGAGGCTGGGCTTCCGGTGACGACGGATGTTTTGACCGTCGATGAGGCAGCGGAGGCCCTGGCGCAGGTTTTCCGGGAGGGACAGATATGTTGCGCAGGGCCAGCATAACTCTTGGACAGTATGTGCCGGGTGATTCGATCATCCACCGGCTTGATCCGCGAACCAAGATTTTGGGTACCCTGGCGTACGTGGTCATTCTTTTTCTTATCAGGGGTTACGCTGGCTACGGAGTGATGGCTGCGCTGACTGCTCTCTTTGCTCTGGTCGGAAGGCTGCCCATAAGGTTGATCTTGCGGGGCCTGCGGCCGATTTTGATTATCCTTGTATTCACCGTGATCCTGAACATGTTCATGACACCGGGAGAAGTTATCTATCAACTGGGGCCTTTCAGAGTGACGGATGCGGGAGTGGTGCAGGCCGCTCTCATGGCATCCAGGCTTCTTCTTCTGATCACGACGACATCGATGCTGACGCTCACCACGGCACCTGTGGATCTGACCGAGGGCATTGAATATCTGCTCAATCCGTTTCGCCGCCTCGGGGTGCCTGCCCACGAGTTGGCCATGATGATGACCATTGCCCTGCGATTCATTCCCACCCTGCTCGATGAGCTGGAGCGGATTATGAAGGCGCAGATGGCGCGGGGTGCGGATTTTGAGTCGGGCAACTTTCTCAAGAGGGCAAGAAACATGATTCCGCTATTGGTGCCCCTTTTCATCAGTGCGTTCAGGCGGGCCGATGACCTGGCCCTCGCGATGGAAGCTCGTTGCTATCGGGGGGGAGAGGGTCGTACCCGTTACCGGCTCTTGCACGTTACCTCCAGCGACCTGGTGGCGAGTGTTGTCATGACCTGTGGGTTTTTTGTGGCGTTGTTTGTGTGATGAAAGAGATGTCCTCGGATGAACAGGTCCGACTTACGGTGGCTTATGACGGTGGAGAGTTCTATGGCTTTCAGCGTCAGAGAGAGGAACCCACGGTCCAGTCCTGCCTGGAGAGCGTGTTGAAGAGGATCAACCGCGGCACCGTTCGCATCAAGGGAGCCGGACGTACGGATTCGGGGGTGCATGCCTGGGGTCAGGTCGTCTGTTTTCGCCCCCTTGTGAGCCTGCCGCTCCAAAGCTGGCCAGAGGCCCTGAACAGCAGGCTTCCTCCCTCTTTGGTGGTTCGAGAGGCAGATCTGGTATCGGTAGCATTCGATCCGGTGAGGGATGCGCGCTGGAAGCATTATCAGTATCGCGTGTCGGTGGGGAGACTTTTGTCGCCCTTTGAATATCGTTACTCCCACTGGGTTCACCATGGACTGGATGTGGGTGTTATGCGGACGGCCGCGGGTCGTCTTCTTGGCCGCAAGGACTGTGCTTCCTTTCAGGTTACTGGCCGTCCTGTCCATAGTACGGTTCGGACGATTTACCAGGCGGCGATCACCGAAGAGGGGCATGGGGTTAGAATCGATCTCGTGGCTAATGGGTTTCTCTACAAGATGGGTCGCCGGATCGCAGGGACCCTGATTGAGGTGGGAAGGGGAGCCATTTCCCTTCCAGATATGGATCGTATTGTTGATGCCAGGGAGCGATCCCTGGCTGGACCCACAGCTCCGGCAAAGGGGCTATGTCTAATGCGCGTATGCTACTGATGGATTGACGCTCGAATTCAGAGCAGATACAATCGGTGATGTGTTGTATAACGCGCATGCAATTGAGGAGGGGCGCGCAAGATGGGTAAGACGTATATGGCGAAAGAAAGCGAAGTAGACAGGCAGTGGTGGGTGGTTGATGCCGCTGGCATACCTCTGGGACGCTTGGCAAGTCAGGTGGCTCACGTGCTGAGGGGGAAACACAAGCCGATTTTCACCCCTCATGTGGACGTGGGAGACCATGTGGTGGTCATTAATGCCGACAAAGTGGTTCTCACAGGACGCAAAAAGGAACAGAAGATGTATTATCGCCACAGTGGGTATCCGGGAGGACTCCGGGCAACACCGTACGGCGAATTGCTGGCAAAGCGGCCAGAGTTCATGGTAGAGAAAGCGGTCAAGGGCATGCTGCCGAAGAACAAGCTGGGACGTAGAATGGGGCGGAAGGTCAAGGTCTATGCTGGGCCCGATCATCCGCACGAGGCACAGAGCCCCAAAGATCTCGAGATTGAACGCTGAATAGGGAAGGAGGGAAAACGGTGACAGATACAAATATTTGGGGAACCGGCCGTCGGAAGCAGGCCGTAGCGAGGGTTCGTCTGGTACCGGGCGAGGGTCGCATCACGATCAACGACTCGGATGTGGACGATTATTTCCCCCTGGCCATAATGAGGGAAAGGGTTCTGTCCCCCCTTCGACTGACCGAGACACTGTCCGACTACGATGTATACGCGAAGGTGCACGGTGGTGGCATATCGGGTCAGGCGGGAGCCGTGCGACATGGCGTTGCCCGGGCCCTCTGTGTGGCTCAGCCGGAGATGCGCCCGCGCCTGAAGAAGGTGGGCTTTCTCACGAGGGACCCGCGGATGAAGGAGCGCCGCAAGTACGGCTTGAAGAAGGCACGCAAGGCGAGCCAATTCTCCAAGCGCTGAGTTGTCAGCGGGAGGTTTCGAGTCCTGTTTCGGAAAGAAGGCCGAAGTATCGGCTTATTCCGATCATCATGGCCCAGGCGATTTTGTCCTGGTATCTGGGATCGCCCAGGAGGCGGGCCTCGCGCGGATTGCTCAGAAAACCCACTTCCACATTCACCGTGGGAAGCCAGGTCTCTTGGAGAATAAACTGACCGGTGGACACGTTGATGTCACGGGTGGTTTCCCCTGTTATATGCACGAGCTCTTGCTGAATGCACTCGCCCAGGATTTTGCTTTCGGGGGCACGGTCGGGGCGATAGAAGACCTGGGCACCGTGCACCCCGGTCGAGGCGAACTTATTAGCGTGTATGCTGATGACCGCATCCGCTCCGGAAGCATTTATGATCTGTATACGTTCTTGCAGGTCGGTTCGTTTGCGGTCACGCAGGGAGGTGGAGGTGCCCCCAAGATCTGTATCCGTCTCCCTGGTCATGATCACCCGGTACCCTGAGGATTCCAGCAGGTGTCGCAGTCGCAGGGCAATTTCGAGTACAACATCCTTCTCCAGCAAGCCATCGGACGATATTGCACCCGGATCCGGCCCGCCGTGCCCCGGATCCAGGACGATCAGGGTCTCGTGCAGGGGCCCAGCCACCGGGAGTGCATGAGGAGATACGAGATGTCCCCAGGCAGATGCCGCGACAACCAGGAATACAATGATGATTCCGGTGATAGCGGACTCGCGCTGGATCTTGATGAAGTGTGTATCCATGTCCGGCATCTTCAACTCACCCTTCCCGTCACCTTCATGTATACAGGCCACATCAAGCATTTATCCCCAAAGTCACCCTTATTGCGCAGGCGATCAGTGGTATAATAAACCTGTGGAGCAGCATGAAAGGTGAGGTGCTCAGGATGCAATATGGCGTGATTGGCGCAGCCCTGGTGCCCCATCCTCCGGTCATCATCCCAGAGGTGGGAGGAAGGGATGCTGTCACGGTGGATCAGACGTTAACAGCGCTGGGGGACCTTGCGATGTGGATCGATTCCCTGGAGGCAGATGCCATGGTCCTGGTGAGTCCCCATGGTCCTGCATTACGGGGGGAGTTTCCGCTCTCCGCCGCCCGCCGGGCGAGGGGTCATTTGGGCCCGTTTGGCGCACCGGGGATCCAGGTGGACTGGACGATCGACGGGAGATTTACTCAGAGGCTTGCAACAGAGGGTCGGAGCAGTGGTCTGCCCGTGACGGTGATGCAGTCCGGTGAGACGCTCAGACTGGACCACGGGGCCGTCGTGCCCCTTTGGGCACTGGAGAAGGCAGGCCTGTGTCTTCCTCTGGTCTATTGCGGTATGCCGCTCGTCGATCGGGATCTATTGTGGGAGTTTGGAGAGATTCTGCACAGGACTTCGATTGATTCGGGGATGAGAGTGGTCGTCGTTGCCAGTGGAGATCTTTCGCATCGACTGACCCCTGAGGCCCCCTCGGGTTATGATCCAGAGGGTAAAAGATTTGATTCGGCCGTAGTGTCCAGTCTTGCTCGTGGGGAGGCTGACCCAATTCGGCAGATCCCCGGGTCTCTGGTTGAGAGGGCAGGGCAATGTGGTTATAATCCACTTCTGATCGCCCTGGGTTCCCTGGCGGGGCGCCCCTTCGACGGGCGAGTTTACTCCTATGAGGCGCCCTTTGGGGTTGGTTATGCGGTGGTGGGTATGGAACTGGAGCAGAGGGCGGAGGTCACCGGACCGGTGGAATTGGCCCAGGAGTCGCTGCGACATTATCTCGAGCATCGGAAGGTAATGTCTGTCCCGGATCCCCTGCCCCAGGAGATGAAGAGGCCATCTGCAGCATTTGTGACGTTTAGGAGTGATGGGCATCTGCGGGGTTGTATCGGTACGGTCCAGCCCACCCACGACAGTCTGGCTGAGGAGATCATCCATAATGCGGTCAGTGCGGGGGTGCGGGATCCCCGGTTCGAGCCGGTGAGGACAGATGAACTGCCCGGCCTCGAGTGTTCGGTTGATGTGTTGGGTGAACCCGAGCGGGTAGACAGGTCCGACCTTGATCCTGCCCGGTTTGGGGTCATCGTCGCGCTGGGAAGGCGAAGGGGAGTGCTTCTTCCCGGTCTGGAGGGCGTGAATACGGTGCAGGAGCAGCTGGAGATTGCGGCCCAGAAGGCCGGGTTGTCCGTCGACGACCCGGACCTGGAGATCTATCGTTTTGAAATCACCCGATATGGGTCCAAATGAAAGGATCTGACAATTGTGATACAAGAGGGGGAATATCCTCAGGCGGTCTATGCGGCCCGGGGCAAAGGTGATTATGTTCGCTGTCTGTTGTGTCCGGTCAGTTGCAGGATTCCGCCCGGCGCCTCGGGCGCGTGCGGGGGACGGGAGAACATCGACGGAGAGCTGACACCCACGAATTACGCCAAGGTGACGTCCATATCCCTTGATCCTATTGAGAAGAAACCCCTCTATCATTTCTACCCAGGTTCTACGGTCCTTTCGCTGGGCACTTACGGCTGCAATTTGAACTGCACCTTTTGCCAGAATTGGCAAATCTCCCATCCCGTGGAGATGGGTGCTTTGTCATTGAGGGACATCCAACCCCGGGAGGTCGTCGAGAGGGTCCGAGGGTATCGCGACAGGGGATGTATCGGTGCAGCTTACACGTATTCGGAGCCGGTGGTCTGGTATGAATACGTTCGGGACACTTCCCTCGCAGTGAGGGAAGCCGGTTCCAAGAACATATTGGTTACCAATGCTTATCTGCGTGAGAGGCCATGGCGCGAGTTATTGAAATCGGTTGATGCGTGCAACATAGATGTGAAGGGATTTGATCCCGAGTTCTATCGCGAATTTTGCGCTGGGGATCTTTCAATCGTGAAACGAAACGTGGAGATCGCCGTGGAAGCGGGAGTGCATGTGGAGGTAACCACTCTGATTGTTCCGAACGGCACCGATGATTCCGGTGATCTGGAGGCGCTAAGCGCCTGGCTGGCGCAGCTTGACCCCGGGATTCCGCTGCATTTGAGCCGTTACTATCCGCATTATCGAATGCACCGTCCGCCGACGCCAATGAAGACCCTTCTCAGGGCGCACGAGATCGCGGCAGAACGACTCAACCATGTCTATCTGGGTAATGTATTGGTGCCGGGCGGCTCGGACACGACCTGCGCCTGCTGCGGTGAGACTCTCGTCAGACGCAGTGCCTATCGGGTGTCCCTCGTGGGCCTAGATGGCGAGAAGTGTGCTGGGTGTGGTCATCCGTCGGGGTTCATTTTCGAAGGGAGCGTGGATTGATGGCGGTTTCATTGAAGGGTCGGGATTATGTTGCATTGACGGATTTTACACGCGAGGAGCTTGAGCAGGTCCTGGATACGGCCA
>PXCI01000083.1 GCA_003566675.1 Clostridia bacterium
AAGAAGATGCGCATGCGACCGTTAATCCTCACGGTCATGTCGATTGCGTACTTTCAGGATGAATTCATGTGTATTATTCTGTTATTCGCCGCCAGCCCTCCTGGGTCCTGCCCGAGTTCGACAGTCACTAGGTATTTTGGGGCCTTTTTGAGGTATCCAGAGTGCCATAAAGCCCATGGATAGGGGCTTCAGGCGTTATCCACAGGCTTTGAGCAGCCAAATGGCCTAGTAAGACGATTGGGCTGTTTAGCTGTTGACACGACTGGAAATATTAGCTATAGTATAGGTATGTACATACGAAAGACGTCCCGCAAAAACAAAGATGGCACAAAGGTCACCTACGTCCAGCTCGCTCACAACGTTTGGGACTCGGAGAAAGGCTATTCTCGGCCCGAGATCATCCATAACTTCGGTCGGCTCGATCAGCTCGACCTGGAGGGTCTGAAGCGGCTTGTGAGAAGCATCTGCCGCCTGCTGGATCCTGCAGCCGTGCTGCAATTTGAGGCCATGCTGGAGGGCAAAGGCGACATCCGCATGCAGAATAGAAAGGCCATGGGCGGTGCGTGGCTGCTGGATCAACTCTGGAGACAGTTGGGAATGCAAGGGGTGCTGCTGGAGCTGCTCGAGGAAAGGGAGTTTCGCACTCCGGTAGAACGGTTGGTCTTCGCCATGGTAGCCAACCGGGCCCTGGCGCCGATGAGCAAACTGGCCATCGGGGAATGGGTGGCAGAAGATGTCCGGATCGAGGAGCTGGAGGAGATATCCTCTCAGCAGCTGTATCGGGCCATGGACTTTCTTCTGCAGTGCTCGGATGACATCCAGAAAGAGATCTACGATTCAGTGGCCAACATACTCACCCTCGAGGTGGATCTGATCTACTTCGATACCACCTCCACGTATTTTGAGATTGAAAAGGATGATGAGGACTCTTTCCGAGAGCGAGGGTTCTCCAAGGATAAGAGGCCGGATCTTCCCCAGGTGGTCATTGGCCTGGCGGTGACCAGGGACGGGATTCCCGTGCGCCACTGGGTGTGGCCGGGCAACACCACTGACGTATCCGTCATCGATGAGGTCAAGGGAGATCTGATGGGCTGGAAGCTGGGTCGGGTGATCTCCGTACTGGATCGGGGTTTTGTCTCTAAGGCCAATCTCCGCATGCTGCAAAGAGCCGGAGGGCACTACATCATAGGCGAGAAGCTCCGTTCAGGCAAGCCTGAAGTTGAACAGGCCCTTTCCCGTAAGGGTCGGTACCGGAAGGTGCAAGACAACCTCGAGACCAAGGAGATCGTCGTGGGCACAGGAGAGGCGAGGCATCGGTACGTCTTGGTGCGCAACCCAAAGCAGGCGGAAAGGGACCGGGCCCGTAGAGAGGCAATCCTCAGAGAGATCGAGGAGGAGTTGAGGAGTCTTCGGTACCTGCCCGACGGCCAGCATACCAAAGCCGTGTGTGAACTGCGAAGTCACAAGACCTACGGCAGATTCCTGAGACTGCAGAAAAATGGTCGTCTCAAGATAGACCGTTCGAAGGTCAAAGATGAGGAGCGACTGGACGGCAAGTATCTACTGCGCACCTCTGACGACACGCTGGACTCAGAGGATGTGGCCCTGGGCTACAAACAGTTGGTGGACATCGAGGAGGCCTTCCGCACTCTCAAGCAAACCCTCGAGCTCCGTCCCGTATATCACCGGCTTGAGGACAGGATCAGATCCCATGTCATGCTGTGCTGGCTTGCGCTACTTCTGATCCGGGTGGCAGAGAACAAAGCAGACAGAACATGGGCCCAGATGAGAAGGATCCTGGATCGGATGGTGGTAGCTGATCTTACCAGTACCCACGGCACATGGACCCAGCGTACCGAGACCACGAAGGATCAGACGTTTATCTTCAAGGCTCTGGACATCCCTGAGCCGCCACGAGTCATCAGTGTGCAATCTACCACGGATTAGGTGATCCTAGATACACGAATTTCTGACCCCAATGGCGTCAGGCCCCTCTGCGTGGGGCATGGCGCCGCTTGTGTCTCTAGCGACTGTCGAACCGCGGATAGTGATTATGTGGTATTATAGTTGTGGGTGAGGAGAAAGGAGGCGGCTATGGGACGATCCAGACGCTATCGGGAGCGCATCCAGTACGAGATGCAATCCGTTCGCACCAAGGGGATTCTCCATCATCTGGTGCAGATCCTGCACACGGAGTTCGGAAGGAGCCGGATTGAGGCGGAAGTACTGGCAGCCCGCAGCACAGGGTGGCTGAGGTCTCTGGGAGTTTCCCAGCTGCCGGGGCAGGTGTGGATGTCGGTTCCATCCACGGCATCGAAGCGCTATGCAGGCAGCAGGCGCTGTGAGGTACTGGTGACGGCGGTGGACACCGAGGAGGATACCCGGATCTGGGAGGAATTCGATCTTTTGGCCATGCAGCGTCACCGCCTGCTGCGGTGGATCAACGAGATCCGTCGTCAGGGTGGTTGGGCGGCGCTGAAGGATCTTGCTGCCTGGGCCAACATGACACCCACAGCACTGGCCAACCGGTTGAGGCCGATCAGGGATCTGGGCATCTACCTGCCCCATGTCGGATCCAGCTTGCCCGAACAGGACCAGAGGCGGTTGGAACCGTGGCTGGTGCAGCGGTATCTGAAGAACGAAAGCATCGAGAGTATCCGGCCGGTGTTGGGTCTGACCATCAGCGGTTGGGAGCGGATCCTGCGGCGCTTCGTCACAGTCCTTGGGCGACACCGTGCGGGTGAGGCGCTCAAGGACATAGCAAGGGCCGTGGGGCTCAGTGTTGAGGAGGTACAGGAGCTGATCGAGGTGGGCTCACAATACAGTACCAGCTCCTTGCTGGGGCAATTGAGAAGGCACTACGATCAGGGCGAACCGTCAGATTTCAACGTGGCCATAGACACAGAGCTGATAGAAGAATTCGGGTTCTCACGTGTGGCTGCGCGTCTTTACCGCGAGGAGCTGGGCCGTCTGAGCACGCGGCTGTCGGGGCGGCGGCTGAAGACGGGAAGGACGGTGTTCTTTGCCATATCTTCGGATGAGGGGGCCGCAGCCCGGCTGGATGAGGCCAGGCTGGTGCCGGTGGAGTTGACCTATTTTGATGACAGTGACCGTGAACGCGGGCCCGAGGGGGATTCTCCCACCCGGGTATCGGATCTGAAGTTCGGCCGCATCCTTCGCTATGCCACCCAGGCAAGGGCCCAGGGGGCCCTTCTGACCCTACCGGACCTGGCGGTTCTCAACGGTATACATGTGTGCGCGATTCGCCGACAGGTCAATGCTCATCCGGAAGTGGTAGTTCCCACCCGGGGCCGGGTGAAGGACATCGGCCGGAGTGTCAGCCACAAGGTGAAGATCGTCGAGCTGTATCTGCAGATGTACACTGAGACGGAAATCGTCGACAAGAGTGGCCACAGTTACGAAAGCGTGGAAGAATATCTCCGAGAGTTCGCTCGCGTGCTGACCCT
>PXCI01000169.1 GCA_003566675.1 Clostridia bacterium
GTCGCCCCAATTGACCATCGTCACCGGTTCAAGCTTGGCGTTGGTAGGCGGTTTTCCTACATTTGGAAACAAGTCTCCTCCGGTTACAGATCCTTCCATGCCAGCATTGGTAAAGCAATATTTCCCCGCTCCCCGATTATCGTGAATCGCCCAAGTGTAAACCTTATACCACAACTCGTAGGTCACCAGTGTTTCGGCGATCCAGAAGGCCTTGTCCAAGCTGGCAGTGCTCAAGTCGTCTTCCCCTGTAGGAAAGGTTCCCGCCGGGGCCAGGCGCATCTGAAAAAGTACATCTTCAATAGTGTGCTGCGTGCGAGGAACGTGAAATGCTTGCCCCACTATGTCCAATTCATTATCAGCTTTAACCTGCTGGGATATAGAAGAAATATTTAAGTTTTCCAAAGCATCTATAATTTGTTCTGTTTGATCCTGCAACTTTTTAATTTCTTGTTCACTAAGTTGTTCTTCTACCTGGTCTTCAATTTGACTCTCAGGATCTCTTAAGTTATTATCTTGCAGCGCAGATGATCCATTAACATCAATTATTTCTCTATCGGGTTCACCAAATTCTTTAACATCAATTTGGAGCATATATGTTTTGTAGTCATCTTTCATATGATGTATTTTATTATTCTTGAGATCAACAAAGATCTCTTTACCATCTTTCGCAAAATGCGTTTTAGTTTCATCTTGAGGATCTAGACAAGAATATATCTCATACTGAATACGGTAAAACAACCAGTTACTTGCAATATTAATATATTTGGTGGGCACTTGATTTATTACCTGATAATCACTTCCATCAAGCTTTATCTTACATAAAATATTATAATAATTCCCAGTTGCATAATAGATCCAATCCTCAACTATATTCACTGAATTGGGCCAGAGAGTGTATCCTGATGGATCCACCTGAACGACATCAGTAAAATCGCTTCCATCAAGACGAATCCTACAGATTCCAGCCGATCTTCCATTTGGACTCATCATAATAGGGTGAAAATACAGCCATTCATCAATAATGTGAATGAGTTTTCCAGTTACATGTTCATTAAACAACAGAGTTCTTTCACTACCCTCGATACGCATTTTATAAAGCTTACTATCCTCATCTGCAATGTAGTAAATCCAATCCTTGTAAACGTCGAACATTATGATCTTATCCTGACCTATTTGCTGCTCTTCGGTTCCGTCACACTTAATTTTATAAAACTTGAAGCGGTCTTTCTCGTCTTTATCTCCAAACCCTACGCAATAATATATCCAGTCATCATGAACCTGGATTAACCTTGCGCTCCTTGAATTAACTCTTTTTCGGTCCTGACCGTCGATGCTAACCCGGTAAATTTTACTACTATCAGCTCCATTGCTGTAGAATATCCAAGAGCCAATGACATTTAGATATGATGATCGATCATCATTTACTTTCATCTTTTCGCTACCGTCGGGACGCATTTTATATATCTTATCACCATCATCGCTATTCACATAATAAACCCAACCGTCATGGAAACACGCCAGTCCTTCGTTGGCTATATTCCCTGATGTGTTACCTCTTCCTTTAAAATCATTCATATCAATTTTAAATGCCTGTTCAATAACCTCATTTTTTTTAATCTCAGCTTTTTCAGCCTCTTCATTTATTCTTGCTTTTTCCTCCATCACACTACCTTTTTTAATAACAGCCTCTGGCATAGTTTTATCACCGTCTATATTTGTAATATACATGGTGTAACCGTCATTTCCATTTTCATAAAATAACCAATCATGAGCAATATTTAAACCAAAAAAACTATCTACAGAGGTGTAATCATTGAGCTTGATAGCTTTACTACCGTCTAAGGAAATCTTGTAAATACGATTGCCATCATTTTTGTTGATAAAATAAACCCAACCTCCATCTACATTGATACAGCCAGCTGGATTGTCGCTTATCTTTGTGCGTTTACTTCCATTGGTACGTATTTTATAGATCTTATCTCCGTCACTATAGTTAATGTAATATACCCATCCGCCAACCGCGTTCAAAAAACCTGATTTATCACTATTAATTTTAATACGGTCGCTACCATCTGTTCTTATTTTATAGATTGTATACCCATCATTTGCATTGATGTAATAAGCCCAGCCTTCTGTTACATTCAAATAAGATGATTTATCTTGATTAATTTGTGTCCGTTCACTGCCATCAGTTTTTATCTTGTAAATATTACTAAAAGAATTTGTATAATAAATCCAATCTCCGATAACGTTCAGTTTTGAGGAAGAAGAATCATCATTAATTTTTGTATGTTCGCTACCGTCAGTACGCATTTTAAAAATATTGGAACCATCTAACTCATTGGAATAGTATAACCACTCTCCAGTGACATTAATGCAAGGCTGCATCAATAGACCTACTTCAAGAATTATTATACATTCATCAGCATCGACACGTTTTTTGCACAAAGAAATCAGTTCAAACTCAAAAAAATAAACCCAGTCTTTATCTCTTGTAGCATAACCACCGTTCGAGATGTTACCAGCAGTGTTACCTCGGGTTTCTTCTTGAGTATGCTCAGATGTAAGTCCTTTTTTTGCAGGGTCAGTAGTTTTATCTTGTTCTTTTCCTCTCCCGAATATTTTTTTTAAGAAAGCCATTATCGTTCACCCCTTTACTATTTTCAAGCATCCTCAATTTTGTATGCTTGAGTTATTTTTGGTGTAGAAAGGTTTTTTGTAAACTGCTTAAATAATAGAAGCATGTGATATTTACATTATTATAATCCCTGAAAACTGCAAGCAAGATTTAAGCTGTTCTCAGGAACACATTAAGTAGCTTAGATTTATTTATTATTCTTTGAAGAATAGAATAAGCCGACTTATCATATAAATAACAAGACCTAACATAATTAAAATAATGAACCACATATTCTAACCTCTTTAATCTCAATCGATTTATAATGCCGTCGCAAATAACAGACAATATCTTACTTCTGGTAATGCCTTGAGAATTTGCGCGTATTCCGCTGTAATCGAAGAATGACATATACAATGTTAAAACACCCGCAGTAACCGTTGCAGAAATAGATGTTCCAAAGATAATTATAATGCCTGGCAGGGACATATTTCTGTCCAAAGGAGAGTGCGAAAGAATAAAACGTGGCACTGCATTAGTCCTATAAATGTCATATAGTATTGTCAGTTCAACAAAATGTTTCAAAATTCCTTCTATTTCCTCAAATGCGGATTATTTTTGTGTACAAAATAACACCTGCTCCAGGCTTGCAGGTGAGTTCCTTTGATACTATGGTCAATTAAATCCGAAGTTCAAATAGAGATGGTACACCGTCACAACAAAATAGCTAATAAATACTACCCAAGTCAGCAAAATAATAATATTCTTCCTGGTCCTTATTTTATGCCGTAAGGTCCAGAAAAACACAAGAAGTCCTGGTGTAAGAATAAGCTTCACCACAAA
>PXCI01000202.1 GCA_003566675.1 Clostridia bacterium
CTTCAGGTTATCTTCCCGCTGGTTAGGCGATAGGGCTTCTTGCAGCCCATCGGCTCAGCAAACATGCTGGGCACACCAAAAAGGCCACCGATCTGGTGGCCTGATGGAGCTGGCGACGGGAGTCGAACCCGTGAACCTGCCGCTTACGAGGCGGCCGCTCTACCAGCTGAGCTACGCCAGCACGCATCTGAGCGAGAGACGGGATTCGAACCCGCGGCCCTCGGCTTGGGAAGCCGACGTTCTACCCCTGAACTACTCTCGCGGTATGTGCTTTGAAAGAATAATAAGAAGTGGCGGAGGCGACGGGATTTGAACCCGCGATCTCCGGCGTGACAGGCCGGCATGTTGAGCCCCTACACTACGCCTCCGCGCTCATTGATTTTAACATCCCAAGCGATCCTATGCAAGGAGGATCACCTTCATCGCAAACAATGATACCGACATTGCATCATCCTGTCAACCATATCATAACACCGAGAATGATAAGGATGGTGCCTGGCAGTGCCCGCGACATCCAGGAGGGCAGATCTTTGCTCAGTCGAGAGCCGAGCAGCATCCCAGCAGACAGAAAGATGACCGTGCCGACACCCACTGCGGCAGCGGTGAGGGCCACCGGAAGTTGCAGAAATCCCGCGCTGATTCCGGCACCGAGGGCATCACAACCAAGAGCGAGGCCCAGCAGCACCGCCTCGGATCCACCAATCGTTCGGGAATTGTCGATATCTGCTACTTCCGGGTCCTGCAGAACCTTGATGATAATGCCGATGTGACGGAACCTCAAAGTGGCAATGGCGGAGCCGCTCTCGGTCTCGGCGATTCCTCCATCGGATTCCTCCTTCTTACCTCCCGGCTGAAGGGCAGCCGACAGAAGAAACCAGAGCCCCAGACCCACCAAAATTGCCGCCCCCAGACGCGGTGCCGCCGCCGGAGAAAACCACGAGACCATAACGCCTCCAAACAACATGGCAGCGGTCTTTAGCAGGGCAGAACACAGGGCAACGAGGCTGAGTACGCCTGGAGTGAGAATCATGCGGCGAAATCCATAGGATATGCCAACCGCTAAACTATCGATGCTTACGGCAAGTGCCAGGATCAACACCTGTATGAACTGCATGTGGTCCCCCCAGTAAAAGACTTATGAGCACTTCATCCTATTCGGGGAGACCACGCAACGCTAACGCAGTCTTAAAATGGGTTCCAACTCCAGGGTCTGTTCCCGCCCTGGGCCTACAGATAGATGGGTAACAGGGGCGCCCGCCAACTCGCCCACTGTGCGCACATAATTGCGGACGGCGCCAGGAAGGTCCGCAAAACGGCGAACCCGGCTGATATCTTCGTCCCATCCCGCAAGTTCAATGTACTCGGGGTGACAGTCAGCAAAGGCTCCCTGATCAAGGGGGAACTCATCGATGACTGCATCGTTGCATGCATAGGAATCGGCGACCTTGATCTTTTCCATTCCACTGAGAACATCGATTTTTGTCAGACAGATGCCGTCCAGGCCGTTGACCCTGACAGAGTGGCGTAGCACGACAGAATCCAGCCATCCGCACCGCCTTGGCCTGCCCGTGGCGGTCCCGTATTCGTTCCCTCGCTGCCTGAGAAGGTCACCAGTATGGTCCTGCAGCTCCGTTGGAAATGGGCCGTCGCCGACTCGGGTGGTGTAGGCCTTGGCGATGCCGATCACCTGCGACAGGCGCGTCGGGGGTACGCCGGTTCCTGTACAGACGCCTCCCGAGGTTGGATTCGAGGAGGTCACATAGGGATAGGTCCCCATGTCAAGATCCAGCATGGTGCCCTGGGCTCCCTCAAAAAGAACGCTGGCGCCCTGCTCCATGGAGCGATTCAACAGGAGAATCGTATCACAGACGTGGGGCCTGAGATGTTCTGAATACTCCAGGTATTCCCTGCTGATAGCCTCGGGATCTAGAGGATCCACACCGTAGATCTTCTCGAGAAGGGGATTCACGCGTCGCAACTGGACATGTACTTTTTCGACAAAGGATTCCGGGCGAAGAAGATCCGATACACGGATACCCCAGCGAGCGGCCTTGTCGCGTGAGGCTGGCCCGATGCCCCGGCCCGTGGTTCCCAGGCTGTTGACGCCCCGAAGCCTCTCCTCCTCCACATCGAGGATTTTATGGTAGGGCATGATCAGGTGAGCTGCGTCGCTGATGCGCAGTAAAGACGCATTACAACCTGCCGCCTCCATTCGCTCCAGCTCGTCAATGAGTAGCCTGGGATCTACCATCATGCCATGGGCGATGACGCTCATCTTACCAGCAAGGATTCCGGATGGGATGAGGTTCAGTTTATGCTCGACTCCAGATATCACGATCGTATGCCCAGCATTTGCCCCACCCTGGTATCGGACAACGATGTCCGCCTGGGCAGCCAAAAAATCGGTCATCTTCCCTTTGCCCTCATCACCCCATTGAGCACCCACCAAAACGACTCCCATTTTCAACCTCCCCGGTTTTCTCTCGCGAGGATAGACCGCGCGGCGTGAATCCCCGATGCAGAGGCCTGCACCAGACCACGGGTTATGCCGGCTCCATCACCGGCAGCATAGAGGTTCCGAACCGGTGTCTCGAGGGATTTATCCACCTCCAGGACCGATGAGTAGAACTTCACTTCAACACCGTATAGCAACGTATGCCGGGAGTGAACCCCAGGTAACAGTGCATCCAAAGCTTCCAACATCTCCAGTATGCCTAGAAGATGACGGTACGGAAGGACGAGACTGAGATCTCCCGGCGTGGCACCGGTCAACGTGGGGACGACCACCCCTCGCTCAATCCTGCGTCGTGTGGAGCGGCGACCGGCCAGAAGATCGCCGAGCCTCTGAACGAGCACTCCCCCGCCCAACATGTTCGCCAGCGAGGCAATATTGCGCCCGTACTGAACCGGTTCGTCAAAGGGTTCGGTGAAGGTCTTGGAAACCAGGAGGGCGAAGTTCGAATTCTCACCCGTCGCCTGGTGATAGCTGTGCCCGTTGACCGTTACCAGCCCATCGAAGTTCTCCATCGTCACCTCACCATGGGGGCACATGCAGAAAGTCCGCACTTTGTCGTCGAAAGACTTAGAATAATACAGCAGCTTTGACTCGTAAAAGGCATCGGTGATCTCCTCGAGGACCAATGCTGGTACTTCCACCCGCACGCCTATGTCCACGGAGCTCGACGTCACCTTGACACCCAGGCTCTGTGCCTGGTCGCCCAGCCAGGCTGAACCAGCCCGTCCCGGGGCGACCACCACGTAGCGCCCAGCGTAGCGACGTCCGTCGGCGCTCACAACGCCTTCAACACAGCCGTCAACCGCGTGAATCTCCGCCACCTCGACGCCGGTCTCGACTTCCACCCGATCCGCGAGGTGTTCATAGGCCGCCGCAGAGACCTTGGCACAAAGGTCTGTGCCGAGGTGCCGAATCTGGCCCGGAACAAAAATGAGATCTGCGGCCGCAGCACGTCTGCGCATCTCGTGGGTGATCTCGGGATCCGTCCCATACACGCGATCTGGGGCACCAAGTCGCAGGTACCACCGATCACAGTAGTCTATGAGGTCCTGCAGGGCATCGTTGCCAGTGTACTGCGCGAGGTTCCCTCCAAACTCGGTGGTTAGCGTGAGCTTGCCGTCGCTGAACGCTCCGGCACCTCCCCCCCCGGTCACATTGTGACACGGGTCGCACCGGGCGCACTCTATCTGGTTAGACACGGGACACCTACGCCTTTTCAACTCGGGGCCCCGCTCCAGCATCAGGAGGTGTAGATCGGGATCTCGTTCTAACAGTTCCAGCGCGCAAAAGATCCCCGCCGGTCCGGCTCCGACGATGATGACATCATAGCGTGAACCTTTCATGCTCCTTCCTCCCGCCATTCGGGCTCCACGAACCTACTGTACTGCTTGAGGAATATCAGCGGTACGTCACCAGTGGGGCCGTTACGCTGTTTAGCCACAATGATGTCCATGACATTATCATTATCCCGCTCAGGGTTGTTCCATATGAAAGCAACCAGATCCGCATCCTGCTCGATCGCCCCGGACTCCCGGAGATCTGACAGCTGGGGTCTCCGGTCCGATCGCTGTTCCACTGCCCGACTCAACTGGGACAGTGCCAACACGGGGCATTTCATCTCTCTAGCCAACCCCTTCAGTGAGCGGGAAATGCTGGACATCTCCTGCTGGCGGTTCTCCGCAGCGGCAGCGTGCATCAGCTGCATGTAGTCGATGATCACCAGGCCAACATTCCTCTCGGCCTTAAGACGGCGGGCACGCCCGCGGAGCTCCATTACGCTCAGACTGGGGCTATCGTCAACGTAAATCTCCACCTCACCCAGACGTCCCAGGGCCCTCGACAACTTCGGCCAGTCATCATCACGAAGGTAGCCCGTGCGGAGGCGGTGCCCGTCAATGCCCGCTTCACATGACAGCAGGCGCAGGGCCAGCTGCTCCCGCGCCATCTCGAGGCTGAATATGGCCACCGGTACCTTGCTCTGTAGAGCAGCATTGGCCGCCATGTTCAGCGCCAGGGTCGTCTTGCCCACCGAGGGCCGGGCGGCCACAATCACCAGTTCTGATGGATGAAGCCCAGAGGTCATCTCGTCCAGCTTCTTGAACCCGGTAGGGACACCGACCACACTGCCCTTGTTATGGTAGAGGTTTTCAATCTCCTCGAAGGCATCCTTCAACACATCGTAAAGGGGGGCGTAAGTCCGAGACATCTTGCTCTGTGCGATCTCGAAAATGAGCTGCTCGGCCCGGTCCACAACATCCCGCGAGGAATCCCCAGCCGAATAGGCGAGGCGGGTGATGTCCGCACAGGCTCGGATCAACTGCCGTAGCAGGGATTTTTGCTCGACAATCTGAGCGTAGTATTCTATATTTGCGGAGGTGGGAACTGCATTGGCCAAAGATGAGAGGTAGGATGCTCCACCCACCGCCTCCAGCTCGCCGCTACTGCTCATCTGCTCGGATATTGTGACCAGATCGACCGCCTCGTTGCGATCATACAGTTTTAGCATCGCACTGAATATCTTGCTGTGCGCCCCACGGTAGAAATCCTCAGCGTGCAGCATCTCCGCTGCCAGGGCTATCGCATCTCTATCTAGCAGCATGGAACCAAGAACCGACTGTTCCGCATCCTCATTCTGCGGCGGAACGCGGTCCAGAAGCGCATTCAACCCGTCTCCCCCTCTCTCCAGCGGGCGTTACCCTTCTTCTCCAGTCACGATCACCTTGACGGTGGCATCAACCTCCTCGTGCAGGGCAATTCGAATCTCGAATTCTCCCAATTCCCGCAGGGGTTCGTCCAGAACGATCTTTCTTCTATCAAGGTTGACCTCCGTCTTTTCGACGAGTGCGGCGGCGATCTGTTGGGTGGTAACGGATCCAAATAATTTTCCGCTCTCGCCCGCCCGGGCACTGAGGTGCACTTCGATACCCTCAAGAGCCGCAGCCATCTCCGCAGCCTCTTCCCTTGCCCGGTCTTCAATACGCTCTCGCTTTACCTGCTCTTGTTTCCACCTGACCATACTATCCTTGGTGGCTCGTTCCGCCAGGCCTCGGGGAATGAGATAGTTGCGAGCATAGCCGTTTGCAACCTCGACCACCTCGCCAGACTCCCCTACACCCTCAACTCGGTCCATCAGAATTACTCTCATTGTCTTGCCTCCTTGAAGTCACTCATCCAGATGCGAGATTGATTTAGCGGGTGACCCTCGATTGAAACCGCCCCCTGAAGTCAAGGCCAGAGTCCATAATACCGACCAGGGGCAAAAGCAGGAAAACCACCCCATTCAGGGAGAGAAACGCACACAGCCCCCCCGCAAGCCACCTCGAACGCAAGTAGCGGCGCGCAAAATAGTACAGAAGAGAAATGCCAAACACACGATAGATCATGTCGGTGGCGAATAAAACATTTCTGGCAAACATCCTCAAAAGCGATTCTCCGACCGGAGCAGCAATGTCCACGACGAAGGCAGCCAGCAGGACAAAGGCAAGCCAGATTGGAGCCCGCCAGATGGCGAAAGGTGCGAGGTCCGGGACCACGTATCCTAGACGGGGCAGGATGAGCCGGGTCATGAGGTAGGTCCACAGCGCATACATCAAGGCGGAAAACATAAATACCGCCGGGAAGACCATCTTCAAATAGACCATGGTCACCTGCATTTGCTCTACTGTCTCTTCAACCTGCTCCGAGTCAAGACCCAGGCCCAGATACATGTCAGCGGCCCGTTCAATGCTCTCATCCATCATGAACTGCATCTGCTCCAGCAAATCCACACCCATGAGCGGACCGCTGATCAGTATCGCGACCAGAAATGCCAGGGTCACAGCCACTGTGCCTGCTCCGATGAGCGTTGGAGCATTCCAGTTCCTGTCCAACCCAACTCCGAAGGCGACCCCTATGAAACCGACCAGGGTGACTCCAGCGAACACAGCCTGCAATAGCCCGAGGAACATGGTGGCCAACAGCACCGTAACGACCACGGCCATGACGCCATAACGAACGCCATGACGCATGATCACCACCATGACCGGCACCGGCCACGCGAGCACCACGAAGAGACCCGCCAGGGGCAAAAATGCACCGATGAACATCAGCAGTACGGTTATGGCTGCCAGCAGTGCGCTCTCAGCCAGGGGGCGCACCCCGGTATCGTCGCCATTGCCGCGATGAATGATCAATCACGCCCCTTCTCTGCATCGTCGCGATAATCGATGAGTGCAGTCAAATCACCGTACCAGGTCTCTAACTGGTGCTCGCTGCGGACGGCCGAACGGAGCCGCTGATCGATGCGGGCATCAACACGGCTGAAGCTTATGCCCACCCGCCTGGCAAGCAGGTAGCAACAAGATACGATCGCTGCCATGCTGTCAACGACTGCATCTTCCTTGGCTGTCATGAGTGCACCAAACAGGCTTCCCAAATGCTGGGTGACCTCTGTCTTCAGCCACTCAATCGCGTGTACATTCCTGGCGATACCTACATCCCCTTTGGGTCTAAGCACGACTGGTAGCACCGGCCCCGTGCCCTGTCCCCCTTCCCCGAAGGCCTGATCAGATGAATCAATCGATGGTGAAGGGAAGCAGGGCCATGACGCGGGACCGTTTGATGGCCCTGGTCAGCTGCCGCTGATGACGCGCGCAGTTTCCTGTGATCCGGCGGGGCAAGATCTTACCCCTGTCGCTGAGAAAACGGCGTAGTCTTCCCACGTCCTTGTAGTCTACCGCATTGATCTTATCCATGCAGAAGCTACATACTTTCCTTCTGCGCTTGCGGTTTCTTCGCATACTCATTCCACCTCCTAGTTAAAGGGTGGCACATCATTCTCCTCGAGAAAATCATCGAGCAAGTCCTCGCTGTCTTTGGCGCTCTGGTTGCCCTGATTGCCCTGATTGCCCTGATTGCCCGGTTTGCGTCGTTCACCGCCGCTGCTACCCTGGTGGTCCGAGGGCCAGTCCAGAAACCGCACCTCGTCGGCCACGACACGCACCTTACTCCGATTCTGCCCATCCTGCTGCCAGCGATCCAGCTGCATCCGTCCCTGGACCGCGACCAGCCTGCCCTTGCGGAGATGGTTCGCAACCGTCTCGGCCAATGTCCTCCAGCAAACCACATCAAAGAAGTCCGTCTCGCGCTCTCCCTCGCGGTTGGTGAAGCGCCGGTCAACGGCAAGGCTGATCTCGGTAACTGCAACGCCACTGACCGTGTACCGCGCCTCTGGATCTCTTGTCAGACGCCCGATCAATACGACAACGTTCAACATCCCGGTTCCCCCCCCTCACAGCCTGCTGCAAATGTCAGTCGTCCTTGCGGACAATCATCATGCGAATGACATGTTCGTCCAGCTTCATACGCCTGTCCAACTCTTTCGTGATCTCCTCGTTAGCGGAAAACACCATGATCAGGTAGTGCCCCTCGGTGTGGTCTTCGATCTCGTAGGCGAACCGACGCTGTCCCCAGTCCTCAACACTGGTTACCTCGCCCCCGAGTCCATTGATGAGCTCGAGGTACTTGCCTGCGAGTTCCCGGATCGCTTCGGTTCCGATTTCGGGGTTCACAATGTACATGGTCTCGTAATTGCGGAATTTCAATTAAGAAGGCCTCCTTCCCGTGGGCATGCGGCCTTGCTCGAACAAGGCAGGAAGAAACATGGTAGACTCGCTTACTGTTTCAACCTATGTATTATATCACCGCGGATCGGGGACTTCAAACGTTAAAGAGAACTTCGATCACGTCTCCATCGCGAACCTCATAGTCACGGCCCTCGACTCGTAAAACCCCCTGCTCCCGGGCAGATGAACGAGATCCGGCCCGAACCAGTTCGTCCGCACCGATCACCTCTGCCCGGATGAATCCCCGTGCCATATCCGTATGTACCTTGCCTGCAGCATCCACAGCCGTCCTTCCCCGCGGCAGGGAACGCGCCCTTGTCTCCCGGGCGTTTCCTGTGAAGAACGTAATCAGGCCGAGAAGCTCATAGGAGGCCTGCAGGAAACGCTGCCGGCCAACCGGATCAAAGCCCAGGTCCTCCAAGAACTCCGCTCGCTCCTGTTCCTCCAGGCCCAAAAGTTCCTCCTCAAACCCCAGGGGGTTCACCACGACCTGCATACTCCGCGCGCCCGCGCGTGCCCTGACCGGATCGACCAGGTCGCTGCCTCCCGACAAGTGCCTCTCATACTCGTCTTCATCCACATTCACCACGTAAAGGACAGGGCGAGCTGTAAGCAGATGGAGGTCCCGGGCAGAGGCCCTCTCGTCCTCTGTGAGGCAAGTCACCGCCAGGTACTCACCATCGGACAGACGCTGACGCAGGCCGGTAAGGATCTGCACTTGGGTAGCAAGAGCCGCGTCGCCGCTCTTGGCGGCATTCGCCACAGAGTCAATGCGCTTCTCAACCGTGTCTAGATCAGCCAAAATCAGCTCGGTTTCCACCAGATCCAGGTCACGCAGCGGATCCAACTCGCCCTCAGAATGAGAGACATCCTGCCTGTGGAAGGCTCGCACCAAATGAGCCACTGCATCCACTTCCCTTATGTAGCCAAGAAAGCGGTTCCCCAGGCCTTCTCCCTTGCTCGCCCCTCTGACCAGACCGGCGATGTCCACGATCCGCATTGCAGCGGGGATTGACACAGCTGACCGGAGGACCTGCGCAACAGGCTCCAGGCGGTCATCGGGGACGTCCACCATGCCAATGTTGCTCTCGACGGTCGTGAAGGGATACAGGTCTGTTCTTGCGCCGCCGCCCGTCACCAGGTTGAACAGTGTGGATTTGCCCGCATTCGGCAGACCAACGATGCCCAGTTTCACTGTTCAACCTCCTCGGATTCGCAGTCCTGTGCCATGGGTTCCACCTTTCGGATCCTACTTTCGACCCTACGGCGGGGGAGCATCACGAGTCGGTCACAACCCAGGCAGCGGAGGCGGAAATCCGCGCCCACCCGCAGGACTTCCCAGCGGCTGGAGCCGCAGGGATGGGGCTTCTTGAGCGTGAGAACATCTCCGAGCCTGACAATGGGCCTCACTCTGCTCCCTCCTCTTCTTCTTGAGATCTGTTGATCGCCGTGTGGGTGATAGGCACCATGACCCGCCTGGGATACGGAATCTCGACCCCGCGCTCGACAAATCGCTGCTTGATCATGCGGCGCATTGTCCGCTCCACAGCCCACTGCTGCATGCTTGCAGCCCTGGCCATCACCCGCAGTGTCACGGAAGAGTCGTTGAGAGACTGCACACCCAGAACCAGGGGGCCATCAACGATTCCCTCAATCATCTCCCCCATCTCCTCACACAGCTCCTCGAGCACGGCCAGGGCCTCGTCGATATTTTCTTCATAGGCCACCTCCACATCTACCATGGCGCGCATTGAGCCGCGGGAGTAGTTGGTCACCACTCCGATGCTTCCATTTGGAAGGAAATGGAGCTGCCCACCGAAGTTGCGCAGGCGAGTCACTCGAAGCCCTATGTCCTCCACCACGCCCATCACACCCTCGGTCTCAACGAAGTCCCCCACGGTGAACTGGTTTTCATGCAGGAAGAAGAAGCCGGCAATCACATCTCGCACCAGGTTCTGGGCACCAAAGCCTATGGCTAGACCAACTACCCCGGCCCCCGCAAGCAATTGTGCAGCGGGAATGCCCAGGATCGGAAGCACCGTGGTCAGGGCCATGAAATCCACCAGGTACCTGACCAGCGACTTGAGAAGGCCTCGAAGGGTCTCAACCCTGCGGATCTCTTCCTCGGTGGTGATCCGCCGCTCTGTGAGGTCAATACCCCTATCGATGGCAGCGAATCCGACCCTTACCACGAGATGAAATCCCAGGAGAATGGGAAGAATGATAGACAGAGTCCGCAGCCAGAGAGCAGGCCGGATATATGTCTCGTACTGCATCCAGAGCTCAGCCCAGGTCAACAGCAACACCCCCATCAGGTTAACATTTCTAGTAAATGCTCGCTCAGAGGACTGAGCAAGTAGAACACCCTTGCCAATTCTCTACCCAGCGAGGACGCCTCAATCACAGCTCCGGCCCAGGCCAGAACGGGCATTGAAGCCGAAAGCATCACCAGAATTCCCAGGCAGACACTCGCAGAGATGGTGGAGGTAAAGAAACCGAACAGACCTCCCATGAGCCGGTCGAGGACTCCTGTGAAGCCCCCAGTGATCACCGCCCGAAACAGATGGGCAAGGAGTCGAACGACCGCCATGACCACCATGAACACCACGATGAAACCCAGTATTAGCAGCACCGTTCCGGCAAATTCTGAGTAGTTCGCACCGGGAGACAGCACACCTCCTACCCCGCTAGGGAAAGGCACCGTGAGCGCCAGGTACTCTTCCAGCCGGGTCTGCCAGCCCCACGCCTCCTCGAGATGCATGGCTATCTGCGAAGAATAGGACCACCCCGCTGCAAGAGCAGCGACAAGACCGGCAAGGCCAAAGAGGGAATAGACGAGTCCTCGCCTCACCCCATTGATGGCACCGGACAATATCAGCACTAAGAGGATCCAGTCGAGCCAAGTCATCTTCGTCACCTCCTGGATCAGCGACCCGAGGGCCGCAATCGGCCCGCAGCGTTTCGGTTTTGAAGCAGCAGCCCAAGGGCAACCAGTACAATGGCGCCACCCGCCAGCTGGTGGAGGGCGGGCACCTCGCTCAGCAGAAAATAGGCGAGAAGTGTAGCACCTACGGGTTCTCCGAGGACAGATGCAGAAACATCAAAGGCCTGAATATGGGCCAGGGACCAGCTCAACAGTGTGTGGCCGAGCAGGGTGGGAATCACGGCCAGGGCCACGAAGATGAGGTGCTCGCGGGACCCTCCCCCCCCCAGGGGACGGCCAAGAATGAGAATCAGACCCATCACGCACAGTGCAGCAAAGGAATACACAACCGTCGTATAGGTGAGGGTCGAAATTCTCGCGCGCACCTGTCGGCCCACAAGCAAATAGATGGCGAGGGCTGCGCCCCCCGCGAGAGCGAGGCCATCTCCAAGGAGTGACCCGCCAGCGAAGTGAGCCCCTCCAGCGATCACCATCGTACCAAAGAGAGCCAGGACCACGGAAAACATCTGTCTTCGAGAAAGCGTCTCACCCAGGGCAACGTACGCAAAAAGGGCGGTGAAAATCGGGTGGAACGAGACCAACACCGTCGAGGCGGCCACGGAGGTGTGATCCAGCGATAGGATCCACAGGACAAAATGCACCGCCAGTGCAGCGCCTGCAGCCAGAGACTTCAGAAACGTCCCGCGATCGAAGCGTCGGTAGTCGCGCCTTCCGGGAATCGACAATATCGCGTGGATGATTGCGGCATAGCCGAGACGATAAAAGGCCACTGTCACGGCCGGAGCATCTGCCATCCGTATCAAGATGGAACCTGATGAAACACAGATAACCGCGACGAGCAACACCACGCTGGCGGATCGTTGGCTCTTCAAAATGGATTCATCTCCACCCACTGTAGATCACCACTGGTATGAAGCATCGAATAATAGATAGGACATGTAATAGGTCCAGGCAATAGGTCCCAGGGGCAGCTCGACCTCTGCAAACATATCCACGAGAACAATGACCACGGTCAGTGTAACTACCAAGGACACAAGCCCTACCAATACGTCCCGCGATTCGGTCGAAGAGGTCCGCAGCAAAGGCCAGTACTTGCTCACCCATATCTCACCGATCACCGAAGCCGCGCCGAAGGTCATTAAGGATCGGATCCAGAGGGGGCTTGCGGGCCACAGTTGATCAAGTTCCAGGCGCAGCAGAAACAGCGCCCCCGCGAGTATGGCCCCCAGCGCCCAGTAGTGGGCGTTCTTGAAGTTGGGTAAGCGGCGTCTCCTGATCAAAGGTGCCTCCTCATGGAGCCGAGTCGATCCGATACTGGATTAGATGGCAACCCGTGGCCACACCCATGTAGATGGCGGCGTGATCACCCTCTTCAACGGTGAAGATGTCCCATGCCAGGGGTGGGCAGTCAACAGGCTCCCTCCAGATCTCACGGGCCCGATCATCGTACAGGGCTATTTGCTCTTCCGTCAGCATAGCAAATATCCCGTCAAAGGCGGCAAGGGGCAGTGCAGCCACGATCGGTGACCGCATTGACAGGGCGGCGGTGGCATGGCCGTCCCGATCCAGGAAATGGACCGTGGCACCTGTTGTGACCACCACAGTCCCCTCAGAAAATATGAAGGCACTCGTCACCTCGTCCCCGCCAGCCGCAACGCCTGGCGGTTGGAATGTCCACCGGGGTTCCCCTCCTCCGTCTCCGTAGGCCAAGACGTGGTTCTTGTCCCATACAATCACCAGCGGCAGCGCCTCATCGGTTGCGCCAAGGGCCAGGCTGGGGGGGCTAGTCGGGCTTACGTTCAGGCTCAGTGGCCACGCCTGGTGAAGATCTCCCTCTGACAGAAAGCTCAGGCGAATCGGATAAGGGCCGCCTCCTGCAGGGAAGTCACTGGCATGAAGGCCCAGGATTGCATCTCGAGAGGGAAAACCTGCAGCGCCCTGATGGAACGTCAACACCGCAGTATCCTCTAGCACCATAGACTGCTGCGCCCAACTGGCCCGATCCCTCAACCAGAGATGGTCAGAAAACAAAGGGGATTCTTCCCCCTCACCCGCATCGGAGCCCTCAGTGAATTCGCCTGGATAACGTGTAGGGTCTATCGGCTCGGTGGACACACAGAGCAGGCCCCGGGAATGAGTATAGAGGCCCGTCACCACGCCTTGCGGTACAGGCCACCGTTCGAGCAATGCCCCTCCGTCGCCAGCCGACACCACAGCGAGCTCCGTCGCACCAAAGGGTGCAACCGCAACGACCTCATCTCCTCTGACCGTCAGTAGTTGCTCATCAGGTTCCACAGACCATGCTAGATCCAGGTATTCCCATTGCCCCTCAAACTCCCACGTGAGACGGCTCTCCTCCTTCACGAACCCTAGCAGTAAAGTAGGCACACCCTCGCCGGCAGCACTGGGCAGGGATGTCATCAGCATCTCAACAGGTACGCCCGGCCCAGGCAGTGGACGTTTCACGACGGGAGTGACCAGGAGAGGCGTACCCGACTGGGGCGCCAGAACGAGCGGGTAGCCCCGGGAGAAAAACAGTACCATGACGGCGAACAGGAGGAGCCAGAGCACAGGTCCCGCAGCTTGCCTCAGAGCACTATGATCAGCAGGATCACGATCAGCATTGCGCCGATGATTGTACCGCCCAGACATCCTCTGCGCCTCCCAACATCGGCGGCTCCCCCCGACTCCACCTGGTCTGTCTCACTTGCGTTGTCGGCAGTACGGGCCCGACGTCGGGTCCAGGGCCGGCGAACCTCGTCTCTGCTCTCCTGACTCTTGATCTTCAGACGCTGGCTCTTTTTGAAATGCTCAACCTGTTTGCCGCGCTCACCGGTACGCCTGTAGGCTGCGGCGATGTTGTTGTGGGCTGCTGAATAGTCCGGTTCGTATTTAATCGCCTTCTTGTACAGGGCGATCGCCCGTGTAGTATCGTCCCGGTCAAGGTATATATTCCCCAGGTTGGAGAGGGCGGCAACATGCCGTGGATCAGCGATGATTGCCCGCAGGAAACAGTTCTCAGCCCCCACCATCTCCTTGAGTCCGGCGTAGGCAACACCTGCTTTGTTCAGGACATCAGCATGATCCGGGTCCTGTTCAATCAGAGGCAGAAGGATCCGCAGAGCCTCACCATTTTGTCCCCGGCCCAACAGCTCAACTGCACGATCAAATTCTTCTTCGGTCGTCGACTGCTCCGTGCCTTCAGCTTCGTGCATTTGCGGACCTCCCTTCTATTGCATTCTCGATCAATGACGATTCTCCCCCCGATGGCTTGTCTAGCATCTAGCATACCATATCGCGGCCTGCGCGTCCGTTGCTACCTGTGGAACTGACGGAGCCGCCAGCTGCGACGAAACAGTTGCAACCAGAATAGTAGGGAGAGGCAGCCTAGCAGAGGGTACAGCGTCTGAACTAGCTGGGACAGATTGACCATGGATACAGGTAGGGCGAGTAGTACCGCGAGTGAGACTGACCTCCAACGAGCCCTCCCGATGGAACGTGGATCCAAGAGGCCGCAACCCACGGCGATCCCCGTGGTCAACAGGGAGAACAGAACCAGGATTGGATACACATCGGCAATAGAAGGACGAACCAGGGACACTGCAACTCTCAGCGGCACATCAGCCCAGGCCACATTACGATACACCTCCGCCATGATCCGCCACTCGGCCCAGCATAGGATCCCCAGAAGACCACCTCCCAGCGCAGCCCCAGCAACGCCGGTCTTTGCGTTTGCTGCTCCTAGATCGGGAAAAACTGCCAGGGCAAAGACA
>PXCI01000077.1 GCA_003566675.1 Clostridia bacterium
AAGGGCCCCCGCGACGCTGGCGTACGGCAGCGCCCAGGTTGCAGGGCCGTCGGCCTGGCTACGGATGGATGGGAACCTGATCAGGCATCCGGAACTCCAGGGTCACATTACCACGGAGGGCAACCAAGTTCCGCGTCCTCTGAGAGAAGTTTCACCTGGATCATTCGAGGGCTTGCTGATGAAGGTGGTAGCCAGCTGAGGTGCAACGCTCCTGCAAGCACGACACGACCTTCAGATCCTGTCCCGGTGCTCGCCCAGGAAACGCAGGACACCCTCGGCAACGCGGCGGGTCATCCCGTCCACGGCGGCAATTTCCTCCACCGAGGCATCGGCAAGGGCCCCCACGGATTCGAAGTGTCGCAGGAGCGCATTCCTGCGCTTGGTCCCAATACCCGGGATATCATCGAGAAGGGAACGGATCCCCTGTCGTCTGCGAAGCTGCCGGTGGTAGTTGATCGCAAAGCGGTGAGCCTCGTCCCGGATCTGCTGCAGCAATCGTAAGGCGGCTGAGTCCTCGGGCAGGCGAATCGGGTCCGGCTGGCCGGGACGGTAGATCAGCTCCTCGCGTTTGGCCAGACCCAGGATGGGGATCTCAGCGTGACCCTTTTCCTGGGCGATTCGGGCGGCGGTGGAAACCTGGCCCGCACCCCCGTCCACGAGGATCACGTCTGGAGCAGCAGCAAAGGAGGGGTCCTCCTCGGCCACCTGCAGATCTGCCCCCTTCAATCGGTCAAGCCGACGCCCCAGAACCTCTCCCATCATGGCGAAGTCGTCGGGACCTGTGACCTCCCTGATCCGGAAGCGGCGGTAGGCGTAGCGGGCGGGCCTTCCGCCCTCAAAGACCACCATGGAACCAACCGCACCCCCCCCGGATGTGTTGGATATGTCGTAGCACTCGATGCGATGGGGCGTCACCGGCAGGTCCAGTTCAGCAGCCAGGAGATCCGAGGGATCTTCCCTCTGCATCTCCGCCAGGTAGACCTCGGCATTGCGACAGGCCATCTCCACCAGCCGCCTTCGCTCTCCCCGCTGGGGCTGATGCAAAAAGACCCGGGTTCCACGCCTGGCACTCAGCCACTGGCGCAGGGTCTCTGCTCCCGGGGGGAGGCACGGCACCTCGATGCGCCTCGGCACCAGGGGAGCATCGGCATAATACTCCCGCAGCACAGCGCCGAGGATCTCACCGTCGGAATCATCCGCCCCGGCTGCGACGGAGTGATTGTCCTGCCCCACCATTCGGCCCTCACGCATGAACATGACGGTTACACACGTCAGGTCGCCACTGCGGGCGAGGCCGACGATGTCCTGCTCCTCGGCAGAAGAGGCGATCATCTTCTGACGCTCATTCATCTGCTTCAGGGCCGTGATCTGGTCCCGGTACCTGGCGGCGCTTTCGAAATCCATTCCGCAGGCTGCCCGCTCCATCTTCTCCCTGAGCTCACGGGTCACGGTGTCGGCATCGCCAGAAAAGACGCGAACCAGACCCTCAATCATCTCTGCATAGCCCTCTGCATCAACGGCGTCGCTGCAGGGAGCGAGACATCGGTTCATCTGGTGGTGCAGGCACGGTCGCCCCCCGGCCCGAAGGCGGGTGTCACTGCAAGTCCGATAAGGGAACACCTTGCGCAATAGATCCAGGGTTTGTCGCAGCACACCGCTGGTGGTGAAAGGACCAAAATAGCGGTGGTCGTCCTCCTCGGGCTGCCGCACAATGTTCACCCGGGGATATTCCTCGCCCGTGGTGATCACCACGTAGGGATACTGCTTGTCGTCCCTGAGGCGGATGTTGTACTTGGGGCGGTGACGCTTGATCAGGTTGGACTCGAGGATCAGGGCCTCGAGCTCATTATCGGTCACGATGCATTCCACATCCGACGCCGCATTGAGCATCTTCATGGTCCGGGTATTCAGTGCGGCCGGGGAACCAAAATAGGAACGGACCCGGTGGCGCAGCGAACGGGCCTTGCCCACGTATAGAACCTCCCCGGGGGCATCCCGAAACAGGTACACCCCGGGCTGTTCGGGGAAATCCGCCGCCCTCGCCCCGAGCCCCTCACGCATTCATCACACCTCCGAAGAACCCGCACCGACCCGGACCAGGTCGTCTCCCGGGAGCTGCCTCGAAAGCACATCCTTGAGATACTTCCCGGTATGGGATCCTACCTCGGCCGCCACCTCCTCCGGCGAACCGGTGGCGATGACCCGCCCTCCCTCTTCTCCGCCCTCCGGGCCGAGATCGATGATGTGATCCACGCTCTTGATCACGTCCAGGTTGTGTTCGATGATGACCACGGTCGCCCCATCGTCAACCAGGCGCTGCAGCACCTTGAGGAGCTGGTGGATGTCGGCGCTGTGCAGGCCGGTGGTGGGCTCATCCAGAAGATACAGGGTGTCGCCGTTCGAACGGCGTTTGAGCTCCGAAGCCAACTTGACCCGCTGCGCCTCGCCGCCGGACAGGGTCGTTGCAGGTTGGCCCAGCTTGATGTATCCCAGGCCCACATCCCGCAGCGTGGACAGGTGATCGTCAATACGGGGAATATCGGCGAAGAACTCGGCGGCCTCGTCGACGGTCATCGCCAGGATATCGGCGATGGTCTTGCCCTTGTACCGAACCTCAAGGGTCTCACGATTGTAGCGACGTCCACCGCAGACCTCACAGGGCACGTAAATGTCGGGCAAAAAATGCATCTCGATCTTGACGATGCCCTGCCCACTGCAGGACTCGCAGCGCCCCCCCTTGAGATTGAAGCTGAACCTTCCCTTCTCGTATCCCCTGGTCCTGGCCTCCGGAGTGCTGGCGAACACCTCGCGGATGTAGTCAAAGGTTTTCGTGTAAGTCGCTGGATTGGAGCGCGGCGTCCGCCCGATCGGGGACTGGTTGATCTCCACCACCTTGGTAAGATGCTCCTTGCCTTCGATCGAATCATGGCGGCCCGCGGGATAGTGGGCGCGGTTGAGATCATGTGCCAGCTGGCGATACAGGATGTCGTGGACCAGGGTGCTCTTGCCCGAGCCCGAAACCCCGGTCACCCCCACGAACAGCCCAAGGGGGATCTCGACATCAACGCCCTTCAAATTGTGTTCCCGGGGCCCCCTGACGACCAGCCACTTCGCTCCCGGCCGGCGCCGCTGTCTCGGGACGGGAATCTCCCGGTCACCGCTGAGATACTGGCCGGTGATCGACTCCGGACAGGCCATGATCTCCCGTGGGAGTCCCTCGGCCACCACGTGGCCCCCGCGATCTCCCGCCCCGGGACCGATGTCGACCACGTGGTCGGCCCGCAGGATGGTCTCCTCGTCATGCTCAACCACAATCACCGTGTTGCCGAGATCGCGGAGATTTGCAAGGGTGTCCAGCAATCGGCGGTTGTCGCGCTGATGCAGCCCGACACTGGGCTCGTCCAGGATATACAAGACCCCCACCAGGCCGGACCCGATCTGGGTGGCCAGCCTGA
>PXCI01000325.1 GCA_003566675.1 Clostridia bacterium
GAGCAGGGGCGCGGCACTCAATACGCTGACGGTCCCAATCTGCCACCCACCCGCCGAACCTGCCGGCTTGAACTGCGTACTCATGTCAAACTGCTCGTCTTTGTCGTATCCCCACCAACCTGCCAGGCCTGGACGACATCCAAAGTGCCGACGGTTCACGTAGAGGCTGGCAATTCCTCCCGGACCGCTGTTGAGATACTTATACGTACACCAGAAAGCAAAGTCCACACCCCATTCAGAGAGACGGTGCTGCACAGCCCCCGCCGAATGGCTGCAGTCGAAGCCGATGACGATCCCCCGGTCATGGGCCTCTCGCGTGAGACGCTCCATATCCAGGAGCTGTCCACTGCGGTACAGCACCGAGGGAAACAGCGCAAGCTGAATGTCCGAGGACATGGCCTCGATGATGTCATCCTCTTCAAGGAACTTCCCGTTGCGAGCCTGCACCAGGACCAGGTCCTCGCGAGGGTCCATACCCCGCAAACGCAGCTGACTTTGCAGAGCGTACAGGTCGGAGGGGAAATTCAGTCCATCCGCCAGGATCCTCCTGCGGCCATCCCGGGGATCGTAGAAGGTGCTCACCAGGGTATGCAGATTCACGGTGGTCGAGGATGCCGACACCACCTCATCGTCTTCGGCTCCCATCAAGCCGGCCTGTCGTCTGCCCAGCTCCTCTCCCAGGTGGAACCAGGGCGGCTCCGCCTCCATCCAACCCCGTATCCCCAGTTCCTTCCATGCCCGGAGTCCCTTCATCAATTCATCCTCGGCATCGCGGGACAACAGGCCCAGGGAATTGCCATCCATGTAGATGGTATCGGGTGGGATGTAGAAACGATCACGGAGCAGCCCCGGACTCGTCTCACGATCCATGCGCAGTGCAAACTCTTCATCGGTACGAAAGGGCATTCCATCACCTCCAAGGGAAGCCTCCTTTTCATCCCAGCTTCCGGCATGAACGGTGCCCCCGTCAAGTACAAGAAACATAATTCCTGCCTCTCCGCCCACTCGACAGCCATCTTGGCCTGCCGACCAGAGCCGCGACATCATAAGCAGCCCTCCATGACCAACATGTGCACGCCAATCCACCTGGGACATCGACCGCCGGGATCCATGTTTCAAGGGGGCCATCGATCGCCCTGAGTAAGCATAACTATTCCCACATATGCATCCAAACCTGGCATATCTGACGGAAATAGTGGGTAGCCCTTGTATATAATTGGACCATAGCAGTATAATCATACACATGCTATGTTCTGCATACGTTTCTTTAGTCATCATAGAGGAGGCTGAACAATGAAGAAAGTCGTACTGGCCTATTCAGGTGGACTGGACACATCGGTGGCAATCAAATGGCTCCAGCATCGACATGGATACGAGGTCGTCGCCCTCGCCGTTGACGTGGGTGCAGCCAAGGACCTGGATGTGATTCAGGACAAAGCGCTGCAAATCGGCGCCATTCAATCTCGCATGGTGGATGCCCGGGCTGATCTCGCAGAAAAGTACATCCTGCCGGCTCTCAAGGCAAACGCGATGTATGAGGGAAAATACTCGCTGGCTTCGGCGCTCTCCCGTCCACTGATCTCAAAACTGCTTGTGGACGTGGCAGAGGAGGTGGGAGCCGAGGCCGTCGCCCACGGATGTACCGGCAAGGGCAACGACCAGGTTCGATTCGACACCTCAATCGCCGCTCTGAACCCAAATCTGAAGATCATTGCTCCCGTCCGGGAATGGCCCATGTCCAGGGAAGATGAGATTGCCTACGCCCAGCAGCACGGCATCCCGATCCCCGTGGGCAAGGAGAACCCCTTCAGCATTGACGAGAACCTGTGGGGCCGCAGTATCGAATGCGGGGTCCTGGAGGACCCGTGGGCCGAGGCTCCCGAGGAGGCCTTTGAGTGGACCACCTCACCCCAAGACGCACCCGAGCAGCCCGAATACCTGGAGATCGGTTTCGTGCGTGGCGCTCCAACACACCTGAACGGGCAGAGGATGAACCTGACGGAGCTGCTGGAGACCCTCAATGAGATCGCCGGACGTCACGGAGTGGGTCGCATCGACCACGTCGAGAATCGACTGGTGGGGATCAAGTCCCGAGAGATCTATGAGGCCCCCGCAGCCACTGTCCTGATCAACTCCCACCGTGAGTTGGAGAGCTTCACCCTGCCCAGGGAGCTCGGCCACTTCAAGGCGAGCCTCGAACCCCAATACGCGGAGCTAACCTACAGCGGGCTCTGGCATTCGCCCCTCCGGGAAGCCCTGGATGCCTTCATGGACAGCAGCCAGAAGAGCGTAACCGGGTTGATCCGCGTCAAACTGTTCCGGGGGAGCTGCCAGGTGGTAGGCCGACAATCTGACTACTCCATGTATGACCTGTCCCTGGCCACCTACGGTGACGACGATGCCTTTGACCATCAGGCCGCCGAGGGCTTCATCAATTACTGGCGACTGCCAACCGTAGTATACTCAGAGAAGCAAAGGACTGCAGCCAAGCTAAAATCAGAAGAATCCAGGTTGGTAGTTGATTGAGGAGGGATAGCGTGAGCAAGCTGTGGGGAGGGCGTTTCAAAGGGCAGGACTGGGGTCGCAGCGAGGGCTTCACCGCATCCATACAGTTCGACAAAAGGCTATATCATCACGACATCCTCGGCAGCACGGTCCACGCCAGGATGTTGGCGAAACAGGGGATCATCTCTGGAGAAGACGCCCAGGAAATCATCACCGGGCTGCAGGGTGTACGGGAAGACATTGAGGAGGGGAAGGCCCTCCTCTCTGCGGCCCACGAGGATATCCACATGAATATCGAGGCCCTGCTCACCGAGCGGATCGGCCCCACAGCGGGGCGATTACACACCGGGCGGAGTCGAAATGACCAGGTCGCCACTGACATGCATCTTTACATCAAGGAAGAGATCCTGGCAGTAAGGCAACGAATCCGCGACCTTCAGAAGGCCCTCCTGGGCCTGGCTGAAGAAAATGACGAGGTGATCATGCCCGGATACACCCACATGCAGCGGGCTCAACCGGTGCTTTTTCCCCATCACCTCCTCGCCTATTTTTTCATGCTGCAGCGCGACCACGATCGATTCTCAGACTGCCTGAAACGGGCAGACGTCTCACCCCTGGGATCGGGCGCCCTGGCGGGAACCGCCCACCCCATCGATCCCGAGTTCACTGCCGGGGAGTTGGGGTTTTCGGCACCGTATGATAACAGCATGGATGCGGTCTCTGATCGGGACTTCCTCCTGGAGTTCGTATCCGCCTCCGCGATCACCATGATGCACCTGAGCCGCCTGAGTGAGGAACTGGTCCTGTGGTCCAGTGAAGAATTCGCCTTCATAAGGATCGATGATGCCTACGCCACGGGATCCAGCATCATGCCCCAGAAGAAGAACCCCGACGTCGCAGAGCTGATCCGCGGCAGGACCGGCCGAACATACGGAAACCTCAC
>PXCI01000051.1 GCA_003566675.1 Clostridia bacterium
CGACGGAGGGGCAAATCGGCCGCGTCTGAGATGGCTGTCCTGCCTGATCCTCACCGTGCTTCTTCTGCTGCTTGTCCTGGGTTCGATGTTGCAGGCTCTAAATCTTCATGTGGGAATACTCCTCACGCAGTGGGTCCCCATCCTGATCCCCGCCCTCTGGTACCTGGGGCGTCACCGGGTGCAGCATAGGGATTTCGCCCGCATGAGGATGCTCGAGACCCGGTACCTTTCGCCCGTGCTTCTGCTCACTTTGTGCGCCTGGGTTCTCAATGCCTTCTTCGCCTTCATCCTGATGACCCATCTCGCGAGACTCGGGTTTGAGCCCCTGGATGTTCTTCCCTCTCCGACGACGCCGTCGGATCTTGGGCGTTACCTGTATCTGATCGGAATCTCGGCCGGAGCCTGCGAGGGAATATTCTTTCGCAGCGCCGTATTGCCCTCGGTTGAAGCATCCGATGGGACCCTTGCAGCACTCATGTTCAGTTCCCTGGTCTTTGCCCTGTTCCACGGATCCTTCACCAGCTTGATCACCATGTTCTTCTTGGGCCTGACGACCGGGGTGGTTGTGATCAAGACCCGCTCGATCGTGGGAGGCATACTGCAGCACACCCTCAACAACGCCCTGGCGGTTTCATGCCTCTATGTGCTGACCCATTCCATTACGAAACGGCAGACTACCTGGCAGGGATTGGGAGTCATGTATGCTTCTTCGTCGGTCTGGTGGCCCTTCTGGGTTACGCCTGGTCCCTGAGGAACCTGAACAGGTTTTCGCCCGCAGGCTCGGTCCTGAAGAATCGACAGCGGTGGCTTCCCCGCGGGTGGCTGAACTGAGCGACGGTCGTTTTTGTAATCATCTCAGCAATCCTCATGTCAGCTGAGCTCCTGGTTGGTTTTCGGGTAGTAGAATCGCTGGGGGGCCTGTGATAGGATCACAATGATGTGGGTGGGCTGGTCCGGAGCCTCGATCCCCGGTTACCTTCATAGACGCATTCAGACCTTCTGCGCGGAAAGGAAATCCTGGAATGGGAGAGGTACTGTCGGTGAAGGGGTTGACTCGAACCTACGGCGATACGGTTGCCCTCAGCGATGCCAGTTTTGCTGTGGGTGCCGGCGAGATTTTGGGGCTCCTGGGTCCAAATGGAGCGGGCAAGACGACGTCGATTCGGATTATTATGGACATCATCTCAGCAGACTCAGGAGAGGTCAATTTCAGCTTTAAGGGTGCCCCGGTCCATAGCAAGGAGCGGATCGGGTACCTGCCCGAGGAGCGGGGCCTGTATGAGGATGCAAAGGTCCTGGACAACCTCCTCTATTTCGCTCGCCTGAAGGGGATGGAAATTGCCCGAGCCGAGGAATCTGCCATGGCCTGGCTGGACAAGTTGGAACTGGCGGACTGGGGGCAGAAGAAGCTCGAGCAGCTCTCCAAGGGTATGCAGCAGAAGGTGCAGTTCATCGCCAGTGTGCTACACGAACCCGATCTCCTGGTCCTCGATGAGCCCTTTTCCGGTCTTGATCCGATCAACCAGGATCTGTTTAAGGACATCATCCGGGAGCTGCAGGACCGGGGGACAGCCATTGTTCTTTCGGCACACCAGATGGGTCTGGTAGAGGAACTCTGCGATCGGATCTTCATGGTCAACGCGGGCAGGCAGGTGCTTTACGGTGATCTTCGTGAAATCAAGCGGAAGCATCCTGAGAACATCATCGATCTGCGTTTCCGTTCTGAAGACGATGCGTCTTCGGTGGAATCTCTGCAGGGAAGCCGCATCCTGAGAAGCGAACCCGGCCATCTCGTTCTGCGTCATCACGGTGACGCCAGCGTCAACGAATTGCTGGCCTGGATCTCCTGCCGGGTAGCGGTGGAAGAGATCTCGATTCGGAAGCCACCCCTGCATGATATCTTCGTCGAGATGGTGAAGAAACGAGGCGATACCATTGAAGACCCGACCTTTGCATAACGTTGTCAAGGTTGCCCGCTGGGAGTTTTGGAAAAACGTCCGAACGCCAACCTTTCTGCTTCTGACCTTCCTCATCCCCTTGCTGATGGTGGTCGTGGCAGGTGCCAGTTACTGGGTCGGAGAGCGAGTGCATTCCGAGGCGATGACGATTGCGGTGATGGATGAAACGGGCGATTTGTACGAGCATCTGAGCAACCAGGTCATGGGTACACCTATTACCCTACAGCGGCACCTTGGCAGCCAGGAGGAGATCGAGGAAGGCCTCCGGGCAAGGGAGTTCTCAGCTTTCATCGTCGTCGATGAAGAGGCTCTAATGGATGGCAGGATCCCGCTTTATGTTAGTGATGCGCGGGATGTTGCCACGGCTACACTGAGAACCCCGCTGACGAGGGCCGTGACCTCTTATCGGCTTGACGCCCTGGGGCTGGACGCAGGGCAGATCGTGGCAGCGACCTCGGCAGTATCTTTGGAAAGGCATTCCATCGAGGGCGAAGAGGAGCATGTCTCCGCCATGATAATGCCCGTCATTGTGGCCATGACCCTGATCTTCGCCTCCATCTTCTCCGGCCAGATCCTGATGTACGGGATTATCAAGGAGAAGCGCAACAGGGTGGTGGAAATTCTTCTCTCTTCCGTTTCCGCGGCGGAGCTTCTCTGGGGCAAGGTGATGGGTTTTGGGCTCCTGGGCCTGGTCCAGATCTCCGTGTGGGTGGGAACCGCGCTCCTGGCGATCAGTCGCTTCGTCGATATCGAAGGTTTCTTCCTGCCTCTGGGGGACGCCATCATCTATTTGCTCTACTTTCTGTTCGGCTACCTGCTCCTGGCGTCCCTGTTTGCTGCCATGGGCGCAACGATGAAGGATGCTGAGGGCGGCAGTCAGGCCCAGGGACTGGTCGTACTGATACCCATGGCCCCAATGTTCTTTGCCTCCCTGTTTTTCATGCAGCCGAACGCCCTCATTCTGAGGATCCTGAGTCATGTCCCCCCCTTTAACCTGACCGCAGTGCTTCTGCGCATGGCTGCAACCCGGCTTCCTTCCTGGGAGATCGCGACGACTCTGACGGCATTGTTTCTGTCTTCCTTGCTCTTCATGCGGCTTGGAGCGAGGATCTTCCGCGGGGGATTGCTGGAGTTCGATCGCACGATTGGGCTCAGGGACCTGAAACGCATGCTTTCACGCTCGTGAGGTTGTAGGTTTGTGAGGTTCATGGGCCCACTTCCTTTGTTCTGTCGGATGTGGGCCCATCGTGGGTTGTTGCCGGCCGTATGCCGAGGGATTTGCTGAGAGATCCTACGTCAGAATACAGTACGGTGAATCCAGGGGATGGGCATATACCGTTGTGGTCTTCCAAAACAGAACTTTCCAGCATGTACAGGCTTATGGGGAGCTCCATCGGGTTAGCACCTTTTACGCCTGAGACCCTGAGGCTGTGGATGAACCTTCCTTCTGGTATAATCGGCAAAGAGAAAACCGACGGGGTGGTGCTTGTGACGGAAGTGTTATCCAACTGGAGAATGCAGGAAGAGTTTGCCGATCTCGTTAGGCAGGCGGTGCAGTCCCTGGTTTCGGAGGGGTTTCTACCAGAAGAAACCATGGAGAAGGCGGTCATTGTGGAGAAGCCTCGAGATCCAGACCATGGGGATCTGGCCACCAATGCCGCTCTGGCGCTGGCTGGACCGGCCCGCTGCTCGCCGCGAAAGGTCGCGGAGGAACTCTGCCGGGCCCTTGGTCCCCAGATCGAGAGCAGTCGGCATTTTCACAGCCTGGAGATTGCCGGCCCTGGGTTTGTGAATTTACGCTTCAGTGATACATATCTATGCGATTTGCTGGCAGTGATCATGGATGACGACCGCTACGGCAGCTGGGAGCGGGGTGGGGGACGCCGGGTTCTCGTTGAGTTTGTCAGTGCTAATCCCACAGGGCCCCTGGTGGTCGTCCAGGCCCGTTCTGCGGCCCTGGGTGATGTGCTGGTACGGCTATTGAGACGAATCGGTTACGATGCCAACAGCGAGTACTACGTCAATGATGCCGGGGGGCAACTCGACAAACTGGGCCTGTCCATGCAGTGCAGGCTGAACGAGCTGAGGGGCGAGGAGGTCACACTGCCCGAGGATGCCTATCCCGGCGAGTACGTGAAGGATCTTGCCCAACGGTACCTGCAGCGCCACGGAGATGATGGGGAGATGTCCCGCGAGATTCTCGGGCGTTTTGCCGCCGAGGAACTGATCCGGGAGCAGAGACAGATGCTGCAGAGGTACGGTGTACAGTTCGACCGCTGGTATCGTGAGAGCGAGATCAGGGCCCAGGGCGGACCAGAAAGGGTTCTCGCCCTTCTTGGCGAACGGGGTTACCTTTATGATCAGGATGGGGCGGTATGGCTCAGAAGTAAGGCCTTTGGTGATGACAAGGACCGGGTGCTGGTCAAAAGCGATGGGTCTTTCACCTATCTTGTTCCCGATCTGGCCTATCACCTGGACAAGCTGGACCGGGGTTATGAGTGGTTGATTGACATTCTCGGGCCGGATCATCACGGTTACGTGGCCCGAATGCAGGCCGGGCTGTGTGCCCTGGGTTACCCAGAGGATGTGCTTCACGTGCTCATCTCCCAGTGGGTGCGTTTGCTAAGCGGGGGCACAGAGATCAGCATGTCCAAAAGGGCAGGCACCTTTGTGCCCATGGAGGAACTCCTGGATGATGTGGGCAAGGATGCTGCTCGTTTCTTCTTCGTCATGCGCTCGCCAAGCTCACCCCTGGACTTTGATCTGGACCTTGCCAGGGCCCAGTCCTCCGACAATCCGGTCTATTATGCCCAGTATGCGCATGCGAGGATTTCGGGGATTATGGCAGAGGCGGACAAGAGAGGACTCGGAGCCAGGACAGAGGGATCTGCGGAGTCTCTTGACGTCCTCAGCCATCCCAGGGAGCATCAGCTGATTCGGCTTCTCGGGGACTATCCTGGTGAGGTTCTGCAGGCGGGCGAGAGTCTTGAACCCCAGCGTATAGCCGCATACGTTCTGGACCTGGCCGCTGCATTTCACGTCTTTTATACCGACTGCAGGATTCTAAGTTCCGATGAGCAAATGACGGTTGCCAGGTTGATCCTGGCAAGGGGCTGCCAGAAAATACTCGCTTCCGCCCTAGATCTTATAGGAGTTGATGCTCCCGAGAGGATGTGAGAGTGCCATACATATGGGATGAGACTGAGATCGAACCATGGTAGCGCCACTTGGATGCACAATGAGACTGTGCATCCTGAGGGATATCTCAGCCGCTTTACTTGCCAATGGCACCTGACAAGACGCCACAGTCCCTTTTACGTCGCTCCATTTAAGCTCTATACTTTGACTCGTGAGCTTTGACACGGTCGCATTTGGAGCGAGGTGAAGGTGACGATGTATTCCAAACATCAACGAGATCGATTCCCTGAGATGTCCCTGGTCAGGGTTGTAACTGTTTTGGTTGTCCTACTTCTTTTGGGTGCTCTTCTTCTGCTTCTGGCTCCCGAGGAGTCGGCGGAGGAGATCCTGTCAGGTCCCCAGGATTCCGTCGTGACTGCCGGGTCTTCCGGGGTCGATTTGGACCGCCCTCCTGCCTTTTTCGCATTGTATTCAGCGTCCCTCGAGAAGGAAGATCCGTCCCTTTAGGGAATACAGAACTCAGCCGGTGTCATCATTCGGTGCGGCCCGCGAGTTAATCGGTGCCTGTGAAAGGCGCCAAAATATATGTTAGGGGTGATGACCGGGAGCGGGCCCGCAGCGCCCGTCTGGCGTTGTTCATTTTCCCGGGACCATATGACAAAAAGACGTGCTCTCCGACCGGAGGATTTTCACAGGTTTAGGGGTGTTGGAGAACCCCATATCTCACCCGATGGCCAGAGACTGATCTACTGTGTCGAGACGAGGGATGCCGACGAGAACAAAAGATATGTGAACCTGTATCTGATGGATCTTCCCAGCGGTGAATCTCGCCCGTTGACGGTGGGCAAACACAGAAACACCGCACCGCGATGGTCTCCCGACGGCAGCCACATAGCCTTTCTTTCAAACCGGTCAGGAAAGAACCAGATCTGGATGATGAGTGTTTCCGGCGG
Organism: Clostridia bacterium; assembly: GCA_003566675.1. Lineage (GTDB taxonomy): Bacteria > Bacillota > Sulfobacillia > SLMV01 > SLMV01 > PWUC01. The sequence goes on from PXCI01000051.1 coordinate 6,050, forward strand.
TGAACCCTGGCACTTGCAGACAGAGCCGATTCCAGCGGGGCCTGTTTCGTGGTCTCCCGATGGCTCTGCCCTGGCCTTCACAGCGCGCGTGTTTGAGCCACCAAAGGACTGGGCTCCCTATGCTGGAGCTCCTGATGGTGATCGCACTCGTGCGATCGAACAGGCAGCTGGCCGGGAAGAGGCCAGTGATGTGCGGGTTATCACCCGTCTCCGGTATCGTTTCGATGGTATGGGGTCCTTTGGTGACAGGCGAAGCCACGTTTTTGTTTTGGCAGCTTCCGGGCCCGATGAACCCAGGCCCGAACCCCGTTGCCTGACCGACGGTGATTATGACCACCTCGGTACTCCCTGCTGGAGTCCAGATGGCAGGAAGCTCGCTTTCACTGCCCTGAGGGATCCGGATGCTGACAAAATGCTGGCAATGGATCTGTGGGCCGTTGACGTGGTAACGGGGCAGATGGACCACCTGATGGAGGGGACCGGAACGGCTGCAGGTCCCCTGTGGTCCCCCGATGGAAACAAGATCGCCTTTGCCGGGCACGATGGTTCCCGGGGTCGTTCGACGACGAACGGTCTGTGGGTCATCGATGTGGGCCCGGAGGGTAGCTTCCCCCGGAGCCAGGATCAGGCCTGTCATCTGACCGGCGAACTGGATCGACCCCTCGGGGGAATCGCCTCCGATGTCGGCCTGACGTCCTCCGCTCCTCCCTTCGCGTGGAGTCCGGACGGTGAGTCAATCTTCTTCCTTGCCGCGGACCGTGGCTCCGTTTACCTGTACCGTGGCGACCTGTGCGAAGGGGCTTTCAGCACCCAGCGTGTCCTTGGAACTGAAGATGGAGTAATCCCTGCTTTCAGCCGTGGTCCCGACGGCAGTGTGGTCTACCAGAGCGGCAGCTCCTGTATCCCGGACGAACTCTGGCTGCAGGAGCCGGATGGGCAAACCCGTCTGCTCACCTGTGAGAACGCGGCACTGGTCGAGGAACTGTGGTTCTCAGCTGCCGAACGATTTGACTACTGCAGTCATGATGACACACGGATCGAGGGCTTCATGCTACGGCCTCGCGGTTACGAAAAGGGAAGAACCTATCCGACCGTGACTTTGATTCACGGAGGGCCCCACGGGGCGTATGGACAGGGTTTCCTGTTCCAGGCCCAGATCCTCGCATCCAATGGCGTGGCGGTTCTGTATACCAACCCCAGGGGAAGCCAGACTTATGGGCAGGACTTCGCATGTGCGGTGGTCCAGGACTGGGGAGGTGCCGATTACGGGGACATCATGGCCGGAGTTGATTGGGTCATTGAGCAGGGCATTGCCGATGAGAATCGCCTGGGGGTGATGGGATGGAGCTACGGCGGGTTCATGAGCTCCTGGATTGTGACGCAGACGGATCGCTTCGCCGCTGCCATCATTGGAGCCCCGGTCACCAACAGGCACAGCTTCTTCGGTACGAGCGACATCGGTTACGACTTCGGTGGGCATCAATGCGGGGGTACGCCGTGGGACGACCCGGAGAAACTGCTGGAGCGCTCTCCCCTTTCGTATGTCGACCGGGTCAGGACGCCGGTCATGCTCATGCATGGCGAGGGCGACCTCCGTTGCCCCGTTGCCCAGGCCGAGGAGTTTTACCTGGCGCTCAGGTACCTGGGCCAAGAGGTGGTCATGGTCCGGTACCCCGATGAGTATCACGGCCTGAGCCAGCCCGAACACGTGCAGGATCGGATGGCACGCATACAGGCATGGTTTGAGTATCATCTGGAGGATTAGATCCACAGGTGGGAGGCCCCGTGGAGGACCTCCCACCTTCCCTTGGCTGGCATTGTCACTGTTGATCTGCTCTGGAAGGGGGATCGGTAGGTGACACGGTTCTTCGGTCTCTTTAAGTGTGCAAAATGCGGGCAGCGTTTGCAGAGTGGGAGTTTCATGGCGGTCATAGGCCGCGCGCCTCCCGACGGCTGGTCCATGCCGGTCGGGCGAACGGACAAGATCATTGACACCATTGGCGAGGTCTACTGCGAAAGATGCTTCGCCAGGCGGTGGCGCAGGCCCAGACCTACATGACGAGATGACAATGGCACGTAATGCGTGGATGGGTACACGGAGTACCTTCCCTGTGTTTCTGCTGTTTCTTCGGAGGCTCTTTGATCGGATCGCACCTGGATAATCAATCCTGCTCCTGGCCTACTGCCTCGCCAGTTACCTTGGCTCTGTGTCCTTCATGGGGTTCGCCCTGCCTGTGGCCCGAAGACATGCGCCGTCGGTCAGATCGAAGAATGCTGCAGGTTTCCCTTACGGACTATTGACCTCACAATCAAAGTTAGCTCAGAACCTCCACGGCCAAGTTGGATCACGCTGAAGATGTTATAGCGCAGGGCATCCCCTACAGGGAAGCAGAATCCTTCCCCGGTTGAGAGGTTCTGCCTCTCATGCTATAATACCCCGTGCCTCAACTGGGAATCTTTTGTGTTGTGACCCTCTATCAGAGGACACACTGATCTTAAAGGGGGTGAGAACATGAAACACAGTAGCCCATTAATGATGCTAATGCTCAAGTATATCAGTCGGGCCGATGCGGAACGCCTCGAGGACCTTCTATCTGAGATGCATCGTTTTGATGTCAGGCGCTGCCTGGCTCGTCTTGAGCCTTCTACCAGGGCAGAGTGTTTTCGCCTTTTGGACTCGGAGATTCTGAGTGAAATCATCAGTGACATGGATGAAGATGATCAGATTGAGGCTTTTTCCTTGATGACAGACGAGAAGATGCGAGACGTTCTTAATGATATGCCCATCGACGACGTGGTGGACGTGCTGGGAGTCATGAACGATGACGAGGTCCGTGATCTCTTGCCCCAGCTCGAGGACCAGGAGGAGGTCTCTCGGCTCATGGCCTTTGCCCTGGACTCAGCCGCCGGGTTGATGACAACCGAGTTCATCAGCATCGCCGAGTCACTGACGGTCCAGGAAGCCATACAGGTAATACAGCACAGCGCTGACGATGCAGAGACCATCTACTACATCTACGTGGTCGATGATGAGAACAGGCCCGTGGGGGTGCTGTCACTGCGCGAACTCCTGGCAGCAGGCTGGGTGGAGCCGATCCGGGATGTTATGAAGGAGAACCTGGTGACGGTGGAGGAGGGCGTAGACCAGGAAGAGGTTGCTCATATCATCGCGAAGTATGACCTCCTGGCGGTCCCGGTCGTCAACAGGAACGGGGAGATTTCCGGCATTATCACGGTCGATGACATCGTGGATGTCATCGAGGAGGAGTCAACGGAGGACCTCTTCAAGATGGCTGGCCTCATTGAGCAGCGAGAGGATAATGACGAGTTTCGCAGTGCGCGCCTGATCCAATCTGATCTGGGTACCATCCTTCGCATCCGCCTGCCGTGGCTGCTCCTTGCGCTGGTCGGGGGTATGATTGCCGGCGGGGTCATTGGAGCCTTTGAGGAGATCCTGGAGACCATCGTTGCCCTTGCCTTCTTTATCCCGGTCATCATGGACATGGGCGGCAATGTTGGCACCCAATCCTCTACCATTTTCGTCCGGGGTTTTGCTCTCGGCCATGTGGACCGGGACAGGTTTTTCCCCTACCTTTTTGGTGAACTCAAGGTCGGTCTTTCCCTTGGGGCGATCAGCGGGTTCCTCGTGGCATTGATGGCCTATATGTGGCAGCGAAACGTAGTCCTCGCACTGATCGTCTCTGCCTCGATGGCCTTCACGGTGGTTCTGGCCACCGTCATCGGATTCGCCATACCCTGGATGCTGGCGAAGATGAACTGGGATCCCGCTGCGGGTTCGGATCCGCTGATCACGACGATCAAGGATGTTACCGGTCTCATGATCTACTTCAGCCTGGCCGGGGCCCTCATGCAATACCTCTAACCCGTGTGGCGCGATGGGACTCATCGCGACAACAGGGCATCGCTCATACCCTCCTTGTCCGGTGTCAATAGACGAAGGATGCCGCCTCGGGTCTCCGATTCATGGCAGGCTGGGGATGAAGCCATTGTGTGATTTGCCCAGATAGATGGGAGTATAGGATGGGTGTGGGCGGTGCATCCTCACCCATGGGGTGGAAACATTGCTAGAAGGTCCAGCTGTTGTTTTCCGCGGGGCAGTATCCTTCCTGACGTTGCTGATCTTGTCCCGGATTCTGGGAAAGACGCAGATCAGTCAGCTTACCTATTTCGAATACATCGTGGGCATTACCGTGGGCTCCATCACTTCATCCATGACCGTGGACCTGAACATCCGGCCGCTGTCGGCCTGGATCGGCCTGGTCACGTGGATTCTTCTTGCCGCGATCCTGGAATATGTGACGATCAAGTGGCGCTGGGCGGCCAAGATCCTCAAGGGTGAACCCACAATGGTGGTGGCTGAAGGGCAGATACTTGAGAATAACCTTCGCGTCATGCGGTACGAGATCGATGATATTTTGGGCCTGCTCCGCAACAAGGGTGTATTCGATCTTTCTGACATAAAGATCGCGATGCTTGAGACCAACGGGGATCTTTCCATACAGAAGTGGCCTAATTTGCGACCCCTGACGCCCCAGGATATTGGCATGGCGAAGGGTGCGGAGCAGCTCACCATGGAGTTGATCTACGAAGGAGAGATCATGGAACACAACCTGCACATGCTGCGCCTGGACCGAGACTGGCTTGAGACGCAGCTGAGCTCCCGGGATCTGACCATGGATGAGGTGGCCTATGCCGCACTCGACTCCACGGGCAAGATCTATGTTGACCTCTACCGGGATCGTTTCACCATACCCATCGATATCAGCGACTATAAGGGGCCGGGTTGAGTCGTGCGGGGAGTTGAGCTTGGATGGAGGAACTGGCTTCTGTATATTGCTGTCATCCTGATCCTTGTTCTGTTTTACTTCTCCATGAGCACAGTGCCCTGGATGAAGCGGCCTTTTGGCCCGGGAGAGGATGTTGAGGGGTACCTGGATGACCTCGCCGATATGATCCGTGATGAAAAATGGGAGGAGGCCACGCGCCACCTGCCGGACTTGGAAAAAGCATGGGACCAGGTCGGTGCCCGTCTGCAGCTGGTTCTCGAGAGAAATGAGATGAACCGCTTCTCTTTCGGGATTGTCAGGCTGGATGTCGCAATCGATCGAAGGGACGCGACCCGAGCCCTGACGGAGATTGCAGAGATGAAGCAGGTGTGGCAGGAAATGGGAAAGTAGTTGAGGAGGTATTGCTAATTGACGATTCCGAACCATCCCAAATAGAATATACGTGGGCACCCGGTTCAGTTGCCTCTGCGCAGCTGGGCCCTTTGCTTTTTCAGCTCCGCGGTGTTTCCCGTCACATATGAGTGTCATTGAGTCCTTCGATAGGAGGTTGGATACGTGGCAAAGTTCATTTTTGTAACTGGCGGTGTGGTTTCGGGGCTGGGGAAAGGTATTACCGCGGCTTCCCTGGGGCGCTTGCTGAAGAGCCGGGGGCTCCGGGTGGCGATCATGAAGCTGGACCCATATATAAATGTTGACCCGGGTACTATGAGCCCTCTGCAGCATGGGGAGGTATTTGTGACCGACGACGGTGCTGAGACGGACCTGGACCTGGGTCACTATGAACGTTTCATCAACACCGATTTGAGCCAGGATAACAACGTGACCACCGGCGGAATATACTCGAGCGTCATTGATCGGGAACGTCGGGGGGAGTATCTCGGCAGGACGGTCCAGGTCATTCCCCATATCACCAATGAGATCAAGGCGTGCATCGAGCGGGTGGCCTTCAATTCGGAGGCAGACGTGGTCATCGCCGAGATCGGCGGCACCGTGGGTGACATCGAGAGTCTGCCTTTTCTCGAGGCTATCCGGCAGATGAAGGCTGATGTGGGCCGACGTGGCGTGATGTATATCCACCTCACCCTTATACCCTATATTGAAGCGGTTCGTGAACAGAAAACAAAACCCACCCAGCATTCGGTGGCTTCGCTGAGGGGGATTGGGATCAACCCCGATGTGATTGTCTGTCGCTGCAGTCAGCCCCTCAGCGACGAGGTCGTTGCCAAACTGGCCTTGTTTTGCGATGTTCCGGCGGATGCTGTAATTGAGAACCTGGACCTGGATACCATTTATGAGGTTCCGCTGGTGCTAGAAAAGCAGGGATTAGCTGAGCTTGTAATTGATCATTTCCAGTTGCAAACTGGGGGACGAGACTTGGCCGAATGGCGAGATGTGGTGCACCGATACCGAAATCCCAAGGACGAGATCCGGGTGGCCATCGTCGGTAAGTATGTGGACCTGCCCGATGCTTACATGTCCGTCGTTGAGGCCCTGGTGCACGCGGGGATCTACCATCAGATCCGGGTGCAGATCAAGTGGGTGGACTCCGAGGAACTGCAGCCAGACGAAGCCGAAGGAGCTGCAAGTCAACTGCACGATGTTGATGCTGTGATTGTGCCCGGAGGTTTCGGTGATCGGGGTATTGAGGGGATGATCGGAGCCGTGCGATATGCCAGGGAACAGGGGATCCCTTTCCTGGGAATATGTCTCGGCCTGCAGTGTGCCGTTGTTGAGTTCGCCCGCAACGTCCTGGGCCTTGAGGGGGCTGACAGCGTGGAGTTTGACAGCGACACGCCTCACCCAGTCATTGATCTTATGCCGGATCAGAAGGAGATCGATCGGCTGGGCGGGACGATGCGTCTAGGAGCCTATCCGTGTGCTGTGCGGCCGGACACCCTGGCCTCTCGCGCTTACGGAACTCCTAGCAGTCAGGAACGGCACCGCCATCGTTTTGAGATCAACAATACCTATCTCGATGCTATGCGGGCTGAGGGCTTCATCCCGTCGGGAGTGTGGGAGGACGCGGAGCTTGTCGAGATCATGGAATTATCCGAGCACCCCTGGTTCGTGGGGGTCCAGTTCCACCCCGAGTTCAGATCCCGACCAAACCGACCCCATCCGTTATTTCGCGATCTGGTGGAGGCAGGCCTGGAGCGGAGGCGACAGGGTCGATAGGCTATTGCGACATATTGGTCGAGGAGATCTTCCGTCATTCTGGAGGGCCGGAGGAAATCCGTTTTCTTGTCTTCATGTCAAACTGATCTCCCTCCAGCAGTATGTGTATCTTGAGATCAGAGACAGATATCGGACCTCCAGTTTCGATGTCGTTGGCATTGGTGTAGGAGATCTGTGTACCGTCGAAGAGGGTGACCGAATGCTCGCCGAGGACCGTCATTACTCCTTCCCGCCGCACAAGTACCGCGGTGTTCTCGTCGATGCCCAGACCCAGAACCCTGGGGTTCTGGGCCACTACGGTGACCATCCGTCCGATTCGACGTCGTTCGGAGAAGTGTTGATCGATGATCACCCCTGATAGGAGCCCGAGCCCCGGGCACATCCGGATTGCGCCGCGGGATGGCATCGGATCGACATCTCCGCCGGCGACCATGGTTTCGCTCATAGCAGAGGCTCCCGCACTGGTGCCCCCAATGATGCCCTTGTCCACGAAGACATCATAGATGGCGTCTCCGCAGGCGGTACCGCCCAGGATACCCGTGATGCGGACCTGGTCACCTCCGGTAAAAAATACACCGGCGGCTTCTCGGATTCTTGCGGCCGTTGCCGCATCGTTGGCGTGATCCCGGCAGCGGATCTCCCCTATGTCCACGGGGTGGATCCCGCACTTGAGGAAGAGGTTCTGGTACTCGGAGGCAATGTCGAGGTCTTCATCTTTGAGGCCGGTCGGCAGTATGACCAGACGGGATGATGGGCGATGTCCGCCCGCTTTCCGGGCCTCCAGGGCGAATCGGTCAAGGATCACCGTGTTGCCCTTCCTGACCTCTCCTCCACCTATGATGAGCAGAGTTCCCTCTGCCTTTGGCTCAAAAACTGGTGTAGTTGGCATTTGGACTCTCTTAGGGTGAGCGAAAGTCGAGGTGATCATGCACTCGCCTGGCTGATCTGAGTTGCTCGGTCGATTCGATTCATCGGTAGGTTTTTGCCCGGTGTCTGCGATGTTAGAATCCCGGTGAAGATCGATCAACGTTTAAGGATTGTGATCAGATCGCCAGTCGCGTGCACGCGTTAGACGAGAGCATACAAAAGCGGAGGGAAAAGGCCGTGACAGCCTCTTCTCTCCGCAAACTCGGCGGATATGTGATTATGAGCCGGGTGAGAACTCCAGCTTCCTTGAACCTTCGTCGTCGAAAATCATGACTTCGACATCGGAGGTCAGAACATCCGCGTAGGTGAAGGAAATACTGCGATTGTGTTGATTTTCGCCGAGGCGGACCAGGAAAATGTCGGGGTAGGTTTCCTCGAGAGTACCCTCTCTCTCAACGATGCGACGACGTCCCCGGTTCGCACGAACCCGAACAGCTTGACCCAGATGCTGTTCCAGATGGTGGCGAATCTCATTAAGAGTAATGGGTTGACGATCACTTCTCATTGATTCACCCCTTAACCTGCACACATCTGAAAGCACATAAATATACTAGCATTTTCTGATGAAAAAGTCAATGAATCTTGTAAAGCTATCAAATACCACATTTGCCGTCAACCCGAATTTGCAGAACTATCAGGGTAACGGCAAAGTCGGGTTGTGTTCAGGTAGCGCAGGTCTTCAGGGAAGGCACTGGTGTTTTTCTCCGAAATGCGATAGACTGGCCACAGTAGATGATCTGGGGGGATTCGATGCAGGCAGTCGACCTCAGTTCGCTGGTGGTCAGGCCCATAAGGCCCGAGGAGGAAGAGGTCTGGAATCAGTTGATGTC
>PXCI01000245.1 GCA_003566675.1 Clostridia bacterium
ACCTCAATGAGAACTCGCCGGGAGCCCGGTGGGGGCAGCAGTATTACCGCATCACTGTCAGCGAGGTCATGGCCTCATACGATTGGTCGAGTGCAATTGTGCGGCAGCAGATGAGTCTTGTTCCCGATGAACAGTCCCCAGGGGTGCCAAACCCCGAACGAAATCACTTCACCGGCTACGAACTACAGTACTACGTGCCGCAGGCCCCGAAGCCGATCCGTGTCAGTCACTTGTTTACCTATCAGTTCGGAGCCTACCAGAGATCAGATGTAGACTTCCGCATAGAAGGCGATTATCTGTTCACGAATCTGCCATACGCAGGGCTTGTGTACGTAGGGGATTACACCGCGCAGACCGGGCGACTAGACCCGTTCATCATCGAGTTGATCGTCCTGCGGCTTGCTTCAAGACTGGCGTTTGCGATCACGAGCTCTGAGCGGATGACGCAGAGCCTTCTTGGAGAATACGCGGCCAAAATGGCGGAAGCACAGTTCGCAGACGCTTCGCGGGCTAGAGAGAGCACAAATATCGATGTGTTCCCCGAGCCGCAGCGTTCGTGGGCGAGGGAGTGGTAATGCAAACACCGCTGATAACGAACTTTGCCCGCGGGGTGATAAGTCCCAAGTTCGTCGGTCGCATGGATACCGAGGTCTATCATCAAGGGGCGGAAGTCATTGAGAACTTCATCGTCAACAATCAAGGCTCCCTACAGCGCCGCCCGGGCACTTACAGGATATGGAATACAGGTTTTACCCACCCCTCGCCTGAAGGCACAGAGACGGACCGGTTTTCGGTCAACGTGGAGAGTGATCAGAGGTATTCTCTGCTGCTGGTCAACGATCAAGGAACTTCGGCTCAGTTCATATTAAGCACTGGAGGGGAGAACCCGCAGCACAGGTTCTTTGAGGTGCAGAAGGGTCAGACGAATGATCCGCATAATGCGGGGCTTTTCACTCTGACGCAGTTCACCGTGGATGATTCCGAGTTCTTTCCCCAAGCACACGCCTTCATCACCGGAGATAACCGGCTGATCGATGACAGCTTCATCAGTTCTATCTCTGACGTTACATTTCTTCGATTGCGAGATGCAAACTCTTACACAAATATGCAGACCGTGGCGTGGCACTCGGTAATCAGTCGCGGCTTTGCTCGCGCGGAAACACCACAGATCCCGTTCGTGAAGGTAGCTCCGCTTGACCCACCGGAGTATAAACAGCAGGCATCTACACTTGATCACAATATCGGCTTTCGAATCTACAATCAGGACAATGAGCAGATAGATGAGGTTGTGTACCGCAGCCTTAAAGTCCCACAGTACGTAGGCCAGGTGCTTAAAGGCCAGTACGAGGACGCGCGGCAGAGAAGCCGAATGATATCAGGCGAGATGCGCAATGTCACAGGCGAAACCCTCACAGAGGCTACCCTGGGCCATCTGCGAGTGACCATCCCTAACAATGATCCGAGCAACAGCAACTACAAGTTCTACGACCACTTCGGTTCACGTTCGTACGTCATGATTGATGGCAAAAGAGTAGAAGTGAATGAATACCCAAGTTCAGGATACGTGGAGATCCGATTCGAGGAACTAGCCAAGGCTGCCGACAACTGGCAGGAGCTAACTTCTATCCAGGTACGGCGGACACGTCGTGAGCGGGTATGTGTACATGCTACATGGGTGATTTTCCGAGGGTGGAGATGTGAGAGGAGAGAAACGAGGTGGACGTACAGAACGCAGACCATCGATATAGGCTCTGCATGGCTTAACGAATACAGGAACCGTGAGTATCAGCTCGAAAGCGACGTGGTTTGGAGTGCTATCTCAAGTTATCGCCTGTACTACAAACACGGCCCCTCAGAAAAGCTGATAGGCGAGATCACCCCGTCAGAGCCGGAAAGTGATGTGTTCTCCCTGACGATCGAAGGTGATGATGTAACCGCAGTTACAATAGCTGATGAGTCTGGCATCAATCCGCTGTCAGGATATGAGCTGCCGTCTGCGGGCTCTGAATACATCTTGGAACGGGTTCTCAGCACAGAAGAGCAGGATGTTATCTCTCGGAGGCTTCTCGCATGGGACCGCACAGAAACCCCGGCTACCAATGCCCTAGAGATACTCGATGACCGGCAGACCTGGATCAATTACTCACTCGAGAAGCTACAGACCGGGCGTGCTGTGATCCTTCATAACAGCCGCATGATGGTTCTTGAAGATGAGGATAGCCTGCAGTTCCTGGTATCAGCGATCAGAGATTACTCAAACTTCTATCAAGGAGATAGTGAAGTAGACGGGTACATGTTCAGCATCGAGACTGAGCGCGCTGAACGTATCCAGTGGGCGGTGTCTGTAAGAGATGGGATCATCCTAGGAACCGACCGCAATGAATACGTGATTCTCGGGGTCGAGTCACCTTCGAATGTCCAATCCCGCCGATACACTGGCATTGGAAGCTCTCGGCCCTACTCTATACGTTTCGGAGACAAGATACTGTTTGTTAGCCGCGACAGCAAGCGCATTATAGCCTACGCATACTCTGATGAGCTCTCAGCGTGGCACTCGACTGACTTGTCAAGTATTGCTGAACATCTGTTTGAGACCGGAATACAATCGGTCCACTACATGGAAGACCCGATTTCGACGATATGGGTGGTGCCTGAGGGCAGCGATGGGGTGTACGCTCTCACATGGGAACCCGCATACGGGGTGCAGGCATGGACACACCACATGACTGGGCAGAACGTACTTGATGCGGCTGTCGCCTCCATTGACGGGACTACAGGTCTTTTCGTTGCTGTCGAGCGTCAGGGGTTGGTTTCGATAGAGGTACTTGATTTCCGCTCCGAGGGTGTGTTTGGCAAAAAGCACTATCTGGATTCTGCAGAGTTCCTGCATTGGTCGTGGAGCGACCCGGATGAAGAGTTCGGCGACCCCGAGCCTATAGGACCTGATGGAGAGACTCTGGATGGTGAGACCAATTACACGATCAATTTCGGCACTGGGCGGTGGGTGCGCTTTCAGGGGCAGGATACAGTAATCCAGGTGGATGGTCAGACCAGTCTATTGCTCCAAGGCGAGAGCGCTCCGCACTCCAATACGGTGATCACGGTTGGCCCCTACGAGGGAGCGGATGTTCTTATCGAAGTTGATGATGAGCGCGTGGATGCTATCGGTAAGGTCGTCACTGTTGCGGTCGGATATCCCTACGTCTCGCGGCTTGTGACGCTGCCAATGATGATGGAGTCACGCTCGGGGGCCGGGGTCATGAAAAACACCCAGACTCAGCGGGCGCGTATACGGATTGATGAGAGCAGCGATTTTCAAGTGGGTAACAAACAAGGGGAACTAAACCGGGTATCATTGGCAGAAGAGAACGATGTTAAAGAGGTCATTGAAGGCTCAGGGATATATACTGGAGATGTCATGGTGCCTTTGATGTCAAGCT
>PXCI01000156.1 GCA_003566675.1 Clostridia bacterium
CTATAGGGTTACCCAGGGACACTGGGATAATTACACTTATAATGTATGGGTTACAAGCGGTTACTACCAAAACTATACTGCCCGAAGATGGGTGGATACCTCCCGCTGGGAGACCAGGTACAGGACCGTTACCAGGTGGGTACCTACTAATAGGGTCTTTGTTTATCAGCACCTACCCCGAGAACCATACAATGTAATACTTTCTAAATGGGTAGAGCAGAGGTCTCCAGCCTATACGGGTATAATAAATGGCACCAGGTATAAGTATTGGAAGTCCTTTTATTATGTGCTTCCTCTAAATAACATAGGAAGAACAGGGGCATGGGTTCTTTTTAAGACAAGGTATCACTGCTACCAAATGCAAGCCAGGATTATAGAACCTTATAGTGTATGGGTTACAAGTGGTTACTACCAATACTATACTGCCCGAAGGTGGGTGGATACCTCCCACTGGGAGACCAGGGTAGGAAGAAGGTGGGTGGATACCTCCTATACGGTTACCCGGGGCCACTGGGAATATTATACTGCTAATGTATGGGTGGATACATCCTATACCGTAACCCAGGGCTACTGGGAACACTATACCACTACTGACTGGATCGATACGTCTTACTGGGTATATGAAGACGTTTGGGTAGAAGAAGGGCACTGGGTTGAAGCAGATATAAGCATGGAGGGCAAGGTTTTACACACCCTTCAGTGGGATAAAAACAGGATCAGCTATAACCTGGCAAAAACTGGAACCAAGGATAGCCCCCGGGGTTATGAGATATTTTTTAATGGTGAGAAATTTATCTTAAATGCTTATGCAACAGGAGAATTTAAACCAGAATCCGTACAGGTAGAATTTCTGGGTACCGGGTTTAAAACAGACCTTGCCAATTCTTCAGGCAGTAAATGGGAAGGAGAGATCTGGGATGAGACTTTTATCAATTTCTCTGACAGGGATTGTGTGTTTAGGTTTAGAGCCCAATATGAAAATGGAATAGAAATAGAGGATGAGGTAGAAGTCTATATTGTAAGGGATTATTACTGGCAGCTCCATAGGGGATTTTAGCTAATGCACTAAAACATTCCGGTTAAGGGCTAAAGACCCTGGGAAGATTATTAGAAAAGAAAATCATGGTGGAAAAATAAGGGTGTTTTTTCTATCATCTAAAATTTAAAGCAGAATATAGGTTACATTTATTTGGATTAATTATTTTCAGGGCTTTCCCCGTCACCATTATCAATTTGGTCTTTAGCAAAATCAAGGACGTCATCAATTATTTCTGGATTTCTTATAAGCAGCTTTTCAATTTTATTTATTCTATATTCTAAAAAATATTCCGGGGGGATTCCCAAACCCTCAGAAATATTTTCTATAGTTTCCAGGGGAGGGTGGTTCTTTCGTTTTTTGAGTATAGAAAAATAACAGAAACTATAATTTGTTTTAGCAGCTAATTTTCTGAGCGCCATATCTTTTTTGGCTATTATTTCTTCCAAGGCTTTAGGGAAAGCCTTATTAGAATAATTCATCCTTAACCGTAACTAGTTATAATGTATATAAAATATTTGTATATTCAATAATTAGTAATTATTTAGTAAATACTCCTACTATAACAATTTATAGATAAGTTTTAAGATATTAAAGTTGACATTTCAGTAAACATGCTTAAAAGAGTACGATCCTTATGTTATTGTAGTATAAGCAACATTATATCATTTATGTAATAGGTAAACCAAAGCTTTAAGGTATAATAGCTAGGAGAAGATTAGGTATAAAATGGCCCAGAAAGTTAATAAAATAATTAGAATTTACGATAAAGAAAAGACAGAAGAAGAAATCTTTTTTGACGTTTATGAATTAATATTAGCCAAACTTGACAATGAGTTATTGGTAAAAGAACTTTAATTTTATATAATACAGTAAATCATTATTTCTATAATTATTTGTAATGAATAAAAAAGAAAAAGTAGCCTGTTATGTTAGAGTATCCAGTAATAAGCAGGCCAAAGATGACAAGTATAGCATACCTGAACAAATCAATATACTAGAGAATATATGTAATAGAAACAATTGGGATTATGAGCTTTACAAGGATCTTGGGATTTCCGGTGAAACAATTAAAGAAAGGCCTCAATTAAAAGAAATGCTTAAAGGTTGTAGTAATGGTATATACAGCAGAGTACTTGTGGTTGACCAGGATAGGTTGTCCAGAAATATAAAAGACCTCCAGGTTTTAAAAGAGGTGCTCAAATATAATAATGTAAAACTCATGCTTCAGGATATAGTGCTGGACCTTAATAATAAAGATGATGATTTTATGTCTGATATCCAGGGTATTTTTAGCAAAAGGGAGCTTAAAGTAATTGCGGAGCGGTCAGCCAGGGGGAGATACCAGAAAGCTAAGCAGGGTAAATTTCCATCAGGAGGAAACAGTATTCCTTATGGATATAAGCTTGATGAAGAAGATAGGTTGGTTATAGATGAGGAAGAAGCCAGGGTTGTAAGAAGGATATTTGATTTAATTGCAAACCATGGCTGGTCCTGTTACAGAGTACCGGATGATTTGAATGCTCTGGGGATTCCCACCAGGCTTAAAAAACTCGGAAGGACTTTAAAGTCAAAAAGGTATAATAGATTTTATGAAAATAAATGGACAAGGAATAATGTAAAAAGCATCGTTTACAATGACCTTTACTATAAAAATGAATATATTTATGCCAAGAACAGCAAATTTGATTTTGTAAAACCTGTTAGCATTAAGAAAGAACCAATAATTTCTAAAAGGTTATTCCTTAAAGCAAAAAAACAATTGGCAGCTAATAAGAGCAATTATAATAACAGAGTAAAAACGATGTATATTTTAACCGGAAGATTGTTCTGCCATAAATGTAAATATCCCTATTGCGGAGGGAGATATTCTACAAAAAAGGGCATAGTGCTTTACTATGGTGATCTAGGCAAGAAGAAGGAAGTAACTAGCAACCCATGCAAGAGTGCAGCGGTCAGGAAGGAACTAATAGAGGATGTCATTAAAAATGATGTAAAACACTTTCTCTTAAATCCTGAAAACATAAAGAGCTATTTATTGGATAAGAATAAAAAAAGCCTCAATAATGACTTTAAGGCAATTGAATTTGAAAATAAAAAGAATAAAATCAGGAAAGACATTGACAGGCTCCTGGAGTTATATTTAAATGAGGATATTCCTGAATCTATTAGAAAAAGCAGCATTGCAGAAAAAATGAAAGAAAAAGAAGAAGCACTGAAAGCAATTGATGATGTAATATTTGAATTAAAAAATAAAGAAAAGAAAGAAAAATTGGTAGAGAAGAGGATTAATAGTGTTAGGAAAATTTTAAAAGTGAACTCTTTAAAATTTAAAAGTGAACCATTCATTGCCCCTGTACTCCTTCTAAAATTATCAAATAACACATAATATTTTA
>PXCI01000317.1 GCA_003566675.1 Clostridia bacterium
CTTCACATCCCAGCAATTTGTCTGGACGTTCATTCATTGGAATAGAACGAATAGATTCAATGACTCTCAGAGCAGATGCAACATGTGTATCATGTTTATCAGCAAGGTTGTGAATGTACACATATTTCGGTGTTGCATGACGCAGAACCATAATCAAATCATCAACAACATCAGTCTCAAGATTTCTCTTTATAACATTGCTTGGATAATCTAGCATAACCAAAGCTGAATATTCGCCAATTACAGCTGCTTTCTTTTGCTCTTTCAACCGCACTTCTCTCATCTGCTCGTCGGTATAATCTGCATACAGGCTATCTCGTGGCGACCCTCTGCCATCTGTCATTACTATTCCAGTAAACCATAATTGAGTATTTTGATAACAATCCAAGATTGGTTTTGCTGCCATGATTTCAATATCATCTTGATGAGCGCCAATCGCCATATGGGTTGTTCTGGCGATCGCTTGGTCTACCGGAGTATCATCTGGGATGAATATTTGAGAATTGTTTTGTTTCAGTTTCATGCGCATAATAGCTCTTTTATCAAATATTTGGCAAACTAGCTGCAGCAATTGCCTGTCCAACCCTTCTACTTTTTTCGTCAGGTAAATGTAGATTGATTTTTTCAAATAGGCTCGGAAATTCTTGTTCCAAGACTCTATTTGCTTGTTTAATTAATACCGGTCCCCCACCATAAGATGTACAGCGCCCTAAAATGACAACGTGTCTAATAGGATAAAAATCCGCATAATGGGCTATCGCATAGCCTAAGTAGCAGCCCATTGTCTCCCAAATCTGGATCGCCCCTTCATGACCAGCTTGGAGTTTTTTCTGAACGATGCTGAGTTTTTCAGCATTATTGATTTGATCTTCAAGATTGATGTCGACAAGAGGTGCAAGCCTAAAAACACACTGTTGAGATAAATATGTGGCCCCACAACCCCTATCACCTGACCATTCATCAATCGATGCATTCGGGCTGTAATCTATAGGGGCAAAACTAAATTCATTCAACCAGCCAAGAATATGCCCATTTCTGTCTACATAACCACCTGCTTCGCTCGATCCCAGCGCGATACCAAGCACTTCAGTATCATTCAAAGACATTGAACCCGCCAATGCCGCCACATCACCATCGTTAATGACAACCAATGGTACACCAAATTCCTTCTGAATATTAATAAACAAGTTATGAACTTGATCCAGCTTTTCTTCAGAAACACCTCGAAAAAGTGAGGCTATCATGGGGCGGTTATTGATGTAAATTCCCGCTGAGCTACCACCAATAGCATCAACACGGTTTAATTTTTTGGCAGCTTTTTTTAAGCCTGCCATAATTTCTGAGTAGTGATAATTAGGGTCAGACTGTGTGGAGGGATCCCAAACATTTTCCTCCGTAAAAATAACTTTACCATCGATAACAGCGCTGGTTTTTCGGTCAGAGGCCCCTAGATCAAACCCAATCCGATGGCCATTTAATTGACCACCAATGGGTTCGCCTAATTCATTTTCTTCTGGCACTTCTGATGGCTTGCAATTCACAACTTCAAATGGTTGTTGATAAACCTGTTCTCCCATAAATAAATTATCAAAGCTTTGTTGTCCACTTGAGGAATAAACTTTCCTAACATATTCGCCAACAGAGTCTTGGCCCCCAATATAAATTTTGTGTCCGCCACGCTGCCATAAAAGAAACTTAATTATTCGCTCAACGTATATAAGATTTACATTTGCCCTAGGATGATCCTCTGGATAAATCAGCATCTCAAATTTTGAGATTTTATTGTCTTCTCTTTCAAGGCCAATCACGAGGGGAATCCCTAAAGATTTTACTTGGCTTTTGAAGTGACGGTTGGCAAGGACTGCCGGCCTAAAATGTGGATCAAGTGGTGGTTCGATGACAGGTCTAACTAATTGAAAATCTTTATTCATTAATCACATCCTAATAACAGGTTAAAAAGTTATCTGACTCATTAATCATTGATTGAAAAAAAATGAATAATCACTTGCTAAAGCAGCAGTAGCACCAACAATGACGGTTTTATGTCCTAACTTACTAATCTCAATTTTTGTATTTGAGCGCGGTCTTTCAAGAGACATTTCGTTGACTGTATTCTTTATTTGGGCCAACCAGGGTTCACCAAATTTTGTCATATCTCCGATCAGGATAATTTTTTGAATATTTAAAATGCCCACCAGCCAAGATATTGCCATACCAAGATAATAGGCTGAGTCAAGTACTAATTTTATCGTGATTGGGTTACTCTCAAAAAAAGATGTCAATAATAGATCAAAAGTTAACGCATTGGGGGTCAGATTAGAAAAGAATTTTGGGTTTTGACTTGCAAGCGATTTTGCATTCCGTAATAATGCTTTTACACTTGCTACGGTTTCCAAACAACCCCGATTGCCACACCGACAGAGCTCACCCCCCTCAGGTATTACCACGATATGACCCATCTCACCTGCGCTGCCACCATCGCCCTGGTATATTTCGCTATCAATAATGATGCCAGCACCAATTCCATAACGGACATTAATCACAATCATATTATTTGTGGCCAAAGTAGCATGTCCATATTGTTTTTCCGCTATCGCAGCTGCCTGACAATCATTAATAATGTGAACTGGCAAGTTGTATCTCTGATTGATTATGTCAACTAGAGGAAGGTTTTTCCAACCATAATTTACAGCATTTATAACCAGACCATCACGCGAGTTTATCAATCCTGGCGCACCAATGCCAATGCCAACAATTTGTTCACTTTTGTGCTTTATCAATTGATCTATCATCTCAAAAACCAGGGCCAGCGCGTCATCTCCTTCTGCACCATTTAAAGAGATTGTAATGAAGTGCTTAATTTTTCCTCGTAAATTAACAATTCCTCCGCTCAACCGATCATTTGCTAAATCAAGGCCAATACTACACCTTGAATCCTCTACGATGTCTAATAAAATCGGGTTTTTTCCGCCTGTTGAAGGCCCAATGCCAATTTCATTGACCAAGCCATCTGTAATGAATTCTGAGACAATTTCCGAAACCGTCGTTGGTGTTAGACCTGTTACCCTAGCCAAATTAGCGCGACTGGTAGGATTCTGGTCTAGCATTTTTTTAAATATCAGGCTACGATTATGTTCTTTAAGGTATTTTTGCGTTGCTTTTTTCATGGTTGACAATAGTACCTAAGCAATTAGGGCGAAACTTTATAAGTCCATTGTACTTATTAACAATATATTAACATATTTTTACTTTTCTGTCAATAACAATTTCGAGAGTGTCAGATAAAGTTGAAAAGTGAACACCTAAAATTATCAGAATTTATTTCTCAGCAAAATGACAACGTCAAACAATTCTGCCCATAATTAATGACCCAATAATATAATCTTTTTAATTGTAAAGAGGAGACGCTTTTTAACCCGCCTGATA
>PXCI01000294.1 GCA_003566675.1 Clostridia bacterium
TCCTGTATACAATGATTATACTGACTGCATTTTAGTACGACAAGCTAATCATGACAAGGGAAAACCAGACAATGCCTGGCCTGGGCGAGATCCTGTCAAATAGCCTTCTTCAATCACCGCTGCTCCGTTGACAAAGGACCAATCAAGCCCCTCTGCACTCCTTGCAGGATGGTCGTAATTCAGATCATCCAGGATCGGATACCGCAACTTGAACGGGTCAAAGATTAGCACGTCGGCTCGATATCCCTCGCGCAGCAGCCCGCGCTCGGAGATCCCCATGCTTTGTGCCGGGAGGCTGGTCATCCGCCGTATGGACTCCTCCAGGATCACTCCTCGCTTGAGGCAGTACCGCAAGAATATGGGGAATGTCCCCGCCCGGAACACGTCATACCGGGCGAAGGGATCAACCACATCCCTGCCAATCACATCGGACCCGGGACATAGAAACGGATGAGCAATCACCCCTGGCAACGGATACGGGGGTTTGCGGTCGTCACGCCGCGTACCGAACATGAAGCCTCCTGTGAATCGATCATCGGCCAGCAGCGCGAGTACCACGTCGTAGGTGTTCGGTTCGAGTCCCAGGATCCCAGCTGCCTGTTCCACCGTGCGACCTTCCAGTCGTGGATCGCCGCTGTTGGCGATCAACCCATCCCTGGGGGACTGTTTCAAGAAGCCACTGTCCCTGAGTTCAGCGGCCACATCTGGATGGCTGTCAAGCTTGGCCAGGACCTCCTCAAACTCCTCAACGGATCGATTGAAGAAGCTCTCACACTCCCCCATGAGAGAGTTCACCGTACTTGGACGATCCAGAACGTATCCCGTGGACTTGGGGATGGTGTCAACGGTAACGTCCTGCCCATCGGCCCTGGCCCGCGCCACGATCTCGTAGCAGTCTGCCGTCACCCCCATGTCCAGATGGGAGATCTGCAGGCGCACCCTGGCGCGTCGGGCTGTCTCCAACGCCTCCTCTACCGCTCGAGCGTACGAAGACGGGTTGGCAAAGCCGTACCCACCCTCGTACCGGATGTGAGTGGCATAGACGCCACCATGTGCGCGAACGGGCCCGAGGAGCTCCACGACCTCGTCCATGTCAGCATAGAGTCCGGGGCTGTATGATAGACCCGTTGACATCCCCAGGGCACCCTGGCTCATACCTTCATCAACGAGTTCCAGGGCGCGTGCCATCTCGGAATCTGTCATGGGCCTGTTCAGCGATGCGCGGCCCATCACCAACCACCGCAGGTAACCATGCCCGAGCAAGACGCCGGTATTGAGGCCTGTGCCCCCCACTGTCCGAAGGGCCTGGAAATAGCCGTGCAGATCCTCCCACTCGAAACCCCGATCGAGCAACCTCCCAGTAATGGACTCTCCCCGGTAGGCGGCATGGGCGGACAACGGCCCGGGTATGACACTGCTTCCACAGTTGCCCGTCACCAGCGAGGTCACACCCTGCCGCAGGTAGACCTCCTGCATTGGGCTCTCGAGAAGGTACAGCCCTACGTGAGTGTGTGGATCAATGAAGCCCGGCGTGACCGCACGCCCACGGGCGTCAATCAACCTTCGAGCCTCGGGGATTGCCTCCTGATCATCGCAAACAGCCGCGATCCGACCACCATCGATGACCACGTGCCCCCTGAAACCCAGTTCACCCGTGCCGTCTATGATCTCCCCGTTTATGATGGCTACATCTGGCTTTTGCATTGCATTTACCCCTCACCGTAGTGGTGACATCGAATCACAGCATTCGCCGTCCCTGCACAAAGACGCCCTCGACCCGTTCATAAGACGTCAGATCGTCGAGGGGATTCCCATCCAGAACCGTGATGTCGGCCAGGAAACCTGGCGCCAGCCGACCCGTCTGGTCCCCGAGATCGAGCGCCTCAGCAGCTAAACGGGTCGCTGAGGCCAGGACCTGCCTGTTGCTCATCCCATTGAGCCCCATGAGTTCCAGCTCTGCAGCATAGTCGTCCATCGGGTTCAACATGGTGCCAGCATCACTTCCCGCAGCGAACCGTGCACCAGCAGAGACCATCTTCTCGAACCCCTTCAGAGACTGCTCGGAGAGGTTTCGAAGGTATGCGAGCCTCTCCTTCTCGAAGGGAGACAGTTCTGCCTCGCGGGATTCGAAATGCTTGAAGAGACGCCAGGAGGCCGTCAAAGTGGAGCACACAAAGATGCCTGACGAAGCAATGCGCTCAATCAGTTGTTCATCGAGACAGTAAGACGTCTCTCCCGTGAGGAGCTCGGCGTGCTCGACGCCGTCCAGGCCTGCTTCCACGCACCTGGATACGGTCAGCGGGTTGGTCGCATGCGCCGTTACCATCAACCCCCAGGCATGGGCCTCGTCAACGATGGCCCTGAGCACCTCGGTGGTGAAAAGGGATTCCCAAGTCCTCGGCCCCTTCTCCACAACACCCTTGTCCCTCTGGTAGTTCACACGACCGCCACCGCTGGCGTACACCTTGATAAAGTCGACGTCCTCCCTGACGAGGTTCCGGACAGCGACAGCTGCATCCCGGATGCCATACACCTCGAAGCGAGTGTCGGATACACCTCCGGTCAGGCCTGGGCCCGAGTGGATCACTCGGGGTCCATCAATCCAGCCGCCTCGCAGAACCTGGGCCACTGAACGTCCGAAACCAGCGGGTATTCCGCAGTCTCGAACCATCGTCAATCCGGAATGCAGGGCCAGCTGCAGGTTGTGCGCAACAACCAGGGCTGACTCCACGCTGCCCGAGATCCTCTCATCGCCGACGCTTCCGTATCCTGGCATGGCCAGGTGGCAGTGTGCATTGATGAGTCCCGGGATCAGGAAACCCCTGAACCTGTAGCAGTCGTCGGCGCTGCGCATCTCGTCACAGTCGAAGGATACACCTTCCTCGACAGAGGTGATCACCCCATCTGCAACGACAAGTTTCACATTGTGGGCGACACCATCATCGGCATTAAGAATGGCCTTGTCTGCGCATAGGATGATCCGCTCGCCCCCACGCCTCAGTGATCCGGGGACAAATCCGTCCGGTAGTTCGTTTTTCACGCTCGCCCCTCCCGTTCCATGCCAGCTGGCATCTCCTTGAACCGATGGCTACTGTATACAACGCGTATATTTTGGCTATGTGCACGATATATTCAACAAACACTGGCTGATTCCTCTTTTGCTGAGGCAAATGCCAGGTGGACTGGCACACAGCGTTCAGGTGACAGGAGTACTCCACCTGCACCATACACGAGGAGGGGCTTAAGCGTCGAGGGAACAGTCTGGGATAAGTGGTTGAAACGGGATGAAATGTAAGTCAGCGGGCTCGCATGCCACTGCGAGCCCTGACGTTTCGGCTAGATACCTGCATAACGGTGAACAATGTCAATGTGTGATCTTTCTGCCTCAATCAGGCCGCAGACCCTGTCGGTACCA
>PXCI01000097.1 GCA_003566675.1 Clostridia bacterium
CAAGCCACCTTCCAACGACACCACTGACGAGTACATATTGAGAACCTACAAGGAGCAGACCGTCGTGGAGCGGCACTTTGCCTTCATCAAAGATCCAAAGGTCATCGGTCCTGTCTACATGAAAAAAACCCAGAGGGTCGAGGCCCTGGCGTACGTGTTTCTCATTGCTCTTTTGGTCTACAGCGTGCTGCAGCGGCGCGTGCGACAGGCCATGCAGTCGGAAACGGAACCTCTCATCCTGGTCGGGAAAGTGAAGAGCGACCGCCCTACCGGTGAGCGAGTTCTCGAACTACTCAATCACATGCTGGTGATCAAAATGCCAGACGGAACCAGAATGTTACCGGACAATATGCCTGTCCCTGAACGACTTCTGAGGCTCATCGGGGTGCCGCAGGATGTCTTTACGCGACTTCCAGATACCTGACTGCCCTAATACTTGGCAGACGGATAAATGCTCAAAACAACCGGCATAGGGTGCGAAACGTGTGTTGGATGTGACCTGCAGAGGGCAAGATGACACAGTCGCAGCATCTTCCTTTCGATTGATGTCTACCTGAGATCCCTTGGGACACCCTCCGAGTCCGCAAAGAGTACCCCTCCGCCCTTGCCCGGCAGGGGCATCAACGCCAGCTCGGGGGAGGGGCAAGTTAGGTCAAGAGCTACAGAGGCATTACGTTCTTCACGCCTGGCAGCATGGCTTCTGGATCCAGTACCACATCAAGCAACGCGGGGCCATCATGGCTGAAAACCTTACTCATAGCGTCATCCAGATCCTTACCCGAATCCACCCTAACCCCCAGCGCACCGGTGCTCTCAGCGAAGACGGCAAAATCCGGGTTGAGAAGAGTTATGCCGTATTCAGGGTATCCATCTCTATTTTGCTCCTTCTTGATGTTCTTCAAACGGCTATCATTAAACACAATCACCTTGATTGGCAGATGGTGTTTGACAGCCGTCGTGAAGTCTCCCATGACCATGGCAAAGCCTCCGTCGCCGGTGACGCATACGACCTGGTGTTCGGGGCATTCGAACTGGGAGGCCACTGCAGCAGGGAGAGCAAAGCCCATACTCGCCATGGAGGCCGACATCAGGGTGAACTCGTCTTCGCTCTGGAACCGCCTGTAGTACCAGTAAGTATGATCCCCGACATCCACGGCAACTATGGCATTGGGCTTCACATGTCGCCTAAGACCGGCCACCAAAAAGCCTGGATGGATCGGCGATCCATCTTGGAATCTGTCTTCCTCTCGGTCCGCCTCCCATTTGTCCCGAGCCCGCTCCAGGCTGTCTTTAATCCTGGCTGACACCTTCGTCCTTTTTTCGAGTAGCGGAACGAGAGCCGACAGGGTCCGGGAAACTTCTCCGACCAGCCCCAGTTCGACAGAGAAGTTCCTCCCCAGTCTTACTGGATCGAGGTCGACCTGTAGAATGGGTATATCGGGTAGAAGATTGCTTTGGCGGAATCCAGTGCCGAGAATGATAAGTAGATCTGCCTTACTAAGAACCGCGGGCGCATAGGGGTTGCCGAGAGAGCCCAGAACCCCAAGAGCCAGAGGACTCTTATCTGGAACAACGCCCTTTGCCCGCGACGTGGTAGCAATGGGAGCCTTGAGGATCTCAGCAAGTTCCTGAACTTGCCGGGCCGATCTTCTCGTTCCCCAGCCAGCAAAGACGGCGGGATGTTCTGCATCGTTGATCAAGCGAGCCGCGGCCTGAAGGTCTGTCTCCGAAGGGACCATAGCAGCTCGAAATAGGCGTTTGGGACGGTCCCATCGCTCCGTGACTGCAGGCTCAGTTAGAACGTTCGTGGGTAGGCTGAGAACGGAGACTCCCTGACGCGCGAAGGCTGATTTCACAGCCAAACCGAAAAGCCTGGGAAGCTGGGAAGCTCGTCCAAGGGTTTCAGCAAAGGCCGCGAAGGACTTGAACAGCTCGATCTGATCAATTTCCTGGAAGGCTTCGCTTCCCAGGTATATTTCTGGGACCTGCCCGACCAGAGCCAAGACAGGAGCCCGATCGCCGACTGCATCCATGAGTCCAGTTATCAGGTTCGTCGCACCGGGGCCAGCGATAGAAACACAGACCCCGAGTTCACCGGTGAGCTTGGCATGACCACATGCCATGAAAGCGGCGGCGTGTTCATGTCGGGTTGTCACCAATTCTATGGAGTCATTGGCCCGGATCGCTTCGATCAGAGGCAGGTTTGAATCGCCCGGAATGCCGTAAATCCGAGTGACGCCAACATCGACCAGAGCGTCAACTAGGACATCGGCCACCGATGGCGTAGACTCAGAATCCGTTGATGAAGTGGCTGCCAAGGCCTCAAAAGCTGACTTCGGCGCACCACAGACCGGGCAAGTGTAGCTTTCGGGTAGATCCTTGAACGGGGTTTCCTCGACAGCCTCGTCATATATCCAATTGCACACGGTACATCGCCACACCTGAATAAACCTCCTTAATGTCCATCTTGGCTTCAAAGATATACACGCGTTGCTGGATCATAGTACAGGGCATGGGTCACATCAAGGCGATCAAGCCGGGATTCACCACTTGAGGGTTTGGGTACCATGGCGGTGCATAGGTCAGTCCGCGCCGTCTATGCTCCAATGGCACACCTTTTCCAGGCTCTCAACCCCACTTGCCCCTGTTTACATGACCGTTGATCTCAGCAACTATCGATCTCTTCCAGAAACGTACATCTTCGAGAATCCTCTCGTGCAGGGCATGACACCACGGATCAAGATTGTCATCCACGCCGCGGTCTGCAATCTCCTCGATCCCCGGTATCATGGCCAGAAGGCGCATGTACAGATCATTCGTCACGCGAGATCGCTCGATCAGTGCCCACTGCTCATCGCTAAGTTCTGCGTACTTCTCACCTGGTGAGGCACACTTCGGACATGCCTCCGGCGGCCCATCACCTTTCCATATCAGGTTGCATACCCCGCATTTCCAATTCACAGCTCCACCTCCTCGGTCTCTAGGCGACGTCCTTCAACGGTCTGTTACTCGTGATGAGATTCGCCAGTAAACGGTAATTCGCCATATAGTAATGGGTATCCTCTACGAAACAATGTATCCGGGCCCGAGAGGATGAGCCGGATTGGGCTGACCAGACCACGGCTGCAGACACCGGGTACTTCATGTGAGTGGGCCCCACGCTTGTCGTTGGTAACCGGTCAAGAACGATACGACATCGAATGGGACCGATGCAACAGGACTCTGCTCCACCGGTGGTGTTGTTTAGAGGTTGCCCGCGAACAACACTAGCAGCAGAGCTCGGTTCAGTGAGGGGCGCTTCTTCGTTACTGCATCACGATATCAGCCTTCACCCGTCCACAATCGGACAGCTGGTGGAAGACCAGCCCCGGACACCCCCCAAGACTACGGTGATTTTTTGGTAGCCAGCTCTGTG
>PXCI01000231.1 GCA_003566675.1 Clostridia bacterium
CGCGATACGACTCGACGATGTTGTAGGAGACGTATTTCTTGTCTTTGTAGTAGCTCCATCCTTTTTTGACGAACACACCATCACCTCCGCGACCACTATATCACAATGATAGGCCTATATGCAAGGCAATTGTTAAATATATTCCGCGACCACAAATTTGCACAAAAAAACCCCCTCCAGCCTTGACTGGTAGGGCTTCAACGCCAGTCAGGGGGGGGAAGTTAGGTTAGGGTGATGCTGTGGGGTTTTCGGTAGCAATTGGGTCTAAAGAGGCATCAAGGGCTTTTGTGGAAGCCTTCGTCAACGATAGGGGTACAAAGATGGGCTCATGCAGGAAGAACAGGTGAAGGGCCTGGAGGTGCGCCTGGAGAGCACACAGAACCCTCCTCTGTCTGACACCGATTCGCTCAGCGCTGTGAAGAAGCTGCGCTAACAATCGTCATCTGCAACCCCTTGTCACACTCGCCAGGCACCGAGACCCTCCTTGCATGGATAGCACCCCAGCATTCACCAGCCAACACGCAGCCAGTGGGGCCATCAGCCGACTACACCTCGTACCCCTTCATCCCGTACTTCGACCGCAGTCCATGGAACAGCTCAATGAGCTCCTTCGCCCTGCGGCACGCATCCTCTGGATGAAACGCCTTCATGTCGTACCCGGTGGCCTCCTTCATACCCCTCCAGGCCTTCTCCGTGAGCACAACCGTCCCGCCCTTCAGGATCTCGCTGATCCCATCCCTCACCTGGGCTCTCTCGTTGAGGGCAATGGCCTCCTGCATGGTTATGCCATCAGGAAGATTGACCTCAACAGAATCCCTTGAGATCTTTACCGAGTAGCCCCCGATCAGACCGCCAGGCCCCGGTGCAAACGTCAGGAGATGGCTGTCACGTAATATGGCCATGGCATTTTTCACCAGCGATGAGGCAACGAGCAAATCCATCAGGGTACCGGGCAACCGATCCTGCGACGCCCTGTAAAGGAGATCGCCGATGGACACGTCGTCGGTCACATCCTTACCCTTATGAAGAACCTGTATGTGGTAGGGCATGCTCTCCGGGGTGTCTGTAGATTGCAGCCCCGTCAGGGCGTGATGGGCCACCAGCAGCACCTGGACGTCCCTCTCGTGGCCCTTCACCTGCCGGGCAACCTCGCGCTGCAAGTTGGGTATGAGCAGGTCAGCATTTCCCGCTCCCATCACGGGACCGAGGTCTTGCCTGTGCAGTATGGCGTTGACTGCATCAGGGAAGCTCAGGTTGATCACCCGGGTGCTTACCCTGGATTGCCTGACGGCAAGCATGACCTTCTGGGCAATGCATACATGGGTTGGCAACCAGGCGGCAACCCCTGAGCTTTTCATGGCGGCTTCCAGCTCGGCTGGCAGGTCGAGCAGCTTTCGCCCGTACCAGGGCATCAGGGCCGTGCAGTTGAGGATTACAACGGGCGCAGCCGCAGCAATGACGGCAGCAGCCCTCTCAGTATCCATAAGGTCAACCCGTTCGAACGTCACTCGCGGGTAAAATCCGAGATGATTTGCCCCGCTCACAGCCGTTGCGATCTTCTTCGCCTGGTCCTTTGCGTCGCACACTACAATGTCCCCAACATCGGGCATACGGGCCAGGATCTCAAGAGCCGCACCCCCCGTGCCACCCAGACCGATAATCATGACATCAACCATGCTAAGTGCTCCCTTCCAAGCATATCCAGCCGCATCCAGCAACCCGTCGAGTTAATGAGACCCTGCCTCCTAGATCCTGCCCCAGTGATCGCCGTGACGGCATCTTTAAAGGGTCAGCCCACCCAGAAGCCACCGTTTGCATCAATAACCGCTCCGGTGATATAGGAAGATGCCTCCGAACACAGAAAATCCACGACGGCTGCGATTTCTTCATTTGCTCCAAGGCGCCCAAGGGGAACCAGCCTCAAGAATCCCTGTCGTTCCTCTTCGCTTTTGCGATCATGCCAGTAACGCTCGATCCTCTCGCCGCTCATCACAACGCCAGGGGCAACAGCATTCATTGTGATGCCATGGGCTCCCAACTCCCGTGAGCCCTGCCGGGTAAACCCAATGATCCCTGCCTTTGCCGCTGCATAGGGGGTCCCACCGAAGTAGCTCCGCCCCCGCCCCGCAATGGATGTCATGTTCACGATGCGGCCCCATTGGGCTTCCTTCATCAGGGGTATGACCTGCCTTGTCACCAGGAACGTACTCTTCAGGTTCAACTCAATGATGGCGTCCCACTCGTCCGAGGTGACGTTTTCGATCGCCTGGGATACCCCCATGGATCCCCCGACGTTGTTGACCACGATCGTAATGGGACCAAATTGCTCCTGCAGCGACTGCACGGAAGCTTCTATGTCCGCTTCGGAAGAGACATCAACTCTCGCAGGAATGAAGACCCCCAGGTGAGACATCTCGGAAACCATTTCTTGCAACCCCTGCTCATCGACATCAAAACCTGCCACCGTGTGCCCCCGGGACAGCAGCTTGCCTACGACTGCCTTTCCTATACCCTTGGCCGCACCGGTCACAATGGCCGTTCTCTTTTCGCTCATGCCCAATCCCCCCTAGACTTCCGCATGGTACTGCATACCTTATTTCTTCACTCGCGAGTCATCACCCTCCACGCGATTCGTTCTGAAAGGCAAAACCTCAGGGAGAAGTCGCTGGGGATGTACCGGTGAAGAACCGGCCAACGCACGAAACCATCTGAGCTATCCAGGTTGAACACCAGGATAGGTCTCACCGGGATCTTCTCGAGAACGTAAGCTGCGGAGTGCGCGAGCATTGTGCGCCATCTCTTTGGAAAATACTTAGCTATCAAACGAGGCAATACAGAAACCTACGAGGAACGTCTGGCGTGATCTGCCTTCGCAAGGGGAAGTTCAACGGTGACGGCCGTGCCCTTACCGGGTTCGCTGTCAACGGTGACGCGCCCACGATACACCTCTACCAGGGACCTGACGATCGACAGCCCCAGGCCTGTACCGCCGATGTGAGCCGTCTCCTCGTTTCGTACGCGGTAAAATTCCTCGAACAGTTCCCCGACGTGTTCCGGTTCTACGCCAATCCCGGTGTCTGTCACGGTCACACAGGCCCAATCCCCGCTGGACCGGGCATCGATCTCAACCCGGCCACCGTTTCTGTTGTACTTGATGGCGTTTGACAGGATATTGAGAAATATCTCGTTCAGCTCTCGTCGATCAGCGGTGACAACCGACGAGCCCGCGATCCGCAGCCGCACATCAATGGCTCGATTGAATGCGGGGACCCGTTGCATCTCGATGACCTCGTCCAGGACCTCCTCCAGATCGCACCGACGGAGCTCCCTCTGAACCTGTCCTCTCTCCAGGCGGGACAGATCGAGGAGATCCGCAATGGTACGCTGCA
>PXCI01000355.1 GCA_003566675.1 Clostridia bacterium
CATGAAGCCCCGCCCGAATCTCATTCTCAATGACCAGGCAGCTGGTGTAGCGGAGGCGGCGTACCGTCCGGGATGGGTGAGACATACTTCTCTTCCCTGGTGTCTTCCTCGAATGCCTCCTGGGCCTTCTTCAACACGTCTGGATCCGTCAGAAGTTGCCAGCCCGTCAACCCCAGGATCTTGGCAGCCTGCAGCATCCCGGTGTGCCCGATCCCCATGCCGGAGGCTGCAGTCACCTGCCAGGAGTGCCCCGTGGCACCAAGGGGACTGCATGCCGTCGAAAACTGGGCCGTCGGGGTCACCCAGCTAACATCGGCAACGTCGGTCGATCCTCCACCACTCCGCCCCTTCGGTTCAACCGGAGGTAGAAGCCCCTCATGCAGGTAGTCATCACCAAGATCCACGCCATGCTCCTCCCGGACGCGGCGTATGACTCGATCCCGCTGTTCTGCAGAGAAGTTCTCTGCCATGGCGCGGGCGAATGTCTCATCCTCTTCCGAAAACTCGGCAGGACCCACTTTCTCCATGTTGTTCCAGATCATCTCTGCAATAGGCCTGTTCATGAGCGTGTTGTAGCAGCCCGACAGAAACTCCAGTTCCATCGTCGTCTCCGTCATCAGGGTTGCGCCCTCGGCGATCTTCAGGAGCCGCTGGTAGATCTCCTCTACCTCGCGACGTTCGGGTGCCCGCACGTAGTACCAGACCTCAGCCTCAGGCGGAACCACGTTGGGCTCTCCCCCGCCGTTGGTTATCACATAGTGGATCCGCGCCTGCTCAATGACATGTTCGCGAAGGTAGTTGGCCCCAATGTTCATCAGCTCCACCGCATCAAGGGCGCTTCGACCCATCTCGGGAGCCCCTGCAGCGTGGGAAGAACGGCCAAAAAACCGGAACTTGACCGAGTTCATCGCCGATGAGCTGCCGAGCCCCACGGTCGTTAGCCCCGAGGGGTGCCAGCACAAGGACGCATCCACGTCGTCGAACAACCCCTCCTTGACCATGAATACCTTGCCCACCAGCGTCTCTTCGGCCGGGCATCCATAATACCGGACGGTTCCCTCTGCCCCGGTCTCATCCAGCGCTCTCGCCATCGCCAGGGCTCCAGCCAGAGATGCAACTCCAAGAAGGTTGTGGCCGCAGGAATGGCCAGCGCCGTCCTTCACCAGGGGATCTTGATCGGGAACAAGCTTCTGAGATGTTCCGGGCAGGGCGTCGTACTCTCCCATCAGGCCGATGACCGGCTTCCCCGACCCATAGCTGGCGACGAACGCGGTTGGCATCCCCGCCACACCCATGTCAATCTCGAATCCTGCCTCCTCGAGAAACCGGGCCTGATCCTCTGCCGACCGATGCTCCTGAAGGCCCACCTCGGCATATTCCCAGACCCGATCACTCAGATCAATTAGATCCTCCCTGTTTTCGTCGATCACCTGCATAATCACATTTTCACCAGACACTACGATTCCTCCCTTCTCAATCAACCTCTATGGGTCAATTCCTCAAAGGAGGGCAAAACCCTGCACTGCTGAGGGTGGGATGATCTCACGGCTCACGGCACATTCGAACTCGGGCGGAGCAAGAAAATGATATCGGTAGAGACCATCAAGAAAGGGAACTGAACACGCATGAATCGCTGGACTCGTAGGACACGTCAGCGCCGTCTGGCGAATACCTGAAGGCCAAGGAGAACCCGCAGCTCCGACAAGCACAGCTCAACTTGACCCGGAGCTGCAGGTGTGAAGATTCGCACCTGGTCATCCCAGGGACCGACATCTGGAGGTTGTCATTGCCGTCTTCAGCAACCTATCTCGGCCGGAAGGTGTCACACTGGGTCTGGGAAGAACTCCGAGCCGTTGCACCGCCGGGGCTGGCACCCGCCTCGAGGCGCCTGCCTCCCTCAGCTGGGGCATCGGCTGCGACCATGATCGTATCTGCTTCACAGCGATTTCCATCACTCCAGTAATGGCAACTATCAACCGAGCACTTGATCCTTTCGTTCATGCTTTACCTCCTTTGCACATCGAAGATATCGGGCCATCAAGCGTAGTATTCCCCCTCTGTCAAAGCGGCTATGTAAACGGCCGACCCCACAAAACGCCACAAGAAAGGGCCTCGATGAAGGAGGCCCTCCGGATATATCTATTCCAAGTCGTTTGCTCACTCCAGCGTAATAGCTACGTATGCTCCTCCCTCTTCCTGCACCTCCACCAGCTTTCCATGACCGCTGCTTTCCATCATTTTCGTCAGTTCATTGAGATTGATGCCGTTCTTGCTCATTTCTTCGCGGGCCTGGGTGGGAATGAAGCTTTCAGCGATCCGGAGCAGCCCAAAGGGAAGACGAATGTCCACCTTATCCTTCTCATCGAGGACCTGTATATGGATCCACTTGGGAGAAGGCCCCTTGGATACCGGAGCCACTTCCAACTC
Organism: Clostridia bacterium; assembly: GCA_003566675.1. GTDB lineage: Bacteria > Bacillota > Sulfobacillia > SLMV01 > SLMV01 > PWUC01. The sequence continues at coordinate 2,428 of PXCI01000355.1, forward strand.
CACTTCTTCCAGGGCAGTCAGCATCTTTGCCGCCTCGTCTGCGGTAATCGTACCGTCCTCCACCATGGAAAGAATCTTCATTCTCTCATCGCTACGGCTGGTATCTCGGTTCATCATGATGCTCCTTTCTGTTTAACGACACTCAATCAAGACGTAGCTCGTATCATCCTGGACCTCAATCCTGGTCCCAGCTGGCACCTGCCGGATTGCCCGTAGCACCGCGTCAACGGATTCAGCGCCACCCGGGATTTCCTCTTCGATGACCTCCACCGCCCTCGGCACACATCGCACGAGCCATCCGGTCAGACCCAGCGCACCAGAGCAGATAATCCAGGGCAATTTGATCGAAATAACCTTTTCGCCCTCGTCCACGATTCTCAAACGCAGCCAACGGGTTGGCCTGAGCCTCGGACTGACGTCTGTCGGCACAATCGTCGTCGGAGACTCGATCTCCCTCGCATCACAATCAAGAACCTGCACTCCCATAGATGCCTGCCGTCTACTGAAGTCACCCATTTCGACCCTCCAATGAGTCCTAATTGCACATTCTTAATACCGTACCTTAATAATAATCATCATATTATTATAATGTCAAGCTATTTACTTAAATTAAGTTAGCTATTTCACGATTCTGATTCACATGTATCCGCCAATCTGCAATCATGACTAACCTCACTGGTTTTCGCATATATATCTCTCGCGACGGGAGGTTTCACCTTGTGGCGTAGGATCGTCATGTCCTCAGTCAGTGGATGGATCGCCCTGGCCGCAATCCTGCTAGTCGGCTGTTCGGAAGGCAGCCACCCGGACCAGGTTCAACGAGTGGCACCAGGCGTGACCCTGGACGGCTTCATGCTGGGAGAAATGGAGCTCGACGGCGCACTGGATCTCATCGAGCAGGCCGCAACGGGAACGACGGTATTTCCCATCGACAGTCGGGTTTCTGATGAGGGCTA
>PXCI01000323.1 GCA_003566675.1 Clostridia bacterium
GCAGATAGGGACCGAACTGTCTCGCGACGTTCTGAACCCAGCTCACGTACCGCTTTAAATGGCGAACAGCCATACCCTTGGGACCTGCTCCAGCCCCAGGATGCGATGAGCCGACATCGAGGTGCCAAGCCTCCCCGTCGATATGAACTCTTGGGGGAGATAAGCCTGTTATCCCCGGGGTAACTTTTATCCGTTAAGCGACGGCCCTGCCACTCAGGACCGCAGGATCACTAAGCCCTGGTTTCCCACCTGCTCGAGGTGTCCCTCTCGCAGTCAAGCTCCCTTGTGCCTTTACACTCTGCGCACGATTTCCGACCGTGCTGAGGGAACCTTTGGGCGCCTCCGTTACCTTTTGGGAGGCGACCGCCCCAGTCAAACTGCCTACCAGACACTGTTCCCGCACCGGATGACGGTGAAGGTTAGAAGTTCCGCATATCAAGGGTGGTATTCCACCAGCGGCTCAGCCGAAACTAGCGTCCCGGCGTCCCAGCCTCCCACCTATCCTGTACATGATAGACCAAACTCCAATGCCAAGTTGCAGTAAAGCTCCACGGGGTCTTTCCGTCCAGTCGCGGGTAACCGGCATCTTTACCGGTCCTGCAATTTCACCGGGTCCCTTGTTGAGACAGCGCCCAAGTCGTTACGCCATTCGTGCGGGTCGGAACTTACCCGACAAGGAATTTCGCTACCTTAGGACCGTTATAGTTACGGCCGCCGTTTACTGGGGCTTTGGTTCAGAGCTTCGCCCGAAGACTAACTCTTCCCCTTAACCTTCCAGCACCGGGCAGGCGTCAGCCCCTATACTTCATCTTACGATTTCGCAGGGACCTGTGTTTTTGGTAAACAGTCGCTTGGGCCTGTTCTCTGCGACCCAGATCCGCTTCCACCGCGAAGGTGGTCACAGACCCGGGCACCCCTTCTCCCGAAGTTACGGGGTCAATTTGCCGAGTTCCTTAACAAGGGTTATCCCGCTCGCCTTGGGATTCTCTCCCTGCCTACCTGTGTCGGTTTGCGGTACGGGCACCAGGAATCTCGCTAGAGGCTTTTCTCGGCAGTGTGGGATCGGCCAGTTCGCTACTAAACTTCGCTCCCCATCACGGCTCAGGCTTATCGATGCCGGGGATTTGCCTCCAGCATCACCCTATCCGCTTGGACGGACCTCCAACTGCCCGCTGTGCCTACCCTTCTGCGTCACCCCATCACTCAAACGATTCCGTGGTGGTACAGGAATCTCCACCTGTTGTCCATCGCCTACGCCTTTCGGCCTCGGCTTAGGTCCCGACTTACCCTGAGAGGACGAGCCTTCCTCAGGAAACCTTAGGCTTTCGGCGGAGCGGATTCTCACCGCTCTCTCGTTACTCATGCCGGCATTCTCTCTTCCCTGCGCTCCACCATGCCTCGCAGCACAACTTCTGCGCACAGGGAATGCTCCCCTACCATCCGCTTCGAAAAGCGAATCCGTAAGTTCGGTGGCGGACTTTAGCCCCGTTGGATTTTCGGCGCCACAGCACTCGACCAGTGAGCTATTACGCACTCTTTAAATGAATGGCTGCTTCTAAGCCAACATCCTGGCTGTCTGTACACCGTGACATCCTTTCCCACTTAGTCCGCACTTAGGGACCTTACTTGACGGTCTGGGCTGTTTCCCTCTTGACCACGAAGCTTATCCCCCGCAGTCTGACTCCCACGCGCTTCACTGATGGCATTCGGAGTTTGAATGGGGTTGGTAACCTTGGTGGGCCCCTTGCCCAATCAGTGCTCTACCTCCACCAGCTCTTACGTGAGGCTAGCCCTAAAGCTATTTCGGGGAGAACCAGCTATTGCCGGGTTCGATTAGCATTTCACCCCTACCCACAGCTCATCCTACAACTTTTCACCGTTGAGAGGTTCGGGCCTTCACGAGGTCTTACCCTCGCTTCACCCTGGCCATGGGTAGATCACCCGGTTTCGGGTCTACAGCAGACAACTCAATCGCCCTGTTAGGACTCGCTTTCGCTACGGCTCCGGACCGAACGGCCCTTAACCTTGCTGCCCACCATAACTCGCCGGCTCATTCTCCAAAAGGCACGCCGTCATCCCTCACGGGACTCCGACGGCTTGTAAGCACACGGTTTCAGGTTCTATTTCACTCCGCTCCCGCGGTTCTTTTCACCTTTCCCTCACGGTACTCGTTCACTATCGGTCGTTCAGGGTGTTTAGCCTTGGAAGGTGGCCCTCCCTGCTTCCCACAGGATTTCACGTGCCCCGTGGTACTCTGGATCACCAATGCATCTGCTGCTTAACCGAATACGGGGCTTTCACCCTCTATGGCTGGGCTTTCCAGTCCCATTCTCCTAACCTCGCAACAGTATGCAACGCCATCTGCAGACAGCGTATATGATGTCCTCAACCCCAGGCTAGCAGCGCCTGCAGACTACTAACACTAACCCGGTTTGGGCTGTTCCCCGTTCGCTCGCCGCTACTTGGGGAATCTCAATTGATTTCTTCTCCTCGAGGTACTAAGATGGTTCAATTCCCTCGCTTACCCTCTTGACGGCTATGTGTTCACCGTCAGATGACGAGGCATTACCCCCGCCGGGTTTCCCCATTCGGAAATCCGTGGATCAACACCTGCTCGCAGCTCCCCACGGCTTATCGCAGCCTGCCACGTCCTTCATCGGCCCTGAACACCAAGGCATCCACCGTGTGCCCTTACTAACTTGACCCTACCCGTGCACCCTCGCACCAGTGACTTCAACTGACAGCATCACCAGCACAATACGTGCAATAAGCAAAGTCGATACTACCGGTTTACCTCGACTTCTCACTATGCACTTTTCAAGGTTCGGTTGAAACTTGTGGAGACGAGCGGATTCGAACCGCCGACCTCCTGCGTGCAAGGCAGGCGCTCTCCCAGCTGAGCTACATCCCCGACCTGTGGGCATAGGTAGATTCGAACTACCGACCTCACGCTTATCAGGCGTGCGCTCTAACCAACTGAGCTATATGCCCGAATCTACTTTCCACCGGGAAACACAAAACAGTGTGCCCTCGGTCTTCGGCAAGCGAACAGTGTCCCTTTCGGGCGGTAGATGGGGAGTATTACAGTTGAAAATGGTCTTTCCCCGGAGGGAAAGATCGACCTGGAGTATGCTACTCGGACTCCTTAGAAAGGAGGTGATCCAGCCGCAGCTTCCGCTACGGCTACCTTGTTACGACTTCGTCCCAGTTACCAGCCCCACCTTCGACAGCTCTCTCCCTTGCGGGTTGAGCCACTGGCTTCGGGTGTTGCCAGCTTCCATCACGTGACGGGCGGTGTGTACAAGGCCCGGGAACGTATTCACCGCGGCGTTCTGATCCGCGATTACTAGCGATTCCAGCTTCATGCAGGCGAGTTGCAGCCTGCAATCCGAACTGAGACCGGTTTTTAGGATTCGCTCCATCTCGCGATGTGGCTGCCCATTGTACCGGCCATTGTAGCACGTGTGTAGCCCTGGACATAAAGGCCATGATGATTAGACGTCATCCCCGCCTTCCTCCGGATTATCTCCGGCAGTCCCCTGTGAGTCCCCAACTTAATGCTGGCAACACAGAGCAAGGGTTGCGCTCGTTGCGGGACTTAACCCAACATCTCACGACACGAGCTGACGACAACCATGCAGCACCTGTCTCCCTGTCCCCGCAGGGAAAATCGACTTTCATCGACGATCAGGGGATGTCAAGCCCAGGTAAGGTTCTTCGCGTAGCCTCGAATTAAACCACATGCTCCACCGCTTGTGCGGGCCCCCGTCAATTCCTTTGAGTTTCAGCCTTGCGACCGTACTCCCCAGGCGGGGCACTTAATGCGTTAACTCCGGCACGGAAGGGGTCGATACCTCCCACACCTAGTGCCCATCGTTTACGGCTAGGACTACCAGGGTATCTAATCCTGTTTGCTCCCCTAGCTTTCGCGCCTCAGCGTCAGTTACAGACCAGAGAGCCGCCTTCGCCACTGGTGTTCCTCCCGATCTCTACGCATTTCACCGCTCCACCGGGAATTCCACTCTCCTCTTCTGTACTCAAGACTGACAGTTTCAAATGCAGTTCCCCGGTTGAGCCGGGGGATTTCACATCTGACTTGACAGCCCGCCTACGCGCTCTTTACGCCCAGTAATTCCGGACAACGCTCGCCCCCTACGTGTTACCGCGGCTGCTGGCACGTAGTTAGCCGGGGCTTCCTCAACGGGTACCGTCATTATTCGTCCCCACTGACAGGGCTTTACGACCCAAAGGCCTTCATCGCCCACGCGGCGTCGCTGCATCAGGCTTTCGCCCATTGTGCAAAATTCCGTACTGCTGCCTCCCGTAGGAGTCTGGGCCGTGTCTCAGTCCCAGTGTGACCGGCCATCCTCTCAAACCGGCTACCCATCGCCGTCTTGGTGAGCCATTACCTCACCAACTAACTAATGGGACGCGAGCCCATCCATCAACGACCGAAGCCTTTCATCGATACACCCGCAGATATATCGACAATATGCGGTATTAGCACCAGTTTCCCAGTGTTATCCCCCATTGATGGGCAGGTTACCCACGTGTTACTCACCCGTCCGCCGCTAGGTATATACAAATCCGAAGATCTATACATACCCCGCTCGACTTGCATGTATCAAGCACGCCGCCAGCGTTCGTCCTGAGCCAGGATCAAACTCTCCACTTGTATCTTCATGCAATCCCGAAAGACTGCACCGTGAACAATCCTAGCTCCCCTGCTACCGTAATCCTTAAAGTTCCGCCTGGAACTTCCCTCATCAGAACACTGTTCACTTGTCAAAGACCGAAGTTCGTTCATCGGACACTTATTGTACTTCGCGAGTGCTACCCTGTCAAGCCTTGTTTTGCTTTATGTTTCGGGCTCGAGTAGCGAGCAACTCATCAACAACGAGTGTCATTGTATCTGCTAACATGGTGCCTGTCAAGCGGCCATCTTAGCCCAGATCCGGAGCCTCGTCGCCCCCATCCCTGGGTCTCATCAGGGGAAACAGGATCACGTCCCTGATGGACTTCGCGCCGGTCAGAAGCATCACCAGCCGATCCACACCGATCCCCAGTCCTCCCGCAGGCGGCATCCCGTACTCCAGGGAGAGGAGGAAGTCCTCATCCATCACGTGGGCCTCGTCGTCTCCGCGGCTCCGCTGCCGCAGCTGCTCCTCGAATCGCTCCCTCTGCTCCCGGGGGTCGTTGAGTTCGCTAAAGGCGTTGCCCATCTCCATTTTCGCAATGATCGGTTCAAACCGACAGGTGAAGTCCGGGTCATCAGGCTTCCGTTTCGCCAGCGGCGAGATGTCCACAGGATGATCGACAAGAAACGTAGGCTGCACCAGGCGGGATGATATACACTCATCCACCAGTTCATCCATCACCTTACCCGGGGTCGAGTTTGGATCAACCTGCACGCCCAGCCGACGGGCATCAGCAAGGGCGTCCTCGCGTCCCTTCCACTTCCGTACATCGACTCCCTCATCCTCCAGGGCCTCGACCAGGCTGAGTCTCCGCCATGGTGGAGACAGATCGATGATCTGACCATCATATACAACCTCACGGGTACCAAGCACCTCGTCCGCCACGTGGCACACCATGGACTCGGTAAGATCCATCATATCCTCGTAGTCGCCGTAAGCTTGGTACAACTCAAGGAGGGTATATTCCGGGTTATGTCTCGGAGACATACCCTCGTTTCTGAAGACCCGACCTATTTCGTAGACCCTCTCGAGCCCACCCGTCAAAAGCCTCTTGAGATGAAGCTCGGTGGCAATGCGAAGATACAGGGTCAAATCAAGGGCATTGTGGTGAGTCATAAAGGGCCTGGCCATCGCACCTCCGGCAACGGTGGTCATCATCGGTGTCTCCACCTCAAGATAGCCCCGGTCATCGAGGAACCTTCGCATCTCGGAGAGAATGCGGCTCCGGGTCACAAAAATATCCCTGGACTCGGGGTTCACCGTCAGGTCAAGATAGCGATGCCGGTACCGCAGGTCCACATCCGTCAGTCCGTGCCACTTCTCCGGCAGGGGTCGTAGGGATTTGCTCAGGATCTCGAAGGTCTCGACCCGGACCGTCGGCTCCTCGGTGCGTGTGCGGAAAACCTCGCCCCGGACGCCCAGAATGTCGCCAAGATCGAGCAAGTTGAGAATCTTGTAACGCTCGTCGCCAACCTCGTTCAATTTGAAATACAGCTGTATGCTCCCACTCCGGTCAACGATGTCCATGAAGGTGATCTTACCGTGGGATCGGATCGCCATGATGCGCCCGGCCACCGAGATCTCACCCTCCAAAACATCGACACCGTCACACAGCTCGGCCGTGTTGTGGGTGGTCCGGAACTTCCGCCCGTACGGATCGATCCCCGCATCTCGCAGATCCTTAAGTTTCTGGTGCCTTGCCGCAATCAGCCCGCCCGTATCATCCACAGTCAACAGGATCCCAACCCTTCAATCTTCGTCGGATGCAGAACCACCGACCCACTGTATGTCTTTAATCGTATACTGGACGATGCCCGCAGGGAGACGTACTCCCGCCGTCTCTCCAACCTTCTTTCCATACAGCGCCTTTCCCACGGGAGAACGGTAGGAAATCCGGTTCCTGCGTGGATCCGCGTCCAGCGCCCCAACAATGAGATAAGTGTACTCGTTGCCGTCGTTATCATCAACGATCGTAACCCGGGAACCCACGTTCACGCACCGGGTATCGATATCCTCTGGCTGCAACACCCTTGCGCGCCGCAGCAGGCTCCTGCGCTGGGCGATCCGGTGTTCCAGGTGGGCCTGTTCCTCCTTGGCCGCATCGTACTCTGCATTTTCCGCCAGATCACCAAAGGTTCTCGCCCTCCGGATCTTCTCCGCCACTTCCCGGCGCCGATCACCTTTGAGGTAGTTAAGTTCCGCCACCAGTTTTTCATATTCCTGCAGTGACAACAGGATCTCTTCGTCCACCACAGCCTCTGACACCTCCATAAATCTGACTAGCGCATCGTTCAGTGCCGGCCAAAGCACACTCTCAAGTTCACACGTGGGAATTCGCTCTACCCTGGGAGACCCTCAGCTCCGTTCGTCGCTGGGTCGCCCGTTCCCTGATCTTGTGTAGTTCCTCCTCGGGAATCTCACGCTCAAAGGCACGAAATCCGGACAATGCGAAACCATGCCTTTTAGCCATCTTGTCAATCTGCTCAATCTGGCGCACGGTGAGATTGCGCCCCAGGGTGTAGCTCTCGAAGCAGCCCTCCATGGCCAGAACAATCGTCTCTGCCATGCAGGCCATACAGCTACCGGCAGGAACACCAAAGTCAAACCCAAAATCGACATCTCCCGGTGCCGAAACCACACCGCCCTCAATCACGAGAACATCATCCCTGGCCTCGGCAACCTGTTTCGATACATCCCTCGGTCGAGCCACGTCGCAAACCACAGCTCCCGGCTTCAGATCCTCGGGCTTCACAATCGCATCTGCAGAATTCGAGGCGGAGATCAAAGCGTCGCAGGACGGCAAAACTGCCCTCGAATCGGTGGAGACTCGGGCTGAAACTCCTGTGGATCGAAGGATCCGGTCGCGAAGAGCCTGCAGCCGAACCAGGTCCCTGCCTAGAAGCGTCAGATGACGCACGTCCCGAGCCATAATCTCGGCGCAGATCTGTCCAATGGACCCCGTGGCACCAAGCACGGCCAATTCAATCTCATTAATGTCGTATTCCATAAAGTCTATAGCTAGACGCATCCCCTCAATGGCTGTCGCCACCGTATAGCTGTTCCCCGTTGTCACAGGGATGTCCAGCGCCTCGGCCACCCTGTGTCCTGCCTCTCCGACCACCGCCGTCAGGGCCCCAAGGCCCACAATCTGGGCTCCCAGCTTCTCTGCCGCGCGGCCGGTAGCGATGATCCTGGAGATGACGTAATCCTCATCCAACGTCAAGATCTGGCGGGACGTCAGGGGGCACACGATGAAGTGGCCCTCGGCCTCACCATGTTCCGATCGAATCCCGGTAACATGGGACGTTGTAAAGGGGGGCGCAAGACGCAAGATACCCTCCAGCACTGCCGGAGGAAAGAACCTGAGAAAGGGATAGCGCCTGCTCACTTGCTGAATCTGCATCGGATGCACAATAAAGGCGAACTGACCCATACGTCGTTTGACCTCTTCTCTTTACGGACTGTTCAGATACTCCACACGGGGCTCCAGCTTCATATCATCCAGGAGCTGTTCATACTCGCTGCCGCCCACTTCATCAGGTTCACGCCCCAGAAGTGCCACAAGCACCCCCTCGAGAACATTGGTGCCAAAGGAGCGACCCTCAAACTCTGGCGTCGTGGTAATCAGCAGGCGCACTCCCCTCTGCCGGAACTCCTCAACATTATCCCTCGTAACCGTATTGCTGATAATCACCTTACCAGATAGATCATCGGGCATGTATCGGCGGATGAAATGCAGATCTCCGCCAATGATATCGGCATCACGGTATAAACGTCCATACTTCGGCGTGATCTGTTCCTGTTTCTTGCCCGTTGGATAGAGCATACTCATCGGAAGACGGCAGATCACAGGAGCGAGCACCCGGATGACCACACCCAGCATTGACAGTGAGCGAATGGGGATAGGAATACCCAGTCCGAAGACCAGGTCGCCGAGGACAAGTTTCGCCCCCAACTCCTGCAGCGCTTCAGCCATCCCAAATCGGTCCAGGGCCGACACCATGAGAGCGCGGGTACCGTCAAACTCCAGAATCTTATGGTCATGGAGGTACTTGATCGTTCTGCGCTCCAGGGTATTCTTCAGGCCCGTCCCGTCCACCACGGGGGTCACCGATGCAGCCCTGGCCATGATACTGGCATCCCTGAGCATGTATCGTCTCTTGCCCGCAACCAGATATAGATCCACGCCTCCAAGGCCAATTGCCGCTACTTCACCATCGAGAGATTTGATCATCTGCACCGCCCGGTCCAGGTCTCCATCGGTTCCAAGTCGTTCAATGGAGAAAGCCTCCCCCAGGAGATTCACCTCGACCCGGTGATCCCTCCCCGAAGATCCGAGACTAACACTCACCACGCGCTTCACGATTAAAGCCCCCGTCCCCCTTCATGTTTTGTGCTCACATTCTAGCAAGGCCGCCAATAAATTCACAAGCCGCTGGCACCCAGTTTAATTCGTGCTGAAGCGGCGACATCCCTGCCGCGGATCATGAACTCGTGCAAAATCGAAGTTGGGTCCCTCCTGGTGAAAGCCCTGCCGACGCGCATACTCGGCCAACAGTAGCTCCACCTCACGGGCAGACTCGAAGCGGTTCAGCTGATCGCGGAGCTCCGACGCCCCGGGAAGTCCCCGCACATATTTGTGCAGCTGCCGGCGCATCAAGACAACTCCGCGCCGTTCGCCGCGGAACGCCGCCTCCATTTTCACATGCTCCTTTGCAAGCCACAGGCGCTCACCGGGAAGAGGATCTCCCGGATCTTCGCCCCGATCAAGATAGGTTCTGATCCGGCAGAAGATCCACGGATTCCCAATCGCAGCCCGGCCAACCATCACGCCAGCACATCCGGTCTGCGACAGCATGTCCCGGGCATCAGGACCCGTACAGACATCCCCGCTTCCCAGGACCGGAACGCCGACGCGTCGTACCACCTTCTCAATAAGCTCCCAATCGGCCTGGCCGGAATAGAACATGGACCGCGTCCTGGCATGTACCGATAGAAGACCTGCTCCGGCCTCCTCCATGCGGGCCGCAAAGTCTGGAGCGTTGGTGGAGCTGTCATTCCATCCCGACCTCATCTTGACCGAAAGGAGGGGTCGAGGATCATGGGACTCAAGCACATCAGACACTCGAGATACGATGTTCTCTGCAACCTCGGGAGCACACATCAGCGCGGCACCTGCACCACTTTTGACCACCTTTGGCACCGGACACCCCATGTTAATATCGAGAGCTGCTGGCAGAATTGATGAAAGGATTATCTCCGCCGCAGCGGCCATCGCCCGGGGTTCGCTGCCAAAAATCTGCACGGCAACGGGTTCTCGATTCTGACGAATCCCCCTGAGCAGTTCAAAGGTATTTGGGTTGTCGCGCACAAGCCCCTGGGCCGAGACCATCTCGGTGAAGGTGAAGTCGGCCCCAAAATTCCGGGCCAGAAGACGGAAGGGGAAATCACTGATGCCTGCCATAGGTGCAGCCCCCACGGGGGGGCTGCTGGAACTGAGCCCCAGGTTGATGCCCTCCATCAGTCTTCACCTCCACCAACAGTTTTAGCACCAAAAGCGCTCCGGCGCAATCACCTGACCAGCACTCGACCGTTACTGCGGAAGTACTCTCGCAGACTGTCCCCCCTCAGACCCAGTCTCAGGGCCTCCACTGCCAGGGCCTCACCGGGCGAGACGTTCCCGAGGTTCACGTTACAGCCCAGCCCGAGGACAAAGTCCTTCTGCTGCGCGGGCCTTGGAGCCTCCCATATAATCCTATCCCTCGAAGCATCACTGATGATGCCCAGGATAATCTGTAAGCCCTCGGATTGAATCTCCCCCGACTCATCAAATATAGTAACACCCCGGCCCGATTCCCTCGCCTCGAGGATCACATAGTCTGCCCCGGTCTGCAAATCTTCGATCATCTGCCACGCGAGTTCCTCAATCGGCACGCTGTCGGCGGGATGTTTCTTACCAACTTCGCTGATCACGGTGAACCCACGATCCCCGGCCATCTCGATCGCCTTGCGTTTCTTTTTACGTGAGATCTCGATCGCCCCATCGCTGATCTCTATGCCATTGAAACCCACCTTCTCTGCGTAGTCTAAATACGCAAGATACTGTCCCTGCATGAGTGCCAGTTCAGAGAAGGTTCCCCCCGGACAGACGCATATTCCCCAATCCCGCAACAGACTCGTCTTGTCGAGCAATACGGACTCCGGATAAAGAGCCGAGGTTCCAAACGAAAACTTGACCAGGTCAATATAGTCCCCGGACATGATCAGCATCTCCTTCAGGGCGCTGACGCCAAGACCCTTGTCGATGATCATTGTCAGCCCCTTCTGCCTCGGCTTCTGCAAACGCTCTTCGTAGGGCATTTTAACGACATCGGACCAGGCCTTCCTGTTATTTGCATAAGTCGAATCGATTTCACGCATCAGACTGCCCCCCATTGATAAGATTTGACCTTTGGGAACACGACCCTGTATCAACATATGATCACGAGCGCCCGTCGGGGATGCAATCTTGCACATCATCGGGGACACACTAGGATGCGGAGATGAGGATGGCATCTTGGGAACAGACACAAACGCAACAAATCGCACACGTTCACTATGGGTCCTGTGCAGCGTACCGTTCATCATGGTACTGGGCAACTCCATGCTGATTCCTGTACTACCCCAGATTCGCGAGGCCCTGGATCTGTCCCTCTACCAGGTGGGACTGCTCATCACCGCTTTCTCGGCACCCGCCAGTGTTTCTATCTTATTCGCCGGGTACCTGGCCGACCGTTACGGCCGCAAGGTGGTCATGGTACCAGCCCTGGTTGTCTACGGCGTGGGGGGCCTCCTGGCGGGAGCGGCCGCAATGTTGCTGGGTGACTCCTATCCGTACATCTTCGCTGCCCGGATCATCCAGGGAATCGGAGCAGGCGGGACCTATCAGATCGCCATGGTCCTCGCCTCTGACCTATATGCTGACGCAGAACGATCCCGGGCCCTGGGCTTGCTCGAATCATGGAACGGCGTGGGAAAGGTGATCAGCCCGATCGCGGGAGCGGCGGCGGCCGTCCTGTCCTGGTACGCGCCCTTCTTTGTCTATGGAGTTCTCGCCCTGCCCATCGCCCTGGGCGTTCACCTGTTGGTCTCGGAGGAACCGACCGATGACACACCCGGTGGCCTGGGGCAGTACCTGGGGCAGCTGTCCGAAATACTGCGGACCAAGACGATTTCCTTTCTGGTCGCTCTGCTCGCAGGATTCATCATTCTCCTACTTCTCTTTGGGGTTCTGAGTTACGCAGCTGATGAAATGGAAGTGGATTTTCACATTGGGACCCTTAACCGGGGATTGATCATCGCCATCCCGGTGGGTGTCATGGCCATCACCGCCTACGTCAGCGGGACCCTTCTGCAGAACCAGATGGAGCATCTTTTGCGCTGGGCCGTTGCTGGGGGCACCGGGCTCTTCGCCGCGGGACTGCTATCAGCAATCCTTCTCACCTCGCCGACGGCGTCTCTGATTATCCTTGCGTTTCTGGGCCTGGCAACAGGCCTGACCCTGCCAGCACTGAACACGCTGATCACCAGTTCCGCCCCGATCGAGACCCGTGGGCTCACCACCGCATTCTACGGCACCGTGCGCTTCCTTGGCGTAGCCTTCGGCCCCCCGGCTTTCGGGCTCCTTGCTGCGAGGGGAAGGATCCTTCTCCTGGCGACGACAGGAATCGCTGCCGCTGTCACCGCGGTGCTGTCTGCCATGTTCATCAACCCAGAGCAGATGGTCCCGCCGGACATCCTCGGGGAAACGTCTAAGTCCAGCAGTGACTGATGAGCCATAAAATGACCATGGTCAACCCAGCCCCGGTCAGAGGGCCCACGGGGATCCCCCCAAGGAATAACACACCCAGGACCGTTCCGACCAGAAGCCCCAGGATAATCTGAGGCTGATCCTCCAATAGGGTCAGACCGCCCCCCTGGAGCCTCGTGGCCAGCATCCCGCCCAGCACCGCAGCCAGGGCCGCTCCACTGCCCATCTGGCGCTTCAGCTCCTCCCAATCAGGGGAGCTCCTGGCAAAGGGCGCAAGAATGGCAACCAGCAGAAGGATGAGTCCCAGGTCGATTGCGCGGTCCGCAAAATAGCCAATGGCCATCTCCATCTGCAGAAGAGATAGCAAAAGCAGAAAGCCCGCAGCGGCACCGACCAGGCGGTTGCCCACCAGCAGACTCAGGCCCAGGAGCACGACGAGAAGCAGGTTATCCCGAAGCACAGTCATCCCTCCCCCTGCCCATCTATACGAGAAGCGCTCCGGTTGGCAGTACTGTGAGGGGAAGGATGGGCATATCGGTATAGCAGTGGAATTCCCGGGAAAGGAGCGAACCCTTTACACAATGCTGCCAGATCGTACAGTGGGAGGCATGGCAGGGGTGCGCTTTCTCTCTTCTTTGATTGAAGCGGCTGCAGCCCTGACGATGCTGCACTACAAGGACATCAGAGCTGCACTGCGAATCAACGCCGCCCTCGGGCTGGTTGGGCCCATGATCCTGATCATCGTCACCAGCATCGGCCTCTACGCTGCGGCCGAACATATGAGCCTGGGCAAGATCCTGATGGTCCTCGCGGGCGTGGGGCTCATCCTACTGGGTACTCGCTAAGTTCGGGCGGCAAACCGCGTGCCCGCCTCACCTTGCAGGGCGTCAAGGGCCCGGTCAAGGGAGGTCACGATCGCATCTCCCCCCCAACGAACAAACCGGAGGCAGGCCTCCACCTTCGGAGCCATGCTCCCAGCGGCAAATTGGCCCTCCTGCAGGTAACGCTCCGCCTCCTGCAGTGTGACATCCGTCAGGGCTTCTTCCTCAGGCGTACCGTAGTCGAGCATCACATTGTCGATATCTGTGAGTATCAACAACACGTCGGCACCGACATCCTCTGCCAGGCGTTCGGCCCCAAGATCCTTGTCAATCACCGCTTCAACTCCCCGGTACCGGCCTTCCGCGCAAATCACGGGTATGCCGCCGCCGCCCATGCAGATCACCACGGCGCCCTGGGTCAACAAGGTCTGTATGGCCTGAGCCTCCACGATCTTCTCCGGCTCGGGAGAGGGAACGACCTTTCTCCAGCCTCGGCCGGCATCTTCGATCCACGCCTCTCCGGCCTCTGCTGCACGGGACTGGGCATGTTCTTCGCTGTAGAAGCGACCGATCGGTTTGGCGGGATCATCAAAGGCCGGATCATCCGGGTCAACCGTGGCCTGGGTGACCAAACTCACGACCGATAGATCAATGTCCCGCTCCTCCAGGGCATTGGACAGAACCTGTTGGATCATGTAGCCCAACATCCCCTGGCTCATGGCTCCACACACATCAAGGGGCATGGCGGGAACCTGGCCCAATGCCAGGTCGTTCTGCAAAAGGATCGCCCCCACCTGTGGGCCGTTGCCGTGGGTCAGAACCACTCGATTCCCCTCGGCGATGACGTCCGCAATCTGGTTCATAGTGATGGCGACGTTCGCCAGCTGTTCCTCCAGGTGCCCCTCCTGTCCCGGTCCCAGTATCGCGTTTCCTCCGAGTGCTATTACGACGGTGCGCTCCAAAGTCTAACCCTCCCCACACATGAGCGGATTGCCGCAGTACGTCCCTCGCCGCTCACGCATTCCTATGGTATTCATCCTTGCGGGAACGCGTCAGACCGCGAAATCCTCTGCCTGTCGCTCCCGTGATCACCATCTCCTCACATCACCAGGGCCATAATGGCCTTCTGGGCATGCAACCGATTCTCCGCCTGATCAAATACCACCGATGCCGGACCGTCTATGATCTCGGCCGTGACCTCTTCGCCCCGGTGCGC
>PXCI01000229.1 GCA_003566675.1 Clostridia bacterium
CAAGGTCGTGCACGAGGAGTTGACGCTGTACCTAGAACGGGCCGAGGTGACCTCTATCTGGCTCTTCCCTGCTCCCAAGAAGCCAAATACTCCGATCCCCTACCAGACGCTCTTTAAGTCGGATTGGGTATCGCCCACGGGGACACTGAAGGCAGGAAGGCTTTCCCGAGCGATCGCTATCGCGAAGGAGTACCTGAGTAGCGTGGGGCGCGATCCCGCAGAGATCATTCCCGACCGAAAGGGAGATGGCCCACATCGCCTGCGATCCACATGGGCGAATCTCATGGAGAAGCTCGGGTACGGGAACCTGGCCCTGTCCGTTGGGCCTGACACGGCGGATCTGCCCAACCATATCGCCTACTTCGGTGGATGGAAGATGAGTGAGGAGGACGTCCGTCAGTCGAGCTACGTCGCCCTCGATCCGGACGTGCTGCTGGGAATTGCGAATCTGAGGAGGGCCGAAGAAGTCGTCCAGCCCAGGGAGCATGACGCCGCAGACCAGGTCCTCGCCACGGTCGAGGGGATGGGCAAGGCCCGGAGCTTGAGAAGACCTGAACAGAATGAGTAGCGCACCGACGGTCCCGGGACCGTCAGCCGCCGCCACACGAGTTTCAAGCCAGTGAAGCCGGCTTGGGGGGTGAGCGATGAAAGACCGAGGCACGTCAGTGCGACAGCTGGCGACGCAGCCGGGTGGGACGGAGGGGGCGCTCCGGTACCGCCTGAAGAAATCCGAGGCTCCGGAGCCGGACGGACGGGATGAGCAGCCCACGGCGCTGTACAGATACGAGGCGGCGGTGTGGGGGATTGGGGATCCAGGAGCGCCTGGGCGACGGGCGGCTCACCGGCAAAGGGAGACCGTGCCAGGCACGGGAAGTCTACCGGCTGCTGGTGCGAGACTACGGGCACACGGGCAGCTACAAGGCGGTGGTTCGGCACCTGGCCCGGCGGTATGGGCGGCCAAGAGTCCGGGCGTTGAGACGAGTGGAGACGCAGCCGGGAGTGCAGGCCGAGCATGACTGATTCCAGCCTGAACCCGAGGGGGGCCGGCCTCTCAGGCGACTCCGTTGTTTCCCGTGGGTGTTGGACCGAACTGATCCTCGGCACAATTCGGGCAAAGTCCGTGCGACACGTCGGTCCCCTGCTCCCTTTTGAGGTACACCTCGATCGATTGCCACTCGGCGTCCTCTCCCTGGATCCGGTCGCACCACGCGCATACGGGGAGGAGGCGACGCATCTGGTCCCGCTCCCGCTCCGCAGCCTTCAGGTCCGTGATGTCGTGGGCGATGAGGAGCGCGGCGACCAGTCGCCCGTCCTGCCGGACGGGGAGGATACGATTCCGAAACCAGTTCATCCCTCCACTGATAGGTACCGCCGTGTCGAAGGGGTCCGCAGGGCTGTCACTCCAGATGGACCGCAGGGCGCTATCGAACGCCTCCCTAGAATCGGGGTCCATGAACTCCCGGGCATCCGTACCCACTACGGACGTCATCGTGCGGTCTTCCTCCACCCGGTTGATGTACAGGATCCGCCCATCACGGTCGACCATGACCACGAAGTCGGGAATCGTAGCAAGGATGACCTGCAGGCCCGCGGTGTGGGACGTGAATGTGAAGCTGTCCATGTCCGCGTCTCCCGGTCGAAAGGATCCACACCTGCAGACCCCCCACCGAAGGCCCTTCTTCAACCTCGGCAGACGTTTGCCAGGTATTCGCTCAGGAGGCCACGCATGAGACTCTCCGGGCGCCCGGTATCCCCCCCGGGGGGTCGGAAACCACGGCTCTTTACGGATTAAGATCACGTGGCATCTGCTGGGCCGCCGCCCGACACACTAAGCTACCGCGATCCGGGGCATCTCGGGAGGACAAACGAGACGTAGAGGTGGGAGACGGACCGGAACCCCCGCTCGATGCATCGGGTGCGAGGAAACCCACCAGCACTCGGACCACGGGCCGAACCAGCCGACAACGAGTCCAACCAATCTCTGAGACAGCTCGAACCGGAAAAGTTGCAGGACTTCCCGCACCCCCCTTGTTGCAAGACTTTCCCGTCCCGACAGCGGGCTGCCACAGGGCAAGGCGCTGGAGGGCTTCGACTGGACCTTCCAGTCCCGGGCCGACCGGGGAAGTTGGATGCCCTGGCCACCTGCGCCTTCATCCGACAAGCGGATAAGGTCCTGTTCATTGGGCCGCCGGGGGTCGGGAAGAGCCACACCTCGCCGTGGCCCTCGGTGTGCGGTGCCGCCCCGCCGGCTCCGCTCGAAGCGGTACCTGAACAGCGCCCTGCTCGTCATCGACGAAGTCGGCTTCCGGCCCCTGGATCGGGAGGAGGCGAACCTCTTCTTCCGGCTCGTTTCGGCCCGCTATGAGAAGCGATCCATCATCCTGACCTCGAACAAGCACGTGCGGGACTGCCTGGAGATTTTTTGGAACGACGAGATCCTGACCAACGCCATCCTCGACCGCTTGCTCCACCACGTGCACATCATCCACATCGACGGGCGGAGCTACCGGCTGCGGGAACTCGACGGACTCCTGGCTCAACAGCCCGATCGCTCACACCCCAAGAAAGGAGGAGGCAAGACTACACCGTGAGGAGGAGGTTGCGTAAAAACTGGATTTCCCCCAACTGCGCAAATCTGGGTGTCCCTGGACAGTAGAGACGCTCGGCTCCTGGACTCCAGGCCAGGATCGTACCGTCCCGGGCCGTCACCACGAGGGCGTCGCAGGAGGCCGACACGATACCGGAGAGGTGCCGGCCTGCGCTTCCCACAGCGCCCCTCCGAGGTCCGGTACGTCAGGGCCGACGTCCCTGCCATCCGGCAGCCGTCTGTCCTGGGCGGGGCCTCGGAAGGCTAGAGATCCGCTCGGCATCCAAGGGACTGGGGATCCGGGACAATCAGAGCCTCGGGCTCCCACGCAACGAGATCGAGAGCCAGGTACCTCCAAGAGGCAGAAAAATGACACACCCTATGACATACCATAAAAAAACACTTCAACGTAAGTCGTTGAAGTGCATTTGTTTAGGTCGTGTCGTAATGAAGCGGAGGCGGAGGGACTCGAACCGGAAGGCCCCCATCGGGGGCCTGGAGACCATCGAGGACGGGCCAACGGCCCGCCGCAGATGAACCCCCGGGCCAGCGTCGGCGAAGCCGGCGCCCCTTGGGGGAGAGAGTCCACCCCACAACGCAAAACGCCCCCGGAGCTCAACGGTTCCCGGGGCGTCGGAGTGTCAACGGAGGCGGAGGGACTCGAACCCTGTTCTCAGGGGGTCTGGGAGGGGGGATGCGTGACGTTTTTAGCTCAACCACGCGATCGGTGTGACAGACAGCCCAGTCCTACTGGCCCCGGAATTAC
>PXCI01000209.1 GCA_003566675.1 Clostridia bacterium
ATCAGGATCCCCTCGGCTATCTTCGAGGTCAACCGCTCGTCCTCCAGGTCCACGATGCAGGAAAGGGAGGCCTCGAGGAGCTCCTTCCAGGCGAGGGCATCCTCGGCCCGGGGGCCCAGGGTTCCGTTCATGTTGCGGGGCAGCCCCACAACCAGGATCTGGACATCATGTTCCGAACAGAGCCGACCGATCTCCTCGACCGCGGCCTCCCGGCTGGGCACCTTTCGGGTTCCCCACTCCAGGACGCACAGGGGCTGGGCCAGGGTCCGGGACGGATCGCTGATGGCCACTCCGATTCGCCTATCGCCAGGGTCTATTGCCATGATCCTCGTCAAAGATATCAATCTCCCTTCTCCTGCGTCTCCTCGGGGTGGAAGTCCTGCGGAACCAGAACACCAACAGCATCCCCGCCAAAAAGCCTCCGATGTGGGCCCACCACGCCACGGTCTGGGCCCCAAAAGCAGTGAGCCCGCTGAGAATCTGCAGCAGGAACCATACCAGCAGAAACACCACGGCCGGGATCTCCGCCACGGTGAAAAACAGTCCCAGGGGCACCAGGGCGAGAACCCGCGCCCGGGGAAACATCAGGAGGTAGGCTCCAAGGATCCCGGCGATGGCCCCACTGGCCCCAATCGTGGGAATGGGACTGCTTGGGTTGGCGAGGACGTGGGAGAAGTTCCCAATGGCCCCGGCCAGGAGGTAGAAAAACAGGAACCGGACCGGCCCCATGCTCCCCTCCACGTTGTCGCCGAAGATCCACATGTATAGCGTGTTCCCGCCGAAGTGAACCCAGCTGCCGTGCAGAAAGGTCGCCGTCACCAGGGGCACAAGGCTCGGCCAGCGCCCGGGGAAAAACAGGATCATGGGCCCACCGATCCTCGCCGGGATCACGGCGTAGGTGGCAAGGAGTTGGGCGAGCTCGCGCTGAGGAAGGGAAACCTGGTAGAGGAAAACACCTGCATTCAGAGCGATAATCAGATAAGTAACCCAGGGCCGCCGGTTCGAAGGTACGTTGTCACTGAGCGGGATCACCCAAAAATCCCCCTTCGATTGCTTAGAGGTATGCGAGGTCTTTTGTCCAAGTTATTATCATCCAAATGCTGCACCAAGTAAAGGAGGACACGATGTTCAAACCTCGTTACGACAAGCTGCAGGAAGAGATCTCACCAAAGCGCAGTATGGACTATCTTTACGAGGTGATCCGACACCATCGGATCCAGGTCTCACCAGGGATCCGGGACGCCTGCGAGTACGCCCACGGTGCTCTCGAGTCCATGGGCCTCGAGACCGAGACCCTGACCTACCTCGTCGACGGCAAGTCCCAGATCTGGGGCCAACCCCCCATGCCGCTGCAGTGGAGCATCCAGAGGGCGGTGCTGCACCTGGTCTCACCGGAAAAACACCGCGAGAAACTGGCCGACTACGCCGAGGAGCCCCTGTCGGTTATCCAACGCTCCGGCTCCACACCGGCGGGAGGGCTGACCGGAGAGGTGGTGGCCGTTGATAAAGCCGATCAACCCTCTGGCTACGAGGGCATCGACGTCCGGGGGAAGTTCGTCCTGGTCGACTCGGATCCCTCCGCCGCGTACCGGATCGCCGTGGTGAAGATGGGTGCCCTGGGCATCGTCACCGACCACATGCCCGTGTTCGCCCCCGTGCGGCCCAAGGGGGACCTGCCCGACGCCCTCTGCTACCGCTCCTTCTGGTGGGACACCCATGACGAGCCCTGCCCCGGTTTTGTCCTGACCCCGAGGGAGGGAGCCCGCCTGAGGGAACTCATTGCCAAAGATGAGCCGGTGAAGCTTCATGCCGAGGTCGAGGCCTCCTTCGACCCGGGGACCATGGAAGTGGTCAGCGCCTTCATCCCCGGAACACAGGGTGACGAGGAGGTCCTGGTCACCGCTCACATCTGTCATCCAAAACCCAGCGCCAACGACAACGCGTCGGGCGTCGCCGCTGCCATGGAGGCCGCCCGGGCCCTGGAGGTACTGATCTCCGAAGGGGAGCTGGAGCGTCCGAAGCGGGGCATCCGTTTTCTCCTCGTCCCCGAGATGACCGGAACGTACGCCTTCCTTGCAGATAACGATGAACACCTCTGCCGGTACGTGGCCGGGGTGAACCTGGACATGGTGGGTGAGAACCAGGCCCTGTGCGGGGGCAGCCTGATCGCCGAGCAGCCGCCGCGCTCAACCCCCAACTTCAGCGGTGACCTGGCCTCCCTGATCCTGGGCTACGCCGGCCAGGACATGAAGAACCTCGCCGCAACCGGAGCCTACGCCTCCTTCCGGCACACCGAGACCCCCTTCTCCGGAGGCTCAGACCACTACATCATGTCCGATCCAACCGTCGGGATTCCCAGCCCCATGATCATCCAGTGGCCGGACCGCTTCTATCACACCAGCGAAGACACCCCGGACAAGGTGGACCCGGATATGCTGGCCCGGGTCGCAACCATCACCGCGACCTACGCCCTCTTCGCGGCAACGGCCGGCGAAAAAGAAGCCCTCTGGCTGGGAGCAGAGATGGCCGACCGTTTCTCGAACATCCTGCGGAATGCGCGCCCGCGGGTCTTCGATTACCTGGCCGCCGGCGAAGAGGATAAGGCCTTCGGTCTCCTCGATTTCCTCGCCGAGAGACGCAGGGCAGACCTCGAAAGCCTCAACCGCCTCGCCGACCTGGGTGACAGGCTGGACCTGTACCGGGCGCAGGTTGATTCCCTACTGGACGCTGAGAAGCAGCGCGCCCAGCTTCTCCTGGAGGCGGGATGCGTCGAGGAAAAACAGGATGAGGAATGCGCCTGTGACGAACCGAAGGAGATTCCGGACCTCGTGCCCGAGAGGCTGCACCCCGGTCCCCCATCCCTGCGCAGGCTGCTGAGCAGCGCCTCGCCCGAGAGGCAGAAACAGTGGCAACAGATCCAGAAGAAGCACCCCGGCCGGCAGGCGGGCTACACCCTCGCCGTCTACTGGGCCGACGGGAACCGCACCCTGGCCGAGATCCGGGACCTGGTCGAGTGGGAGAGCGGCGTTGACCTCGGTGACACGGTGGAAGCCCTGTTCTCCACCCTGGAGGAACTCGGGGTCGTTCGATACAGGTAGGTGTTTTCGGGGTCGACGCCTGATCTGGGTCGGCCTCATTCCCCGTCCCCTGCACAGGATGATTGCCGGACCATCACGCAGCGAGCACAGTCCCCATATCCACTGATGCCACGAAGATCCTGTGCACAGCCCGCATGACAACCACGGAAGACCAAGAGGGCCAGGGAGTGAGTGAATTGCCGGAAAAATGGCGCAGCTACGAGGAGGTAGCATGGGCCCTTGTCACCAAATTCGCAGACCGGTTCGCCCTCGG
>PXCI01000109.1 GCA_003566675.1 Clostridia bacterium
CCACCTCCACCTCCTCCACCGCCAGGGGGAGGGGGACAATCTCCTGCACAGCAACAGCTGGCTCTAGAAGCCTGTCCCCTGCCGTCTCTCCGGATGGGATACCCTCACCGGATGGAGTGGGCTCAGCATCGAGAACGTTCCGCGATGCATCGCGAACCTCCCGCAGCTCCTCGAACAGTTCATGAAGGCTCCTCAACACCTGGGTTCCCACTGCTGGATCCTGTTCATAGACGTCGGGCACATCCTCCATCGCCTGCCTGCGCAGCTGCTCGGTGGCTGGGGCATCGATGAAATCCTGGGGCGCCTTGATGTTCGCCGGAGAAGGGTCTCCCACGCGAACATCTACATCCCGGGGAAGAGCACTGCTTACGAAAATCGCAGTCAGCAGAAGTAGGAACAGAATTGCCCACGCAGTCCGCCGCATCGGCGAATTCTGCTTCAGGGGTGAGGCCACGAGCAACCTACAAGCCGCAAGAATACGTCGAAGCGGCCTGGGCTTACCCTTCCCCCTAGAGCGAGCGTCAGTCCTTCTGGACCCTCTCGTACTGTTCGTATGCTTTGATGATCTTTGTGACCAGCGGATGACGCACCACATCTCTTTCGTCCAGATATGCGAACCCGATACCCTCGGTGCCCTTGAGGATCTTCTGAATCACAATCAAGCCGCTCTCTCTATCTTCAAGGTCAACCTGGGTAATGTCGCCGGTGATGACCGACTGGGATCCAAAACCCTGCCGAGTCAGAAACATCTTCATCTGTTCGGGAGTGGTGTTCTGGGCCTCATCAAGTATGATGAAAGAATCATCGAGAGTCCGTCCTCTCATGTACGCGAGGGGAGCAACTTCTATGATGCCGCGTTCCATCTCCTTTTCAAAGCGGGCGGGACCAATGATGTCATATAGGGCATCGTACAACGGCCTGAGGTAGGGATCCACCTTGTCCTGCAGGTCGCCCGGCAGAAAGCCAAGCCTCTCACCGGCCTCAACCGCAGGCCGTGTGAGTACGATGCGACTGACCTGGCCATCACGCAGAGCAGCAGTGGCCACGGCCATAGCCAGGTAGGTCTTGCCTGTCCCAGCAGGACCTATGGCAAAAACGATAGCATTGTCCCGCATCGCTTTAAGGTAAGCCCGCTGTCCCCTGGTCTTAGGCTTGATTTTTTTGCCCCGGGACGTCGAGACAATGGTATCGGAGTAGATGTCATCGAGGGGGTCCTCATCTCCCTGCTGGGCAAGTCCAATCGCATACAGGACAGACTGGTCGTTGATGTCGTTGCCTGACCGCAGCACTGCGAGCAGGCGTTCGAGGAGCCCGCTCACGCTCTCGACGGAGTGAGATGGCCCCTTGATCAGGATTTCATTTCCCCTGCTGACCAGTTTCACGGGGAAATGCTTCTCCAAGAAATTGAGGTTGCGGTCTCCCTGTCCAAAGAGCTGCACGGCCACCTCATTGTCTTCGACACGGAATGTTCTCTGGGTCACTTCATCCTGTTCTGTTATTATGGACACCCCTTATGGGTAATTTGGCGAGCTGTCACCTCTCGGACACAGGCCTCTCATCTCCGATGTCTTCTCGCACCACTACGGTCGCTTTAACCTCCACAAACTCTTCACCCTGACTGACGATATCGCAGCTGACCCGAAAAACCTCTGCGCCCGGGGGAAGCTGAAGCCGCACATGATGATTGGCACCCGAACACGCTACCTGCAGTGCTTCTTCTTCTGTGAGCTGTCGAACGTACGTTGACAACTCCTTATAGTATACTCTTTTTACTTCTACGAGAAAGGGCGGCTTCCTCCATCGCTCGAGTAAAATCCGGCTCTCCTCAACCTTCTCGTAGTTATCAAAGGGTATCTCTCCCCTGCCCTGGAGTCGAACCGTGACGCTGTCCTCCACGGTGACCTCGGTGCACACAAATTCCCTGCCCGTGGGCAAAGACACCTCCTGCGACAGAGCAATCCGCTCAACTGCAGTATACCAGACAGACGCGAAAACCTGCCCCCTTGCACTGATCGCAGCCCGGTCAGGTGTCGCCGGACTGCTGCTGATCAAGACAGAGCCCTCCGAAACCACATCACCGGCACTGACAACTGGGGATCCGGCGAGAACCCGAATCTCCTCAACTACTCCGTCGGTGCGGGCAACGATGTCAGCAAGCGCTGGGGGATCCGGCCTCTCTTCAACCTTCTCGAGCACCTTGATCGTCAGGCGAACCCCACTCCGCTCGATACCGACCCATGTGATAAAAGGCAATTTCTTTGCCAACTCCCGGGCAGACTGGTTAAGGTCGAGCCTGTATATAGGGACGCCCGGCGCCAGGCCTAGTTCCATCGCAGCGTCCAATACCACTTCCGGATCCCGCTCTTGCAGGCCTTCAACTTCAACAACCCACACAAAGGACGATGCAAGAATCACGAGGGCAACGCACAGGATGACTCCCAGTACCATCGATTTCCTGCGAGAGAACTGCCTCCAGTGGAAGGGCACTCCGCGCCTTGCAACGATGTGCACCCTGCAGCGCGTCTTTCGCACAATTGGACGCAGCCTGCGAAAATCTTCGGCCTTCATCCAGAATGTCAGGCCATCCTGGCCTCGTCGTAGGCTCCAAAGATCAATGCCCCCGGTCACGACCAGGTTGATGAACTGTTCAAGACGTTGTCCGGTAACCTCAACGCGCACTTCGCCCTCTAGCCAGCCGGTGGATCGCCCCACGGATCATCCACCCCGCCCCCGACATACTCCACGGATCTGATCTCCCCCATAATGAGAATCTCCTCATGATCAATGGATGATATCTCCATGCCCTTCCCCAAGACCCTGATCAACCCAGAGCTGAATCCGATCACGAGGAGATCCGAAGTGAAGGAGACGATGCCACGATGGTTCTCCACCACCAATTGCATGCGACCTATCAGCGTCATCCGCGGCAGATCCATGACGACATCCTTTGGTAGATCAAACAGATCAGCTATGTCTTTTCTCATCAGGCCGCCTCCTCCCTGTGCATGTGTATTCCCGGGTTCCCGGGAATATGGCCAGGGTCGCTGGCAAGCACCGTGATGATCTGTTTCTCGTCCGCCATCGCCGGCAACGGGTGGGCTGCAGATGCAGGATAATGGTGACACTCTGTAGAATCAACTCTGGACTCATGAACATAGGGTGCATCTAAGACATGGTAAATTTACAGGGTCGCACAGGGTCTGTAATCTAAGGCTTCCAGGCTTTGCTGTGCAAACACATCAATCAAAGACAAACGCTGCAGGCAAAACTCTCGAGATCGGGGTTCGACAAGACACAATCCTGTGTTCAAGGCCCTGATGCTGTAAGAAAGAAGGTGGTGTGACATCATGAAAGTACTTATTTTGGGTGGCTCCGGCATACAGGGATCCGCATCTGCTAACGATCTGGTGAAGATGGAGCCCCTCGCTGAAGTAGTGCTGGTTGACAAAGACAGGGAAGCTCTTGAATCAAGGTCCGCATGGCTTGACAGCAACAGGGTCAGCACCGAGCAGATCGATGTGACAGACCGTGATAGACTGGCCAAGTTCATAAGCGAAGAGAACTTCGACGTCGTGGTTAGCTCGGTACCCTGGCCAATCTCCATACCTCCCCTCGAGGCAACCATAGATGCAGGAGTTCACTTCATTGATTATGGCCTGTATCAGAATAGGGAGTTTGATGAAAGGCTCTCAGAGTTCCACGAAAGGGCTAAGAAGACACAGGTCACAGTAATACCCAGCTGTGGCGTCGCCCCGGGCCTCACCAACATGCTGGCGGCCTACGGTGCAAGCAAACTCGACCAGGTTGACACTGTCTCCATCTATGTGGGAGGAATCCCGGAGAAGCCACAACCACCACTGGAGTACAAGGCTGTGTGGAGCATTGATGGCGTTTGGACGCAGTTTTTCGAAGGATGCAGGATCATCAGGGATGGGAAGATGACCAGTGTTGACGCAGGATCAGAACGAGAGGAACTGGAATTCGCGGGAATAGGACAGCTAGAGGCTGCCTGTACCGATGGCCTGGGCACCCTGCTCCACATGTATAAAGATCCCCTGTTCAAGGGTGTGAAAGAGGTCGTTGAGAAAACCATCAGATATCCAGGGCATTATGATAAGATCATGGTCCTGAAGGCATGTGGCCTTCTGGATACCACTCCCGTGGAGATAGATGGAACGATGATCCCCCCGAGGAGATTCCTCACCGAACTATTGACTCCTTACCTGACGCTCGAGGAATCGGATCGAGACATGACCCTGATGAGGGTTCGAGTGTCCGGTTCAGCAAACGGGGATGAAACCACCTGCACCTTCGATATGATCGACTACCGGGACCTGGAACGCGGAGTGCTGAGCATGGGTAGAACCACGGGCTATACCGGGTCCATTCTTGCCTCCTTGCTCCACAAGGGTAAGATCACCGACCGTGGGGTAGTGGAACCGGAAAGACTTGGCGCCAACCAGGATCTCTTTCCCGAGATCCTGCAGGAGTACGCGAGAAGGAATATTAACATCTCCGCTAGGACCGACTGAGCCGCTAGACCTGCTCTCGTTCTTACGTACTGGGGGTGAGAGCAGGACACACCAAAAACAAGGGCCTATCCACAGCGTCGCGACAAACTGATTGAAAAAACATCAGATCTGTCCACGGGAGCCCAGGATGTCTACGGGCCTGCTGGCAATTGCTCTGGTGCACTCTTCGTCGAGAGCAATGGGGGCTCGCCCAGATATGTTGATGCCTTCCCCCTTGCATCTGCAGGAGCACCTGGTAGGCGCTATGAGAGGAATCGCTCAGGTCAACCTCAAGCGTAGGAACAACGAATTCGCTCGTCTGACCCTGAATTGTTGTGGTCACATCAACAGGGCTATTCATCCTGGACTGAACAGACCCAAGCAAACCCAACCATTTCTCTCTCTCACCGCAGCAGAAGGCTTCCGTGTAGAGCTCGAGGGCAACCATCAGACCGACAATCTGCTCTCTCGAAACCTTGAAGCCGCGCCCAATTCCGTGACGTGGAGGTATCTTCACGTCCTGCGGAATCAGGCCGGGAAATGGCTTCCACAATTCGACATTCACATCCATGTCCAGAGATTGCAGCGCCATCGATGCAATCAAATCCTTCCTTCCGGCCACAAACCCTGTACCCTGCGGTCCCCCCAGGGCTTTGCCGCCACTGAACACAACGAGATCAGCTCCGTCATCGACGAAGCGGG
This sequence comes from Clostridia bacterium, assembly GCA_003566675.1. Classification (GTDB taxonomy): domain Bacteria; phylum Bacillota; class Sulfobacillia; order SLMV01; family SLMV01; genus PWUC01. Next base: position 5,214 of record PXCI01000109.1, read on the forward strand.
GCAGGTTGGACACAGGAGGGAGCTGACCTGCAGCATCCACAATGACGGGAATTCCGTGCCGTTCTGCCATGGATGCAACCTCAGGTAGGGGTGGGTGAGCACCTCCCCGATGGACCTGCAAAGGACTAGCTCAGCGCACGAAAAGAGAACCAAACCACGTATCACATTTGGCCCGTGCCATAGGGCTTGGCCGTCCGGCTGATGATACCCCGTGCACCTCACTGGATGACAAACAATTCGCAGAGACACTTCAGCAGGCCATGGATCGCGACTCCCTCAATGCCGGGAGAAGCCGACCCTGGCTCCACCCACGTCACGAAACACGGTGAGTTCTCGATCCCTGGTACAGGTGGCGCAGGACAGATGCTTGTCCCAGCGCACACACACCTCACAGGAAACATCGGATCCTTCTCCTTTGAGGTGCTTCTGGGCAGTCCATGTTGTCATGCCACCATCGCCACGATAGGCTCCACGCATGGACTGCAGCACCGGGCCTGCAATCTGATCAGCGGTCTCCGTTGTGTGCTGCGGGTGACATTCCCCCCAGGGGATGCTTCTCCAGGTACTCCGCGGCAAAGAACTCGATGACTGTTTTCCGCGTCACAATGCCGATAAACACGCCCTTGTCATCAACTACGGGGACGAAATTCTGATCCAGTGACAGGGACAGAAGGGACTGCACATCTTCGTAGATGGAGACGGCCTGATGCTGCAGATGCCGACGCACCTCGCTCAAAGGGATTCTCTCCAGGTCTCTGATGGAAAAGACATCCCTGCGGTTGATCTCCCACAGGAGATCTCCTTCTGTCAGTGTCCCGACATAGGATCCGTCCTCCTCGATCAGGGGAACCGCCGTGTACTGATGATACTTCATCGTCTCGAGGGCTTCACGCATCGTAGAGTCCAGTGGTATGCACGCAACTTCTGACTTGGGTGTCAGGAAGAAGGCAACGTTCATTGATTCAACTCCCCTTTCCTCACTCATAGTTTCGGAAAACGTGCACGGCAACACGAGGTCTATACCTTGATCGTTCCTCGAATCGGCAGATAGCGTTCACTCGCATCGAGCTGAAACAGTCTCTTCCTGCTGCCACTCATCAGGACGAATCGGGGGTGGTAGGGGTTCCACCTCACCCCTGGTAATCAACAAAACTGTAACCGCTTTCCTATTATCAGAACCACCCAGATGCTGCCGGGCAGATCCATCACTGCCCGGCAGAGGTCACGCCTTTGGCAAAAGCCTCCTCTATTTCGCCCGCTGCGAAGGAGGTCTATACCGCTTCAAACACCTGGGCGGCCCCAGTACTTCTGACATGACCACCCCCATGACAACACTCTCTGGATTGAGTTCCCTGGTCTTCTCAGTGAGACCACCACGCGCCTCTGCCCTTCTCTTACTCGTTCGTTGCGAAGGTTTATGCCTTCTTTGTGACCTTGGCTCACGCTTCTCCTCAACCGGGACCGCCTCGCTCCCTGGCTCCGCTGACGGTTGCGGCCGGACAGATCTGCCTCTGACCTGTCGAGGCCTTGCCGGAGTGGGATCCGCGGACTTCTGCGCCTGCTGAACCGCCTGAACAATCCAGCTGAAGAACATCCAGACGGCGATAATTATCAGAAGGAGGAATAGATTCATAGTGATATCTCTCCTTCCAGATCATCCCTATTCGTCATCGCTTCGATCCCGGGTGTCTCTCGGGAGATCCTCCACTTCGTCCGGATACATCCGTGAGATCGACTCCCGCATCTCAGTGTCAGACTGCAGGTTTCTGAGGCCATAGAAATCCATGACCCCCAGATGACCCTCGCGGAATGCCACGGCTATGGCCTTGGGGATCTCGGCCTCGGCCTCGACCACCCTGGCCCTCATCTCCTCGACCCTGGCCTTCATCTCACGCTCTCGGGCGACGGCCATGGCTCGGCGTTCCTCTGCCTTCGCCTGGGCGATGCGCTTGTCGGCCTCGGCCCGGTCACTCTGGAGTTCCGCGCCGATGTTGCGGCCAATATCCACGTCGGCGATATCGATGGACAAGATTTCAAAGGCAGTCCCCGCATCCAGCCCCTTTTGAAGCACGGTCGCAGAAATGGAGTCCGGATTCTCGAGAACTGCTTCGTGACTCGCAGCAGAACCGACGGTGGTCACGATGCCCTCACCGACGCGCGCGATGATGGTATCCTCACCAGCACCTCCGACCAGCCGGTCTATGTTAGCCCGCACCGTCACCCGCGCCCTGGCCTTGACCTCAATTCCATCCTTGGCCACAGCGGCCACAACGGGCGTCTCAATCACCTTCGGGTTCACCGACATCTGTACCGCTTTGAGCACCTCTCTGCCCGCCAGGTCGATGGCCGCTGCCCTTTCAAAGCTGAGCTCGATCTCGGCTCTCTGGGCTGCGATCAGGGCATCCACAACGCTATCGACGTTACCCCCGGCGAGGTAGTGAGCTTCCAGCTTGTCAGCACTCAGATCCAGTCCTGCCTTGTTCGCCTTGATTAACGGATTCAGGATACGCGCCGGTGGAACCCTCCGCAACCGCATCCCAATCAGGCTCATTATGCTGACGCGCACCCCGGCGGCCAACGCAGAGATCCACAGTCCCAGGGGGATAAAGCTGAAAATCACCACCAGAAGGACCAAACCCACTACAGCGATAAACAGCGTGACAATCAACGCTTCCATACGAACCAACTCCTTCTCTCACTTCTGATCGACAACAGAGCGCACCACGACCCGCCTGCCAGCAACTCTGATGACATCCACGACGACACCGGAGGAAATGAACCCTCCCTCACTGACCACATCGGCCCTGATGCCGTCAAACTCGACCGTACCCGCGGGCCGGAGCGGAGTAATCGTAACTCCCCGCTGCCCCTCGAGTTCTTTTAGACTGCTTTGAGACACGTATCCGCCTGCCGTCGTCAGTGCCTCCGACAGCAAGAGACGACGCCAAAGGGGAAACCGATGCCCCATGCGGATAAGAATGACCACAGTAGCCACCAGGGTTCCAAAGGCCACCAGGATAGAGCGCATGGCAGCAACAGGAGTTGGAGATGCCAGGTAGATGCTGGCCATCATGGCAAGCATTCCCCCCACTCCAAAAACACCAAACTCCGGTATGAACGCCTCGGTGACCAGCATGCCCATGCCAAAGACAAAGAGGAGGGCTATGGAAAGCCCGGCGTAGCCCGCCGCAATGTGACCGACAAAGTACGCAGCCAGGGATGAAAGGCCTAGCAACCCAAACACACCGAATCCGGGCATGACGACCTCCACCAGCAGCCCGAAAAAACCTGCCGCTAAGAGCAGTGGCGCCACGAAGGGGCTGGTGGCAAAGCGAGCAAACATCTCCAGAGTCGTTGGCTGGATCGACACCATCTCGGCAGGATGAATCCCCAGGGACGCCAGGGCCTGCATCTCGGTGGAGGATATGCCGTCGATGAGCCCCAGTTCCATCGCACGAGAGGCCGTGAGGGTGAGAAGCTTACCCTCCTCCACCACTCCCTCGATTTCCATGTCACTGTCAACCATGGCTGCGAGCAGCTCGGGATCGCGTCCGCGGTGAATGGCTGTCTCCTCCAACTCAGCACGCCACGCAGAGATGATTTTCTCTTCTGCAGGGCGGGGCTCCGCTGCACCAATGGAGGAGCCTGGGGCCATGATCACCTGTTCACAGGCAATGGCCACGAGCACACCTGCAGACCAGGCCCTGCCCTTAATGAAGGCCACCGTATCCAGAGGCGTCTCCAATAGCAAATCGCGGATGTCCAGGGCGGAATCGATGGTCCCGCCCAGAGTACTGATCCGCACCAGGAGTACATCTGCCCCCTGTTCCTCGGCCTGCTGCACACCGCGACGCACGAAGGAAGCCAGCCCAGCCTCCATAGTCCCCTCAACGGGCAGAACAAAGACCGAAGCGGGTCGATCTCCTTCAGCCAGGGCATCCCCGGCAAGATAAAAAAGGAACGCGGAACAGACCACCAGAGCGATGAGCACTGCCACATTGCGGCGCCACCGCCTTCGCCTCATTCGTCTCTGAATCATGCATGATCAGCCTCCGCCCCGATCACGATCTATATCTCCAAATACTTACTTCTACAAATACTGACTCTATTCCTCTGTCCGTTAGTGGTTATTCTGCAGCGCCAGGTCGATCAGCTCATCAACGAGATCCTCAAAGGACAGCCCCTCGGAAACAAGCAGCCGCGGGTACATGCTCCGGGCCGTGAAACCCGGGATGGTGTTGATCTCATTGAGGACAATCCGGTCGTCACCTTCCTGATAGAAGAAGTCGACTCGAGCCATTCCCCTCGCGGCCACGGCGCCGAAAGCGAGCTCGGCAATCGCCCGGGTTTGCTCCGCCACCTCCCCAGATATCTGGGCCGGGATCACCAGTTGCGTGTCCTCTGCGAAGTACTTAGCGTCATAATCATAAAAACACCCCGGTGAGATGATTTCGCCGGGACCCGCCACCCGCAGCTCCCTATTTCCCAGGACACTGCATTCCAGTTCCCGGGCCCCGATCACAGCGGGCTCAACCAACACCTTCGCGTCGTGTGAAGCCGCTGCTCGCAGCGCCCCGGGCAGGTCTTCTGCCCGGTTCACCCGGGAGACCCCCACGCTCGAACCCAGACGTGCTGGCTTGACAAAACAGGGTAGCCCTAATTCTTTCTCCATCTCCGTGATGATCCGCTGCTCATCGTCGACGATCTCATCAATGCGGTAAGCGAGGAAATCCGTCACCGGTAACCCGGCGGCCACAAACAAATTCTTCATGATCTCCTTGTCCATTGCCGCTCCCGATGCCGCTGCGCCACTACCAACATAGGGGATTCCCAGGAGATCGAGGGCACCCTGCACCCGTCCATCCTCACCGTAGGGCCCGTGCAACACGGGAAAGACGACATCCACATCCAGGCGTCTGTTTTGCGGTCCAACCAGCATACCTCCACCTGGGCCCGGATCCAGCCTGACTCGTCCCTGTTGTCCAGGTCCGTCGGGGATTCCCCCCTCCATCCATTCCTCGGGATCCTCAGCCAGGTACCAGACGCCACCCCGGGTGATGCCAATTGGAATCACGTTGTAACGGTCCCGGTTCAATACCCCCCATATCGACCGGACTGACATCAAGGAGACGTCATGCTCCTCCGATAGTCCTCCGAAGAGAATCGCAAGGTCTTTCCTACCATCTGTGTTCACCCAGCCACCTCCCAGCATCTTCGCTGCCTCTTTTTCATAGTATTACTCAGAAACTGGATTGAAACCACTCGAGCCAAGGGGGACCGCCAGGCATCCCTCCTGAATGGCATCCAATACCTGCACACGAAGGATCTGTCCCACCCGGAACTCCCCATCCGGGGCCAGGACCCACGTGGGAACATAATTGCCCGTATAACCGTAGTAACTGGTACATCCCTGCGGACCGGCGTCAAAGGGGTGCTCGTCCCGGTGGTCTTCCAGCAACACCTCGGCAGGTTGATCTACCTGCTCCTGGTGAAACGTTGCCGCTGAATCGCGGGCCAGTCGAAGAACTTCATCCCGCCGGCGCCTGATGACCTCCGGGGGAACCTGGTCCGCCATCCGTGCGGCCCGGGTTCCGGGCCGCACGGAAAAGGGGAATGCGTGGATACGGGAAAATCGGATCTTCCGGACAAAATCCAGGGTCTGCCTATGATCCTCTTCCTCTTCACCGGGGAACCCCACCATGAGGTCGGTGCTCACACCCAGGTCCGGCATGTGCCCCCGGGCCTGGTCCACGAGCTCATAATACTGTGCAGGGGTGTACCGGCGGCCCATCCGCTCGAGGGTCCGACAGGTCCCACTCTGCAATGGAAGGTGCAGATGCCGGGCCATGTGGGAACTGGATGCCATCACCTGAAACAACCGGTCGTCCAGGTCCATGGGTTCAACGGAGCTGAGTCGCAAGCGCCACCGACCCGGAATCTGCAGCAGGCGCTCCAGCAAACCGGGGAGAGTCTCGTCGATCTCCGGACAACGTTCGTAGGCGCCCAGGTGGATCCCCGTCAACACGACCTCACGAAAACCGCCGTCCACCAATCGCTTGACTTCCGCCACTATCTCGCCCGGAGGTCGACCGCGAACAGGTCCCCGCAGATAGGGAATAAGGCAGTAAGCGCAAAACTCGTCACATCCCTCCTGGATCTTGACCAGCGCCCGACTGTGTCCCGAGTAGGAGGAAACTCGAGGCGAGTCGTAGGTTGAAGGGTTCTGCGACCACGGATTCACCACCTGTCTCCGTGGCACGTCGTCCTCCTGCAGCAATGCCAGGACCGATTCCACAATGTCACCTGTCTGTCCAACGCCAAGCAGCAGATCTGCCGGGAGATTCTCAAGTCTGTCGACCCCGTTCTCCCCGGAGCGAGTGGCTTCCGCCTGGGGATAGCAGCCTGCGAGTACGACGACGGCCTTCTCGTTCATCCTGCGGGCACGACGGGTCATCTGACGCGACCGGGCTGCAGCGCCGCCCGTCACGGCGCAGCTGGCGACCACGTACACATCCGCAACCTCGTCGAAACCCACAGATTCAAAACCCCGCCGCAAAAACTCCTCGCGCAGGGCCTGGGCATCATACTGATTCACTTTGCACCCGAGAGTCAAAAAAGCGATCCTACGTCCCACGTCCTACCCCCGATCGCATCACGATGGACGCCGGCAGACAAGGGCCCTCCAGTCGCCCTCGGACAGTTCCCTGTCCACCCGCCAGGCGTCCGATCCAAAGATCTCGGCTACCCTCTCACACAGGTCGCGGTAGAGTCCGGAAAGAATCAAGACCCCACCGGGTGCTGTCGCGCCTTTGAGGCTTTCAGCGCGTGATAGGATCATCGGGGCCGTCAGGTTGGCGATCACAAGGGGAAAAGACGAAGGCCAGGCGACCTCATCCAGAAGAGCTGCGTCAGAACAGGCCACCCTGAGGCGTCCTGAGACATCGTTGCGGTCTGCATTGCACCGGGCAGAGCTCACAGCCGCCGGATCAATGTCGCAGGCATAGACCGTGGCAACGCCCAATTTCAGTGTGGCAATCGCCAGCACGCCTGTGCCGCACCCCACGTCCAGGGCAGTTGCGATTTCTTCCCCCCGGATGACATCAATGGCAGCCCGTAGGGCCAGCCGGGTACTCTCATGGTATCCGGTACCAAAGGCGAGGCCGGGCTCAATCACCACTTCGGCTACGCCATCGGGAGCCTCACCGGCGTGCCACGGCGGAACCACCCAGATCGGGCCCAACCTGACTGGCTTCATACTCGCCTGGACCCGATCAACCCAGTCCAGGGCCGACACCTGCTGGATCTCTACCGTTACGTCTCCAGTCAGAGCAGTCAGGCTCTCCATGGTCCGGGACAAGAGAGCCCCCTCATTGTCCGCGTCAACGGGCTGATAGAAAAGGAACACGGACCTGCCATCACAGGTGCGCTGTTCAAATCCCGCAGGCGACAGGTCCGAAATACATGCGACCGCCGCGTCCCCAAGTTCCTCAGGTATGCAAACCGCGACCTCCCATAAATCATCCATCCTTCGCACCCTTAAACGCCCTCCGCACTCGTTTGATGAAACCCTCATCCGGCACATCTAGGGTCTCTCCCCGGGAGGACGCAAATTCCAACAACATGTTCTTCTCCTGGTTCGAGAGGTCGGTCGGGATCGACACCCTGAAAGTCACCACGTGATTGCCGCGACCGTACCCTTGCACGTAGGGAATGCCCTTATCCCGCAGCGTCATGGTGTCTCCATTCTGGGTACCCGGCTTGACCCGGATCCCCTCGGGGCCGTCCAGGGTCTCGACCTCCCTCGCGCTTCCAAGGCAAGCCTCCACCATACTGATCGTGACCTCACTGTGCACATCGTTTCCCCGGCGGACGAAATCTGCGTGGGGCTTCACGCGGATCCGGATGTAAAGATCACCATTGGGTCCGCCCAGTCCTCCCATCTCGCCCTCACCAGACACCCGCAGGCGCATTCCATCCTCCACGCCCGCGGGAATACTCACCTCGATCTTGCGCTTCCGCTGGGTCCTGCCTCGACCCCGGCACTCGGGGCACAGATCCTCGATGATCTTCCCCTGTCCGTGGCACCGGGGGCAGGTGCTGCTGGTCACAAACTGACCAAAAGGGGTGTTCCGAGAAGCGTTCACCCGGCCAGAACCCTCGCACTGGGGACAGGTCTGCGGGCTGCTTCCTGGGCTGGCCCCACTCCCGTCACAGGTCGGGCAGTTTTCAGCGCGGCTAACTTCCACTTCGCGGTCGACTCCAAAAGCAGCCGTGGAGAAATCCAGGTTCACGGCCACCTCGATGTCACGCCCCCGGGTGGGCCTTCGTCCCCGCCCCTGGCCCCTACCTCCACCACCAAAGAAGGCATCGAAAATGTCACCAAGATCACCGAACCCGCCAAAATCTGAAGGGTCAAACCCACCAAAGCCCTGGGCCCCCGCGCTCCCGAACTGGTCGTAGGCACTTCTCTTTTCGGGGTTACTCAGGGTCTGATAGGCTTCATTGATCTGCTTGAACCGGCTCTCAGCCTCGGGGTCGCCGGGGTTGGCATCGGGATGGTGCTTCCGGGCCAGCCTGCGATAGGCCGACCTAATATCTTTTTCCGATGCATCCCGGGAAACCCCGAGGATCTCGTAATAGTCTTTCCCATCTGGCAAAACAGGTCACTCCTCGGTGTTCATACCGTCATTCCTTGACCTCAAAATCAGCGTCCACAGTGTCGTCTCCGTCCGTCTCAAAACCCTCGGGATCAGTACCGGAAGGCGGTGTCTCATAGGCGGCTGCGCCCATTTCCTGCAGGGCATCAGTGAGGCTTTCGGTGACGGATTTTATCCGGTCAACCTCGGCTTCTGCATCATCCAGGACCTCGCGCACGTCAGCCATCCGCTCCCGCACCTTTTCCATGAGGCTCGCATCTGCCTTGTCCTCGAGGCTCTTCAGCGTCCGTTCGGCGGTGCTGACCGCTGTGTCGGCCTCATTACGGGCATCCGCCAGGGCCCTCGCCTTCCGATCCTGCTCCTCGTACTCCTCAGCCTCGTGAAGCATGCGTTCGATCTCCTCTTCGGAGAGTCCGCTCGAAGACTTGATGGTGATCTTTTGCTCCTTGCCCGTGGCCTTATCCGCAGCAGACACGTTCACGATGCCGTTGGCATCGATGTCGAAGCTGACCTCGATTTGCGGCACACCCCTGGGAGCTGGAGGAATGCCGTCGAGAA
>PXCI01000329.1 GCA_003566675.1 Clostridia bacterium
CGGATCATCGCGAAATTCCTGGAGACCACTTTCGAGATTGACGGAGAAACCGTCACTGTTCCTCCCGCGGCGGAGGACAGAGAATGGGTGATCTGGCTCAACGACGATGGCAAGGCCCTCCGGGTCATCAAGAACGGGGATGAGGGAGATCCGGACGCTTTTGGGGGGTTGGAATTTGCCGCCCTTGAGGTGACCGGACCGTTCATGCACGGGATCCAGGGCATGTCGACGCTGGCCAGCATGACCCTGATGATGTTAGAGGGGGTTGTGACCGCCGATCTGCCGCCGGGAACGGAACGTCCGGAAATGACCCTGGAGAGCGCTCAACGGAGCTTTCCTTCGGTCACCTTGGAGGTTCAGCGGCTGAGCTACACCTACGAGGGGAAATACGGGTGGATGGAGTGGTTTAGCGTGGGGGATCACGTGCAGATGACGCATTTGGGCGGAACTGACGAAGGCGAAGAGAAGACGATGTGGGAGATTGTGGATATTCAGCTGCGATGACCGTCTGCGAGGCGGGGTTTGAGGGCTGCACGAACTGTGGGGGAACGCCCGCTATCTACCATGAAGCCGAGGGGTCGTGACGTGCGAACTCAACCCCGTGGATCCCTCGCGCACGGGCAATGGCTGGAAGAGCAGTCGCCGGGGATGGGCCGTGGGTCCCTGGGATGTACTGAGTGTGGACAGGGGCGTCACTGGCGGGACCGGTAGATCGCCGATAGTCCTGGGGGCACTTCTGCGGTGCACCCTACCCGGTTTCCAATGCCCGTAGGGCTGACATTGGCCCCAAGAAGAGATGGGATTTGATTTTGACGGCGGGCCACGGTTAACGAGTGGGGCCCCGGCGCGCAGGTTTCCTTGTTCCGGGAGACTCGGCCGTCTCTGACACGGGATCAGGACACGATGCATGACACGTTCGAGCAGCACGAACAGGGTCGTAGGATCGGGGGGAGTTCTAGGGAAACACGCCTATGGACCATTGGACCGGCGACGGCGATCCTTGTGGCTGCGTATCGGTTGCGGTCTTCTGAGGAGGGTAGCAGATCGAACCCCGGGAGACGGCGTTCCACGTTGAACGGGGTGGTGTCAGTCGGTTGCAGGGTTTTCGCCATTCCACCTGGTAGGGCAATGCCTTCGAGTGTTCCGGACCGGAGGTCCCCGCTGTTGCGGGAACGTTCCGGCCAATGTGTGCTGGATCTGTGGATCCGTATGGTACCTCCCGCAGATCCAGAGGTGCCAGGAGATCCGCCAGCAGCGTTCGGAGGGGCCATGCGCCTTACACAGAGTCCCCTGAACCCGAGCCGTGACCTGGCGACCGACCAGCAGACAGGGATGCTGCGGACCGTTCCGAAGATGTGCAGTACAGGGAGGAGATTTCAATGAAGTGGCGCATCGGGGTGATTGTATTGCTGCTGGTCGTGGTGGCACTGACGGGATGGATGGCGTACCGACATTTCAACGGGCCCACATTTCGCCCGGGAGACGCCGTCGCTTTTGTCGTGAAGGACGTGGACTTGGTCATGCGTTACGTCCCCGCCGCCACCTTCCCCACTGGGCTGGAAGATGAGAATCTGGGCACCGTCGGGCACGACTTCTGGATTGCAGAGACAGAGGTCACCTACCTCCTCTGGTACGAGGTCCGGAACTGGGCGGAGGAGCACGGGTACGAATTCCGTAATAAAGGCACCGAGGGAAACGAGGGCAGGTCTGGGAGGGAACCCACTGAAAACGCGGACCATCCCGTGGTGCGAATTCCCTGGCATGATGCCGTCGCCTGGTGCAACGCCCTATCGGAGTACCTAGATTTTGAGCCGGTCTACACCTACGGCGGGGACGTCTTTCGCGACGCTCGCGATCGCAAGGCCGCCGTCGATACCGTCAGCGCCAATCCCGTCGACCGGAGGAACGTTAAGGGTTTCCGCCTGCCCACCTTCTACGAGTGGCAGCTGGCCGCCCGCTACCAGGGTCGGAACCGCTCGCGCGGGGCCATCCGGTATCCGATGTGGAGCTGGACCTTCTGGACGCCCGGCACCCATGCCAGCGGCTCAGCCCACCCCTACACCAACGAAGAGGCCATGATGGACGTCGCCTGGTACAGTGCCAACTCCGACGGGACCACGCAATCGGTTGGCCTCATGCCCCCGGGAGGCAACGGCCTCAATCTCTACGATATGAGCGGCAATGTCTGGGAGTGGATTGATCCCCCGGACGACGACTATCGGCTCTATGTTGGCGGCTGCTATTACAGGGAAGCCTCGCGCCTTCAGATCGGGCGCCAGGAGCATCCCCGCGGTTCCGAACACCGATCCCTCCGGACGTTCTACCACAACGTCGGGTTTCGTCCGGTTCTGTCGCTGCAGGTCAGTCCAGTGGATGTCAGGGAGCGCTCGGGAGAATGGACCTATTGAAGATGGGCTGCGTCGCGGTGACCCACGATTACCATGGGGATCGACGCGACCCATCTACCCGCAGGGGACGTCGGTTGTTGACCAGCTCTCCTTTCAGTATCACTTGGGCGTCAGACCCTGGGAAACGATGCGGCGGGCACGTTTCGGCTTCAGCACCTCTTTTGAGAATGGAATATCGCCGAAGCCCACTCATCTTGTGCAAAGCTCACTGTCACCTCACTGGGCTGGCCAGTTTCTCTTGTGATCGGGCCTCCCTGGAGTCATCGCAGACAGTGTGTGGGCTGCGGACCCAACCTCAATCTTCAGATTGGCCCCAGGTGCCCTCGCCGCTGGTACATGCTTCACCGGCCCCTTTTGCGTGGCCGGGACCCACTCCTGCTCGCCGGGCAGGACCGTCCATGGATGGGCTCGATCGAATGCCCGCACGGGGCGGACTTTTCCCGGGTGGTGTTTCCCGAATTTCGAGAAGTCGTTGAGAGTACGCAGGTTGACGGGGAGGAGCACCTTCGGGTGATTGTGCGGCCGGATCGCAGGTTCAGGCCGAGGTGCAGCACATGTCAGGCATTGGGCACAAGGATCTGGAAGCGCCAGACCAGGGAGGCCAGGGATATTCCAATTGGGCCCTTTCGCTCGGTCCGGATGACGGTACAGTACCGCAAAGTGAGTTGTCCTCAGTGCGGGAAGATCCCAGTGCAGGATCTGGCTGTCTGTGAGGTGGGAGGTGCAAGAGTGACCCGGCGTTTCGCCTGGATGATCGCCGATCTATGCAACCATCTTCCGGTGAGTACTGTTGCCGAGCAGTACGGTCTCGACTGGAAGACGGTGGAAGAGATCCACAAGGCGGCCCTTGAGAAGGAGTTCGGTGTGGCAGATTATCAGGGGATGAGGCTCTTGGCAGGGGACGAGACCGCATTGAAGAAAGGGCATCA
>PXCI01000095.1 GCA_003566675.1 Clostridia bacterium
AAAGGAGGAAACGACAATGCCCAACAATGGTAGCCGCTACCACGCCGAGGTCAAGGTCAGCATCGAGGGGCACGATTGCCGCTTGAACATCTTCGCCGACACCCTCCATGAGATCTTCGCCGACATCGGCACCGTCTGCGGACAGTTCCCCCGCGAATGGCCCCCGGCACCGTCAGCAGTCCCGGCCGTCCAACCTGTGCAGCCCCAACTCAGTACTCCCGCCGGCAAGGGCGCCCGGCCCATGGATGCCAGAGGCCGTCCCCTGCCCGCCGGCGAAGACCTTGCATCCGAGGTGCCCATCTGTGCCCACTGCGGCGACTGGTCCCGCATGGAGTTGATCGAGTTCCAGTCCAAACAGGACGGCAAGACCCGCCGCGCCTGGAAGTGCCAGGCCTGCGACAAGTGGCACTTCCCCAACAAGAAGTGACCACGCCCGGGAGGGGGCGCCGGGCCCCCTCCCACTATAGTGAAGGAGAGAAAGAGATGTTTACACAGGAGCAGCATCAACTGGTCGCCGAGGCCATCTGGAGCATCAGGCTCAAGCACTACCCTTCCGAACTGCCCCAGAAGACCTACAAGAACATGGTCGAGGAGTTCGCCAGCCGGCTAGAGCGCGGTGCCCCCCACTTCGACAGGGCGAGATTCTGCGAGATCTGCGGCATCGACAACTGAGACGACGCGCGATTCCCATGCACCTGCACAGAATAGTTAGCAGTTTCTGCACAGGATGTTGACAAATGTCGCATTCTGCCGTATAGTAGCGCTAAACATTATCTGGGCTCTTCTTCCCGACCAGATCTTGGGGCGTTCTGACCATGGATGTGATGAACATTGAACCCAACAGAGTCTACACATTCCACGAGGTGTCGAAGCTACTGCAGTTGTCGCCGGTTACACTGCGGAAGCTGGTGCGCATCGGCGGTCTCCCCGCATCCAAGCTCGGAAAGCAGTATCGGTTTCTGGGGAATGAGATCCTAAAGGTGTTGGCAGAGGGGAAGGCTGATGCTTATCAGAAGCCGTTGCTATGAGGCTTGAGGCTCCTCACCTCCGTGTGATGATGAGGCTAACTCGTCGATGAAAACGCAACTCTCCTTCACACCACTGGAGTCTGTAAGCAACCAGACCTCTGTCCACGGCATCTACCCTTATCGGGGCAAGATATCGTCACTGGATGCTGCGAATCTGGTCTGCCAGCTACCTAATGACGCAACGCTCCTGGACCCGTTCTGTGGTTCCGGCACCATTGTCTATGAGGCAGCCCGTAGACTCAAGTTCGCTATCGGAGTCGATAACAACCCAATAGCGGTTCAGATCGCCAGAGGGAAGACCGCCCCGTTTTCACCGGACTCTAGCGTATCCCATGTCCGTGATATCGTGGGTAGCGTTGACTTCACATCCAGATGCTCAATCCCTCCGGAGGTCGCGCGTTACTTTCATCCCCAGACCGCTACCGAGATAATGCTTCTCAGACAGCGCTATGATGAGTTCGACGACTATGAGAAGGCAGTCTTCCTAGGCACGATATGCTTGGCCGCGAGAGCATGCAACCACTACAGATGGAGCTCCACCCAGACCGGTGTCCTTAGCGACACTAAGCGCTATGTCAATTTCGTTGATCGCTTTCTTTACAAGATTCTGAAGCACGGCTATCCCCTGCCGACCAACAACGCGATGGTCAAGTTGGGCGACGCAAGAAAACTGTGTGACCTGCTACCTCGCAAGTCAGTTGACATTGTCTATACGAGTCCGCCCTACTTCGATTGCCTTGACTACACTTCGTACTACACGCGGATCGTCCATCATGTATTCGCCACTGATTACCAGAGAATCAAGAAGGGGCTGATACAGCATCGCGCTACATATGAGCAAGATATGATCGAATGTCTGGACGCTATAACCGAGATCACCACAGAGGACGCGCTGATTATCTTCGTTGTGGGTGACAAGAAGGTCGGGGGTGAGGTGATAAATGGAGGGGATTTCTTCAGACGTCTGGCTAAGCACAGCCCCGTAGATATAGTAGAACGCGAATATACCAAGACCGCTAGTAAGATCTGGGACGGCATCAACAAGACACGGAGAAAGGAGCAGATTCTTATCTGGGACAAATCAAGATGGTAGAGACGCCTATTCCGGAAATCTACTGCAAGGACTCGCGCTTCATGGAGGAAGTTGCCGACGGTTCGGTTCATCTTGTCGTGACGAGTCCGCCCTACTTCGACCTCAAGAACTACAATGCATCGGGTAACCACACAGACCAGGCAGGCGACTTCGATGACTATGTTGCGTACACGGCTTTCCTAAACCAGGTCTGGGCAGAATGCGTGCGCGTGCTAGGTCCCGATGGCAAGCTCTGCATCAACATAATGCCGCTCTTTCTATCTGGCAGTGAGAGCAAGTTTAAGCGCCGGGAGACCAAGTTGGTCATCACCGACCTTGAGAGGTTCATGGCTAGTACCGGTAGCATGTATCTCCATTCGACTTACATCTGGGATAAGAGAAAAATAGCCAGATTCAGTTCTTTTGGCTCGTATCCTTTCCCAGGGAACATCTTCTCGACTTTTCCTTTTGAGTGGATCATTGTGTTCAGCAAAGAGGGAAAGAGGGCACGGGTTCCGAAAGAAGTGAAGGAACTGTCTAGGTTGACGAGACAGGAGTGGGTGGAGTGGGCTGTCAACTCCATTTGGGAGATGCAGCCTGCTCGGGCAAAGAGCGTGGGCCACCCTGCTCCGTTTCCGGACGAGTTGCCCCGCCGATTGATAAAGCTATACACTTTTGTCGGTGATACAGTGCTCGACCCCTTCTTGGGGAGCGGTACCACTGTAAGGGTTGCCCACCGTCTGGGGAGACACTCTATAGGATACGAGATAAACCCAGAGTACGTGGAAACAGTTAGAAGAAGCCTCTCACAGAGCGGTCCACCGCTGCAGGAGGTATAGGCTCGAGGCTCGCCTGCTCGCCGCTCCTCACAACCCGTCCGCCGCTGAGAATACCGAGAACGCTCGGGTTTCCAAACACCTGAGGGAACAGGAGATCCCAACATATTCTCCTGCCTCCCAATAGCGAGTAGGCTGCCATGGCCCATAACAGCTGTGCTGATATGAACCTGATCCTGTTGGCCGCGATCTCCCTGTAAAACCTGGCACTTCTATCGCCACTCCTGGCTGTGCATTCTGGGTGCCGTTCCGGAAGGAGGTCGCTTTCTCTGCCACCGACTACCAGAAGAAGCCGGGCTTGCTTCTGTTCTCTGTGCACAGCGTTGTGTCGTTCCAGGAGACTGTCAATCACAGTCTGATAACTCGGCATCTGCAG
>PXCI01000191.1 GCA_003566675.1 Clostridia bacterium
ACTGCCTCCACATCGCCCGCATCCACCATGTTGAAATCCTCGAGGATTCTCTCCCCCGTTGCAACGTTCCAATAGCCCCGTCCATCCCTCGGGGGCCCGACTCTACCCGAGGCCTCCCGGATCGCCTGGGGCCCAAAACGGGTCCCGGGACGGAAACCGGCACCCTAGTCATAGGGAACCCCGAGAATCACTGCATCGGCATCCCAGTCCTCCCCGGGCCTGACCACGGGCCTGCGCGCAAAGGATGCAATGCCGTACCATGACGAAGAGTATCTGCCCGGATCCTCAACCCCATGTCTCTCATCATCCAATATCATCTACCTCCTCAATCGTCCAAGACCCACATTGGTCTTCGCATTGGCGATGGGCTCCATCCCGAAATCCGCGAGACGAGCCAGGACATTCCGACGCTGCCCGGCATCTTCCACACGGGCAATGAGGCCCACAGTAAAGGCCGCTTCTAACCGACCCTCGATTCGGCGCAGGGCCGACAGGACGGTCGGCAACTGCCCTGGCACGATGAGACCCTCGACGACACATGAAAGCACCCTCTCGTTGAGAACCTCTCCCGTGAGACGGCCATTGCCTGGATCCGGCATCAGCGACGTGACCGGATTCTCCCGTGCGAAGGTCACCCCCTGGTCGGCCAGGGTACGTGTGATCCGCTCAACATCCCTCATCCGGGCACCGGGAATCGGACGTCCCACGTCCACGCAGAGACCGTACTGTCCCGGCGCAAATCGCCCGGTCACATCATTCGTCTTCATCTCCTCGGTGCCGCGGCCGGTGATTCGCGTCTCTTCACAAAGGGTGAGGGGATCGCTCAGTATCCTGCGCAGCTCCCGGGGCCAACCCAGATCACTCTCCAGGTGCAGCGCAGACCCGGGACACCGGGCAGCCCGCAGGCAAAGGCCGCACTCGAAACACAGGTCCCTGTCCATCACCGCGACCGGACCGGAGCCGCCCTCGGTCACGGCAATCGCCTCTGCCGGACAGATCATGACGCACACACCACAGCCGATGCATGACCCAGGATCAAGAATCATCGCCGGTCACCTCCCCTCGTGTGAGAAGCCGTTCCGCCTCCGTCAAATTGAACATCCCACAGGTGCAGACCGAGGCCAGCTCGAGGGCCCCCTCACGTGGGCTCAACCTGCCAGAGCCCACCCGCCGGGCCACATCCCGGGCAAAAGCCGGGCTGATCAGTCCATGTCCACACATGCTGGTCAGGGCCAGGATCGGCCCGGGAGGAAGGCGATCGGTATTGCCCCATACACCCAGGGACAGGTTGATCGTGTGTATGTCCAGTCCCACCCCGCGAATGAGGGGCCAGGTCTCCTGGGGCTCCCCCGTGACGACGACGGACAGCCCGAGATTCGCCACACCGAGGTGGAGGAGTGCCACCCGCAGTTGCCATGGATCGTCGAAGACGGCTGCGATGTAGGCGGTGCCTGTGATCTTGTCCTTCAGGCCCTCGACGGTCTCCCCGGTGTAGATACCTCCCCAGTTGTCATCGGCCAGGTTGACAGGATCACACGCGGCAAGAATGTCCAGGGCCTGCCTGAGTTTAACCTCGGCACCGTTGTCGTTGAACCCCTGGGCGGCCATTACCATGACGATGTAGTCGGCAGAATCTTCATCCAGCTTGCGACGCATCCTGAAGCGATGTAGGGTGTGGGTCACATCGATACCCCCTGGATCTGTCTTTGCTCGCATTGATCTTCGCGCGATGTTCCAACGGCGGGTGCCCCGGGTGAAATGGGGGATCGGCGAAAAAAACGGGCCCCGGGTGTGCAGTCTCCCGACGCCACATCTTGCTGAGCAAACCCTCTTTGTAAGTATTCGTCTGATCTGGGGGAATGTCCTTCTGATGGTGCGGGCCAGCGATTACGGGAGGGTTGGTCCGGATCAACCACCCTCCCGTCTCTCACCTACTCCATGATGTCGTCGAATAGGACGTATACTCCAGCAGAGAACTCCGGGGGCAGGTCAAAAAACTCCTGCGGCTCAAGGAGCCGGACCTCTCCCGGCCCAGCATCCTCGGATACCACGAAGACCATGTCCGTTGCACTGAAAGCCATGATGATCTGCGGCTCGACCGTCTCCGTCTTGCTCCAGAAGATGCGAGCTCCGCCGGCCACGGCCAGACTCCAGTGGGACGGCAGTTCCTCGATGCTCTCCGAGTGAACGCGGGCGATCCGCTGAACAGCGGCTCCCGGGCCCTCCAGCTCCTCCGGGATCCGTATGTGTGATGTGCTCCGCTCCTCGAAAGCGAAACTCACGGTGTACATGCCCATGGGGAAACGATCCTGGACATCGGGGGCAAGATCATCGGGATCGACATAGGCAAACCTGCCGAGCTCCTGCTCCACGTCCGAGGTAGCGTCCAGAATCGTCACCCGGGCCGCATCCAGGCCCACGATCACGTGGGGAAACACGGCGCCCACATCATCGGCAATGAGTATGAAGTGATTGCTTTCGAGCTCGACGGGCCAGTAGCCGGCAACGGGATGGGTCTCCGTGCCCTCCAGGAGTCGTTCAAAATCCACGGCACTCCGGGAGATCTCACCCAGCAGCATCCGATGAATCATGATGGCAGCCTCGGCCCGGTTGGCCGGATCATAGGGCCTGAAGGTGCCTCCGGGATCTCCAATGATAATGCCCTCTGACGCCGCCACGGCGACGTAGGCGCGGTCCGAGGGAGTGAGGGACCGTACATCTTCAAAGGGCGGAGTTGAATCCGCATCCTCGATGCTCGCTCCCATGGCCCGCACAATCAACCTGGCGATCTCGGCCCGCTCTATGTGCTCGTCTGGCCGGAAGTGGGTTCCGTAGTAGGTTGGATCGACGATGTCTGCTATGACGGCTGCCTGCAGAAAGGGTCCCACCCAGTGGGCCTGCGTGTCAGCAAAGGGTGGCTCGCCCGCTTCCGGGCGGAGGTTCAAACTCCGGACCAGCATCGTGACCAGCTCGGCCCGGCTGAGGGTGTTCCCCGGCCTGAAGGTCCCGTCCTCATATCCGACGATGATGCCCTCATCCACCAGGTAACTGGCAGCCGGTTTCGCCCAGTCCCAGGAACTGCCCATGTCTCGCAGGGGCGTTCCCGCCAGCACCTGGGGCGCCGGAGTGTAGGACAGTACCAGGAAGATTGCCATCGCAGCTGCCAAAAGACCAAGCAATGTCTTCTTCAATCAAAACACCTCCCTCGATAGAAACAGCAGGCCGAGGCAATGACAGCTCGCGACCTGCTGTTGTTTCAGCAGGGGTTACAGGTATTACTCGGTGCCGTTTCCACGGCCACCGGGCCTG
>PXCI01000176.1 GCA_003566675.1 Clostridia bacterium
AAGAAGCGCGAGGAGATTGCACTGTTTCGACATGGCCTGTTGTTCCCAGTACTGAAGGGGCAACTGAAGCGAGGAGATGTGATGCGACATTTCGAGGAGGTGGTCGCCACACAGCATCAGCTGCCCCATTCGAGCAAGAAGGAGATCTCTGTTTCCACCCTGAAAAGGTGGAGGGCTCGATACCGTTCAGATGGTTTTGAGGCCCTTAAGCCCAGGTCAAGAAATGACCGGGGAAAGCCCCGCGTGATGGCTGAAGAGGTCCTCGAACAAGCCTGTGCACTGCGTCGTGAAAACCCCAAACGAAGCGTTGTCCGGATCATCGAGATGCTCGAGATGAACGAAGATGTTGCAGCGGGAACCCTGAAGCGTTCCACCCTGTCTCGACACTTCAGAAAGCGAGGCCTATCCCGTCGGGCCCTCCGGGACACCGAGGAGGGCCCCTACCGGCGGTTTGAAGCGAAAGGTCCCAATGTGCTCTGGCAGTCCGACGTCAAATATGGACCCTATCTGCCGGACCCCTCCGGAGGGAGCTCTCGGCTGAGGACCTACCTGATCGGTTTTTTGGATGACTTCTCCCGGAAGGTGATCCATGCCGAGTTCTACTGGCATCAGGACCTGGTCAGCCTGGCCGACTGCTGCAAGAAAGCCCTGATCCGGGGAGGTCTTCCTAAGAGCATCTACGTGGATCACGGAAAGATCTACGTGTCGAAGAGATTCCGGGCCTCTGCCGCGGAGCTGGACATATACATCATTACGGGCAAGACCTATCATCCCGAGGGCCGGGGAAAGATTGAGCGTCTGTGGGGCGATCTGACCAACAGTTTTCTTTCCGAGCTGAATGTCACCGATACGATGACCCTGGCGAGGCTCAATGATTATCTTGAGGCCTGGATCGAACAGCATCACAACCTGAGGGTCCATTCTGAGACCCAGGAGAAGCCGGACCAACGGTTTGCCGAAAACCTTATCGAACCGAAGTTTGCCGGCACAAAGGAGTTGAACCAGGCGTTTTTATGGCGGGACACAAGAAAGGTCCAAAAGACGGCCACCATCAGTCTCGAGGGGAATCAATACGAGGTGGATCCTGCCCTCATAGGGAAAAAGATCACCCTCTACTACGATCCTGTCAACCTCGAATGCATCCAGGTTCATCACGAAGGCAGACGCTATGCAGACGCAGAGCCCGTGGTGTTGGACAAAGATCACCATTCCCATGTGGCCAAGCGACCCTCAAAGGATACCCCCTCAACGGGCCTGAACTATCTCGAACTACTCCGCAGAAAGCATCAAGCGCAAAAGCGATCCCAGCTGGATCGGATGCAGTATCGCAAACTCAGGGAGGCAGAATCCGATGGATCCTTGTGAACACTTCGGTTTGAAGCAGATGCCCTTTACTCGGAATATTGCTCCCGGACATCTTTACTCTTCCGGACAATTCACAGAATGCACCGCCCGGATGCTGTTCATCGTGCAAAACCGTGTCTTCGGTGTCATCACCGGAGAGGTGGGAGCCGGCAAATCCACCGCACTGCGAAAGCTTCGCCACAGCCTCAATGCCAGTGATCACCGGTTCCTCTACCTGGCCCGCTCCTCAATGGGCCCCAGGGACCTCTACCGGGAACTTCTGCACCAACTGGACGTGCAGCCCCCGTGGCACAAGTCCGAGGCACAGCGGCTCTTTGACGAAAAGATCCTGGAACTGCACCGGCAGCGGGGAATCACGGTCGTGGTGGTCATCGATGAAGCCCATCTATGGGATTCTACCATGCTGGAGGAAGTCCGGTTCCTGACCAACTTTGGCCTGGATGCTGCATCCCCACTGGCCCTCATCCTCACCGGACAACCGGAACTAAGGGAACACCTCAGGTTCCAAAAACACACCGCCATCCGGCAAAGAGCCGAAGTGTGGTTTCATCTCGAGGGCATGATGCCAGAAGAGACCGAACAATACATCCATCACCAGATGAAGATTGTCGGTGCGGACCCACACGTCTTCTCCGATGCGGCCATCGACAAGATCCATCGGAATACCCAGGGGATCCCACGACGCATCAACAACCGATGCAGAGCCGCTCTACTGGATGCCTACATGCGGGACAGAACCATCGTGGAGGAAAAAACCATAGACCGCGTTATCAACGAGTTCGCAAACGATATCGATATCGCTAACTGACCACAACCACCCGGGGAGAGATCCCCGGGTCCCTTATATCTGCAGGGCCAAATAATCTGAGCAATACGGGGGCAAATAATGTTGGCGGTAACAACAGAGATGCGATAGTCCAAAGTGCATTCATACCCAGTATAGACGGGTGAGCGGAGAGAGTAAGGAGATATACACCCCAGAAGAGGTCCCATGGTAGCAGGACTACGTTCAGCAACTCGTCACCAGCTCAACGACCACCGTCGGGTGAACTAGGCCCAGATCTCCGTTGACAAGGCTCTACAATGGAGGGGCCAGCCCCTCCCGGCGTCGTAGATTACTCTGTACGCTAAGTAGTGAGTTGCAGAGCAGATCTGCGAGCGAAAGGAGCTGGCTCTGAGTGAATGATATTAGGGATGTGGCGTTGGATGTACATAGGGAGACGATTACGGTGGCGGTGGCGGACCTGGACTGGGACGATCCAGCCAATCACGGTTTCATATGCAATCGGCCGGAGACGGTGCGGAAGTTGGTATGGAGGTTGGGGGAGCCCGAACAGTTGATGTTCCGCTACAAGAAGGCCGACTGACAAAGTGTGGCATGTGAGGGGACCGCAATGGATGTTGACGGACCGGGGAGTGTGGTATGTTTTGCCGGAGATTTTGATGACGGATTAATTCTGAGGGAATATATCACCGCAATGAACATGCGCCAGCTTGAAGAATACACTCTGCAGGCGGGTGCTCTGGGAGCAACTTCTTCGTATTTCACCGACCGTGCTTAATACTACAGCGTCAGATCTTTGAATAACCCGTTGAAATTGGTGAGATAGGTGTGTGCTGATGAGGTTGGAGGTATTGTCTGGGCTTCACCGGGGGGATTTGCACGATTGGAAGGTCCATCTGGTTAGTTCAGTGGTCGTGAAGGCTAAAAGAGCGCGCACTTCTCCCTGGGTTTTGAGGGGGTGTTTTTGAGAGGGGTGTAGTTTTCATCTTTGTGCCATCAGGTCAGCGATGTCACATGTTGAACACCGCCTTTGAGCGTTTCTGTCGGTGAGAGCGATAGGCGATATAGTTACGCCGGAGATGGTAGTCAACGAGTTGTAAGGCTGTGGTGCGAGGCAGTTCCTGTTGTGCGAGGGCTCTGGCAACGAGCAA
>PXCI01000290.1 GCA_003566675.1 Clostridia bacterium
CTTTCCGAGGAAAACCGGGACTGTTCCAACGGGCCGTGGAGGGGATCGAGGCCCTCCACCGGCTTGGATCTCCCGATAAGGTCATCATCAACTGCCTGCTCCACCGGGGCAACGAGACGAGGATGCCGGAGATGGCGAAACTGGCCCAGTCCCTGGGGGTTTCCCTGTATGTGTGTCCGGCTTCAGAGGGAACCCGTCGGGACACGGGAGAGTCGAACCGGGATACCATTGCCGCAGAAGATGGCCAGGGGCAGGCCGCCTCGGAGCTGCTCCGGCTGAAAAGGGATTACCCGATCAACAACTCCCGCACTTATCTCCGCCGTTACCTTCTCCAGGGCAGATCCTATCTTTGCCGGGCTCCCCTGGTGTTCATCACGGTGACCCCTGAGGGCGATGTGGTGAACTGTTTCAGGGGCTCTGCGCCCTACGGAAACGTCAGGGAGACCGACTTTGCCCGGATCATGAAGCAGTGGGATCGGCGGGAGGCCCTGGGAGCGACTCGGGGCTGCCACCGGTGCGGCAATCCCAACATTGTCGATACCTCCTACATCTGGAGGCTCACACCAGAGCCCCTCCTGAATGCCGTGGGGATGTTCCTCACCCGGTAAGGAGAGCGAGGGCAGTGAGACAGCGTCGCAGCGAACTGGAAACGGGGGTGTGCGATGGCGGTTGTTCTGAGGGAAATTGATGAGGACAATTGGCTCGAGTGTGTCGGGCTAAAGGTTGCAGAGGATCAGGCGGGGTTCGTGGCATCAAATGCCTTCTCCCTGGTCCAGGCCAGGTACGAGCCGCACTGTGTCCCCCTGGCCATCTATGATGATGACTTGATGGTGGGCTTCATCATGTATGCGTATGACAAAGATGACGAAAATTATTGGATCTACCGACTCATGGTGGACAGCAGTCATCAGCGAAAGGGCTATGGGCGAGCGGCAGTGGAGCAGGTTGTGCAGATCCTGAGCGGTGTACAGGATTGCAGGAAAATCGTCGTGAGCTTTGATCCTGGTAACCTGGTGGCCAGGCAGCTGTATCTAAGCCTGGGATTTGAGGAGACCGGCAAGATGATCTGGGATGAAGAGGTCGTTGAACGGACGCTCTGAGATGTGACCCACGAGAAGGTGATGGCCTGGTTCGCCGGAGATCCTGAACCCAGGGATACGTGCCACTGGCCGCAGGGTGTTCCCATCTGGGACCTGGCTTCTACCGGGAGCATCCCCGGTGAGATCGCGTCACCGCATCGGGTAAAGGGCTGTTGCTACTGGAGTGAGGTGCAGAACGTAGGGGCAGGGGCGAGGTCACGAAAGCCACGGGTATCCTCGGGGAATCACCCGGGGTGCTGCTCTGAGACCCGGATGGCGAATGAATCGATGCGGGTGCGAGGAGGATCCAGTCCCCTCCCGCACCCGCTCTGCGTGCTACCGTTCTACCTTAATGTCTCCACCCAGCATGACCATCTTGATGTTCTCTTTCTCCGACAGGCAGGTGACATCCTCGGTGGGATCTCCGTCCACCACGATCAGGTCAGCCAGGCAGCCTTCCCTGACGGCGCCGGCGTTGAGGTCAAGAATCTCCGCTGCCAGGGAGGTGGAGGCCACGATGGCCTGCATCGGGGTCATTCCGGCGTCCACCATCAGTTTAAGCTCGAAGGCGTTTTTGCCGTGCCGGTTGAAGGGCGTGCCGGCGTCGGTGCCCATGGCGATCTTCACGCCGGCATCCAGGGCGTTTTTGAAGCTCACGAGATGCGCAGCCTGTCCAACCTTGGCCTTCTCCACGGCGTGGGGCGGGACGCCCTTCTCCGTGCCGGCCTCGACGATGTGGTAGACCGCTGCCAGGGTGGGAACGAGGAAGACGTCGTTTTCCAGCATCAATTCTATGGCCTCATCGTCCAGCCAGAAACCGTGCTCGATGGAGTCAATACCAGCGCGGATGGCGTTCTTGATGCCCTCGGTACCCTGGGCGTGGGCCAGGCTGCGCTTCTTGCGGTTGTGGGCCTCCTCGATGGCCGCCCGCATCTCGTCCTCGGTCAATCCACGGACGGTGTGGTCGGTTCCCATGGACATGACTCCGCCGGTCGCGCACATCTTGACGCAGTCGGCGCCGAAGGCCAGTTCCTCGCGGGCAGCTTTGCGGGCCTCGTCCGGACTGTCCACCGGCCTGCGGCCGGCAAACTGCAGCTCGGGGGGCCATCCGTTGGCCGGATCGCCGTGACCACCGCTGATGGATAGACCGCGGCCGCTGACCACCATGCGCGGACCGGGGACGAGGCCGTCGTTGACCGCACGTTTGAGGTCCAAAGCCGTGTTGAACCCGGCTCCTGCATCGCGGATGGCGGTGATCCCTGCCTCCAGGGTCTTCTTCGCCTGGACGGCGCCCACCAGGGTGGTGTAGGGTATTCCTCTCCTGAGATTCTTGAGCGTGTCGGGGTCTCCCGAGGAGGTGATGTGCAGGTGGGCGTCAATGAGACCCGGCATCACGGTGCCCTTGGAGTGGTCCAGTACGCGGGCATCGGGGCCGGCATCCACCGAGGATGCGACCTGGACGATCTTGTCGTCCTCGATCAGGATTTGCATGTCTTTATGTGTCTTTCCAAGTCCGTCGATCAATCTTCCAGCTTTTATGACGAGTGCCAAAGGCGATTCCCCTCTCCAATGAGTGTTTCCTACAAGGCTTCCACCAAAGCGTCGCCATTCCTGCTTCCGAGAGGTGAGGGGATCCCTTGGATTCGCCGCCGGGTCGTTTCAGATGGGAGGTGCGTGATCCACCCCAGTGAGTAAGGGCAAACCGACTCCCAGGATGGCCAGTGATCACGGCAGGGGGGAGTATAGTGAAGGATAGGCTCAGGATTCGTCTGCGGTGCCCATGAACTGTATCATACCTGCACCGTACACTTCATTCGGTCTTTCAATGAAGCCAAACTTGCTGTAGAAATCCTCTGTGCCCACAGCAGCCAATAAGCAAACCATTGTGCCTTTAGGATATTCTTCATTTATGTGGTTCATAATCTCATCCATTATCTTTGTGCCTATGCCTGATCCCTGGTGTTTTGGCTTAACGATGACATCCTGAATATACAATGTGAAAGCACCATCACCAATAATCCTTCCGTGGCCAACGACTTCTTCTTCTCTCTGTACGCATAATGAGAACAGTGAGTTCTCCAATCCAGTTGCTACCACGTCTTTGTCTATGTAGCTCCAACCAGCCCACCGTCTCATTTCCATATATTCGTCAGCAGATGCTGGTCTCCGTAAGATGCGCACATCACACATATTGCTCCCTCTCCATCAGGTAGTAGCACC
>PXCI01000237.1 GCA_003566675.1 Clostridia bacterium
CAAGCGCCGTGTGCGGGCCGTCCAGGCTTTCATGATGGGCGGACGGGCGATGCAGATAAAAGCCCTGGGCATGACTGACGCCCATTTCATCCAGCATCTGCAGGGTTGCCTCGTCTTCGACGCATTCGGCGATGATGATTTTATCCAGGCCTGAGGCGACGTCGATCATGGCCTTCACGAAGGCCTGGTTATCCCGGTTATTGGGCAGGTCGCGAACGAACATGCCGTCGATCTTGAGGATGTCCACGGCCAGATATTTCAGGTAGGCAAAGGTGGCGAAGCCGGAGCCGAAATCATCCAGACAGACCTTGCAGCCGGTCCGCTGCAGGGCCTCAATGAAGTTCTGCGCGTCCTGCATTTCCGCCACGGCCGCGGTTTCGGTTACCTCGATCAGCAGCCGCTCGGCCGCCACTCCGTGTTCCACCAGCAGCTGCTGGACGTAGTGCGGCAACCCGGAGTCATCCAGGCTGCGGGCCGAGAGATTCACCGCAAGTCCCTGCAGCTCGGGATGCTGCGCCAGCGTGCGGATGCTTTGGTGCAGCACCCATCGGTCGATCTCCAGAATCTGGCCGGTTTTTTCCGCCACCGGAATGAACTGGCCCGGCATCAGCAGGCGCTCCGGATCCCTGGGGTCGCGCATCCGCACCAGTGTTTCCAGGTGACTGAGACTGCGATCCCGCACCCGGTAGACACCCTGAAAGTGCAGTTCCAGCAGACCGTCTTTCAACGCCATGGCAACGCGCCGACCCCAGGACAGCCTTTGCAGGTCCGCCTCGGCCTGGTCCTGCGTCGCATCATAGACAGCCCAGGTGTTCTTGCCCTGCTTCTTC
This sequence comes from Clostridia bacterium, assembly GCA_003566675.1. Lineage (GTDB taxonomy): Bacteria > Bacillota > Sulfobacillia > SLMV01 > SLMV01 > PWUC01. The sequence goes on from PXCI01000237.1 coordinate 831, forward strand.
GCCTGGTACATGGCCACGTCGGCGTGCGCGACCAGGGTCTCGGGGTCACGTCCGTGATCCGGAAACACCGCGATGCCGACACTGACGGTGAGCCGGTAATTGCTGCCCCGGAAGCGCAACGGAATGCTGGAGATCGCGTGGACGATGCGTTCCGCCAGTTCCCTTGGCAGATCGCCGCGGCCCAGTTCGGTGAGGATGGCGAACTCATCACCACCCAGGCGGGCCAGCAGGTCGCCGCCCCGAACCAGGGCCGAAATCTCTCCAGCGGTCCGCACCAGCACGGTGTCGCCGGCGCGGTGGCCGAAGTTGTCATTGATGTGCTTGAAATCGTCCAGGTCGAAATACAGCAACGCGAAGCGCTGATCCAGACGCTCCGAAGTCTTCATCATCCGCTCCAGATGTTCCTGGAAACGGTGCCGATTGGAGAGCCCGGTCAGCGGATCGTGTTCGGCCAGGTAAACAAGCTGTTTCGCGGTCTGGCGTTCGTGGGTGACGTCTTCGTAGATCCACAGACGGCCGATGACCCGACCCTCGCGGTCATGTACCGGGTAGGACAACTGGGTCAGGATGCGGCCGTCATGCAGGTCCAGTTCGAAGCGTTCGCTGATTTCGTGGGTGTCGAGCACCTGCAGCGCAAAGCGCGAGGCATGATCGGGGCGGGCGAACTCGTGGGTGGAGTGGGCGAGCACGTCCCGCGTGGGTTTGCCCGCCAGGTCCAGGGTTTCGGCCACGGCCCACATGTTGCGAAATGCCGGATTGACGTATTCGACTCGCCCGCCGCTGTCCTCGAACAGGATGCCGATACTCATTCCCGACAGCAGAGCTGCCATGCGGCTTTGTTCCCGCTCTGCCAGATCCCGCAGTTTGCGCTCGCGGCGTTCCGCTTCCCGCAGTTCATGCAGCACCTGTTCCCGTTCAGTGACGTCCTGCAGCGTGCCGAGCAGGCGGACCGCGCCATCGTCAGCTGACAGCCGACGGATGGTCAGTGAAAGGTATGACACTGAGTGCTGCGCCGGCTCGCCCCGCAGGGTGCGCTGCTCGCCGGTAGCGCTGTCCAGACAGCTCGCCAGCGCCTCATTCAATATGGTTTGATCGTCCGGGTGAAAGGCAGATCGAAAGCGCTCGATGGTTGCCGGCTCGTCATTCGTGCCCAGATGCAGCAGTCGGCGGAGCTCCGCCGACCAGATCATCGCACCGCCTTCCGGTTCCAGTTCCCAGTGCCCCAGCGCGGCCACCCATTCCGCCTGCTCCAGCCGGATGTTCGCCTGTTTCAGCGCTTGTTCCGCCGCCAAGCGGGCGCTGATTTCATGCACGATGGCGACGAATCGAGGCTTTTCCTCGGCAGGCGCCAGATACTGCAGGAAGATTTCCACCGGCAGCCGCCGGCCATTCTGTTGCCAGAGTTCGGTCTGGAAGCGCAGGGATGCCGCACCGCCATCGAGAAGGGGGTCGATCAGTTGGCGGAAGTCCCGTTCCGCATGACTGGCCAGCAGTTCACAAAACGGCTGGCCGCAGAGCGATTCCACATCGCGCCCTGTCTGCAGGGCGGCGCCCTCGTTGGCGTAGATCAGGCGCAGGTTTACCGGATCAATGATCAGGACGCCGTCCAGCACCTGATCAAGACTGCGTTTGAACTGGTCGACATCAGCGCGCGCCTGTTGCAGTGGCGTGGCGTCGACCAAATGACCCTCTAGAAACTTGAGCCGACCGTCGGCATCGTAAATGCCGCTGCCGCGATCATGCAGCCAGAGCATCTCGCCTGACTGGCGAAATGCCCGGAAAGCAACCTCATAGCGGCAGTTACGCGCCAGGCCATTCTGAACGGTTTGCCAGACGCGTGCTTTGTCGTCCGGATGAATGAAGTCGTCCACATTGACCTCGCCATCCATGAACACCGAGGCCGGCAGCCCGTGCAGGCTTTCAATGTCGCCTGCAATGTAGATGGCGCTCCAGTCCAGGTCATTGTTCACTCGATAGACATAGCCGCGCACCGTCTCCAGCACGCGTGTCAGATCGCGATTCCCCAGATCGTTGAGCACACGCACCAGACCGAACAGGGATACGGTAATGGTCAACGTCGCCACCGCCCGCATCAGGCGCACCGGGAAACCGACGGTCGCCGCGAATGTCGATTCCACCGGCAACCAGGCGAGCAGACCGGTTGACGGGCCGGAGAGTAGCGGCATCACCACCGCATACACGGCGGTGCCGCCAGCCGCGAGTAACAGCCAGGGACGACCGTACCGGCGCACGTCCGAGTCATGGATCGTCAGTGCGCCCGCGAGGAAAACCATGGCCACGACGGTTGCCGCCGGGAAACCGATCAGCAGTCGCGAGACGGGTTCGATGGCCGCGCTGTTGATCCCCTGGCTCAGCATCAGGAATGTGGCCGGGAGAAGCAGCAGGGGATAGAGACCCAACGATACACGACCCTCGACAAAGCCCTGCGCGGTAAGGCTGCG
>PXCI01000088.1 GCA_003566675.1 Clostridia bacterium
AAGGGAGGGGTAATAGAGTGCAACGAAGGAGTTTACTTACGTGGTTTGCAGTGCTTCTGCTGCTGACGATGGTCACCACGGTAGCCTGTGGCACGGAGGCGGTTGACGATCCCGATGACGATGAAGGGGAGGATGTTACTCCCACTGCACCTGCTGAGCCTACTGAGCTGAGAGTGGGTGTGGCCTCGGATGCCACCAACCTTGATCCTAGATTGTCTACGGACGTAGCCTCCGCTAACGTGACAAACCTGGTCTACGCGGGTCTTGTAAAATGGGACATGGATACGATGGAGATCATCCCCTATGTCGCGAGGGAAATTGAGATCCCCGACGACACCACATATATCTTCCACCTGCATGAGGGCGTTCTGTTCCACGATGGGGTGGAGCTGACTGCCGAGGACGTGAAGTACACCTATGATACGTTCAGAGACCCCGACTTTGGTGCCCGCAACATCGCATTTTACGAGCCGATTACCGAGATCACGATCATTGATCCGTACACGGTGAGATTCGACTTGAGCGAGCCCAATGCGCCTTTCCTCTATTACCTGTCACCGGGAATCGTTCCCAAGCACATTGCCGAGGACAAGGGCACCGAGTTCCTGCAGACGAACCCGGTCGGCGCAGGCCCCTATGTTTTCGTAGAATGGGTCCCCAATGACCGCATCACCATGGAGGCTTTTGACGACTACTGGGAAGGTCGCCCGAGCATTGACACGATCGTGTTGAGGCCCATTCCCGAGGTGACCACCAAGCTGGTCGAGCTGGAAACGGGAGGCGTCCACGTGGTTGATGGCGTTCCCCCCGAGGACGTCGATCGACTGGATGACGATCCCGAGGTCGTGGTGACCTTCACACCGGGCACTGGCTTCAACTATTTCAGTTACAATCATGCCGCCGAGCCCTTTGAAGACGTTCGCGTTCGCCAGGCCATTGCTTACGGCATGGACATGGAGACCATCGTAGACCATATCTACTACGGTCAGCGGGAGGTTGCGTATTCACCGATCATTCCCACTTCCTGGGCTCACAATCCCAACGTCCGCAAGTTCGGTCACGAGCCGGAAAAAGCCATGGATCTTCTTTCAGAGGCCGGTTACCCGGACGGGATCGAGTTTGAACTGAAGCTGTCGGAGGGTGAGATCACCAGGGAATACAGTGAGATCGTCCAGCACCAGCTGGCGGACATCGGCGCAGAAGTATCCCTTCTTGAGCAGGAATGGGGAGCCTTCTACCAGGACGTTCTGGATGGCGACATCCAGATGTACACGATCGGTTGGTCCGGTCAGACGGATCCCGACCGTGGTGTCTACCGGCAGTTCCACAGTCGCAACTGGGCACCCGCGGGAGCTAACCGTCAGCTGTATGCCAACCCCAGGGTCGACGAACTCCTCGATCTGGCCAGGACTAACACGGACCAGGAAGTCCGGCGGCAGAAGTACTTCGAGATCCAGGAGATCCTGGCCGAAGAGCAGTCCTACACGTACATCTCCTACTACGTCACCATCGCAGGCCACCGCCCCGAGGTACAGAACTACGTGGGTCGCTGTGGCTACTTTTACACCTGGCAACTCAAGGATGCCATTCTGGCAGAGTAGGGGTCAGTGGGTGTGTAGAACAGGTGTGAAGGGGATCTTCGTGTTCCCCTTCACACCTTCTATTCGAGTGAGGAAACAGGGAGTGATGCGATGTACACTTATATAGGGCGCAGGCTCTTGCAGATGATTCCCGTCCTGTTTGGAGTTTCTGTCATTGTTTTTGCCCTGATCAATCTGACACCGGGAGATCCTGTTGCCATTTTGCTCGATCAGGATGCCACAGTAGAGGAGATTGACAGGCTCAGGGAGCAGCTGGGGTTGGACCAACCCTGGTGGCTGCGCTACCTTCAGTGGGCTGCTGGAATACTTACCGGTGATTGGGGTGAGTCTTTTCGCGACTCTCGACCGGTCTTGCCCATGATACTGGGGTTCATGCCAGCAACCCTGCAGCTGGTCGCTGCCTCGATGTTGATCTCTGTGGGTGTGGGGGTGACGGCAGGAGTTATTTCCGCGGTACGACAGGATTCTTGGTTCGACCATGTTACCCGTGTTGGTGCTTTTCTAGGTATATCGATGCCGAACTTCTGGGTGGGCATCATGTTGATACTTCTTTTTTCGCTGCATCTTCGGATGCTCCCTGCGAGTGGGAGGGGCACTTTGCTGCACATTATCATGCCCGCTATAACCCTGGGGACCAGCGGCATGGCCACCATTACCCGGATTACTCGTTCATCAATGTTGGAAGTTATCCGGCAGGACTACATTCGAACTGCACGGGCCAAAGGATTGCCGGAGCGTATGGTTGTCTACAAGCATGCCCTTCGATCTGCACTGACTGCAGTCATAACGATCGTGGGACTGCAGCTGGGTTTTCGATTGGGCGGAACCGTGATCGTGGAGTCCGTGTTCGCGTGGCCGGGGATCGGCCGTTTTGCGTACCAGCGGATGATGCAGCGTGACTACCCCATGATCATGGGAAATCTGCTGATGTTCGCCACGCTATTTTGCCTGGTGAATTTGCTGGTAGATGTGACCTACGCTCTTGTCGATCCGCGGATCCGGTATGAATAGGGGGACAGGCATGAAGAATCCAGAGGACAACTCCGAAGTTACCAAGGACAAGGCCACCGATGATCGGGTTACGCGTTCCAAGTATGATTTTTTCATCCGCCTGGCTCGCAAGCGGATTGCGATGCTCGGTTTGGGGATTGTCGTCATCATGATGCTGACAACAATTTTTGCTCCACTGATTGCGCCCAATGACCCCCTTGATCAGCAGCTTCAGCTAGCCCGGCAGGCACCGAGTCGTGAATTTCCCCTGGGTACGGACAACCTGGGGCGTTGTGTGCTCAGTCGCCTCATTTACGGCACCCGGGTATCCTTGTCCGTCGGTTTCATGGTGGTGACCCTCAGGGGCCTGATTGGTATTCCCCTGGGGTTGATCGCTGGCTATTATGGCGGCAGGGCTGATACCATCATTATGAGGATCACGGATGTGTTCATCGCTTTCCCGGGAATTCTGTTGGCGATAGCCGTCATGGCAGTGTGGGGGCCCGGTATTTTCAATGTGATGTTGGCCCTCTCCATTGTGGGGTGGCCCCAGTTCACGCGTCTGGTTAGGGGTGAGATCCTCGGCCTGAAGGAACAGGATTTCGTGGAGGCCGGCCGAGCACTGGGGTTGAGTGACATGCATCTTATATTCAAGTATCTTCTGCCCAATATTCTCGGCGTGGTCGTTGTATATG
>PXCI01000152.1 GCA_003566675.1 Clostridia bacterium
TGAGGGGATCGAGAACCGGTGAGTCGGGCGGTAGGGTTCCCGGGATGTTCTCTTTGCTGTCCAAGGGCTGCTCGCGGGTCACACTGGGTCTATCCTGTTCTACCTCAGCCCCCAGGGGCTTGATGATCAGGTCTTCGGTCTCTCGACCGGCCGTGTGCATCGCTATCGGTTCGATTCCAGGCTCGGCCATTTTCAGGAGGAATTCGTTGAGGTCGATCGGAGTAGACCTGCCAGAAGATGCAGCGGTGACTGAGAGTCCCTCGAGGGCCAGCGACGGCACTGGTTCCATGAAGGGTCGCTGGAGAAGCCCAGCGGCGCTGTCGCAGACGTTGATGAGAACCGTTCTTCTGAAGTTGCCCTGCCGCGCGAAGTAGTCCAGGTATGGTCCGACACCGGCACGCGCCAGGTTCTGTCCGAAGACGATCGTACTGACCTGGCCCACGAAGATCCGCCTGGGTGACCTGCGGGCCATGTTGCCGATTGCATTGGAGATCGTGGTGGACTCCTCTCTCATGAGCCAGGCCACCGGTTGGCCATCTTGCGGTCCCGCTCCGATGCCCACAGCCAGCGTCCTCGGATTGAGCACCTCGAGAGACACCAGTACCTTGCCCTCTTCCAGCTGATCCATGGCGATGGCACCAATGATGGCCATGTCAGCGGTTTCCCTCCGATTCCAGCATCCGGTCAGAAGGCTCAGAGAAAGCAGCAGTGTGACGGTCAGAATGCTCATCCGCTTACTCATCTTCCCGCTGGTACCCCTTTCCGCGAACAATGGCTATGACCAGGGTGAGACCGATCATCCCCACGTGTAGGATCAGGGCTAATCCGGTGATCTCAGGCGTTAGGGCCTGTCGGATTAGGAACAGATCGATGGCTTTGAGGGACGCCAGCACCAGGCCACCCGCTCCCAGGAGGAGGAGCATGGAGTTGGATTTGACGGCCCACGCATCTGCCAGGATCACTGTCGCGGCCAGGAGAAAAAGGGCAGCATCGAACTGCAGGCCGAGCACCCAGATGTTGAGTGCAAGCAGGTCCAGTCTTTCGATGGCATCCCGGATGTAGATGATCCTGGCCATGGAAACCAGGGGTGATATCTGGTTCCGGGCTTCCTGGGGGCCCAGGCTCACGGTTGCCAGCATGGCCATGACGAGTAGCGTGGATCCCGAGATCAACGTTCCCTTCACCACTGATTTCACTGCCTGTTTCACGTCAACGGTATACTTGGCAAGGAACAACACCGTCGCGGCAGAGCTGGCAAACCAAAAAGCCGGGTTGATGCTGGCTTCCAGGACCGGCTCAAGTCCACGGGCAAGAACCGGCTGCAGAAGGCGGACATCCATGGGTACGGCGATAGGCAGCAGGACCACTCCCACCAGGATCGACGCAACGATGAGGGTGAACAGGATCTCTGCGGTGCGCCCGAAGGCGTCGGGACCAAGATAGGCGCCGTATATGGCGCCCAGGATCATGGTGGTAGCAAACACCCAGCTGGGAGCTTGCTGGAGTTGGGTTGCGATCAGCAGAAAGGCCAACTGGCGGGTGCGCATGATGGCTAGGGAGTAGAAGAACAGTCCCAGGGCCGTCGCCACCACTACCCCCGGGATCGTTCCCAAGACGTCCTTGGCGAAGGTTCCGAAGGTGTCGTCGGGAAAACGGGTGGCCAGGTGTGCTGCTGCCGCTCCGAAGAGTGCCCCAGCTGCGGTGGCCAGGATCACAGCCAGCCACGCGTCCTGCAGGGCATCGGCGCCTGTGACCACGGGCATGAAGACGAAGATGACAGAGAGGCGGGAGAGCGCTACGATTAGCATCAGCTGCCGGGAGCTTATCACCGATCATTTTCCCCCATTCTTGCTGTCTACATCATCCACACTCCGTCGCCTGGGGATTGGGCCTTGCCTCACCCGGTCTTCAGCGGTTACCGGGCGGACAGGACGTTGGAGGGATGGTGGTAGCAGGATGAGCTGGTCGCCCAGTTCGCTCACCCGCCCGGGGCTGTACAGCGCCAGGTAGGGCACTCCGAAGCTCTTGAGGGAGGCCAGGTGAAAGACGATCAGAACGGTACCCCAGGCTACGCCGTAAAAACCCAGGACCGCGGCCAGGAGCAGGAGGGGAAACCGCATCAGCCTCCATGCGGTCGCCACCTCGTACTGGGGGACAGCGAAGGAGAAGATCGCTGCAGTGGCAGCGACAATGACCAGCCCGGGGGAGACGAAGCCAGCCTCTACGGCAGCCTGTCCGAGAACAATGGCGCCGACGATACTGACAGCCTGCCCTATCGCTCGGGGCAGGCGGGCTCCCGCCTCCCGTAGCACCTCGAGGACAATTTCCACGCCGAAGGCATTTACTGCGGCCGGGAGGGGCACGCCCGTCTCGGTGGCAGCAATGTTCAGTAGAAGCGTCAGTGGGATCAGCTCCTGGTGAAAGGTGATCAACGCCACGTAGATGGGGGTGAGTAGGGTGGCGAGTAGAAAGGCTAGGAACGATAGAATCCGGAGGACTGAGGGCATGAAGAAGCGGAAGTTGTAGTCCTCTGCGGCGGAGAAGAAGGCCCAGAACTCCATGGGCATGATCAGGCAGAAGGGGTCGTTGTCCACCAGGATGACCACTCTCCCCTCGGCCAGGCAGGCCACTGCAGAGTCCGGGCGCTCCGTCGCTTTTGCCGTTGGGAAGATGGAAAAGGGGCTGTCGGTGATCAGTTCTTGTAGGGTCCGGCTCCCGTGAACCATGTCAATGTCTATGGATTGGATGCGCTGACGAATTTCGTCGACCACGTTGGTGGGGGCAATGTCCTTCATGTAGAGCATGCGGACGTCGGTTCTGGATTTCTGCCCCACCACCATCTGTTCCACTGCGAGTTTGCTGCTTCTCAGCCGCCTGCGTATCAGGACCAGGTTCTCGGCCGCAGTCTCCTGCATTCCCTCCCGGGTACCGCGCAGGGTCACCTCCGAAGTGGGTTCCTCAATCGCGCGGGTTTGAAATCCCCGACTTTCGACGTCGATCGCATTCCGCAGTCCATCAACCAGGAGAACGACATCGCCGTTGAGAATGCCATGGATCACCTCATTCAACGTGGCGAGATCCTCAAGATCCAGGGCGGGCAAAAGGGCGGTTTTGATCTCTTTGAGTAGCTGAGCCTCGGACAGATCCCCGGTGAATGCCGGTCGTGCCCAGATCATCAAAGGTTCCATCAGGGCCTGGTGAATGATACTCGAGTCGACCATGTTATCGATGTAGGCGATGGCTACCTTTCGCGAGACCCTTCCGCCCAGGTAGAATTCCTTGACCA
>PXCI01000263.1 GCA_003566675.1 Clostridia bacterium
CCCCGATCACCGGTGCAGCCTCCACGATGGCGGCCACGTCGACCCCGGCCTGCATCAACTGGTAGGAAACAATGAGACCTATGTTGCCCGCTCCGACCATCAGAACCCTCTGGGCGGGCCGGACCCCGTGCACGTTCATCAGGGTCTGAACCGCACCGGCGCCGTAGACGCCGGGCAGGTCACAGCCCGGAAAGGCCAGGGAGCGTTCCGATGCCCCGGTGGCAAAAATCAGGCATTGGGGCATCACCTTGTGCCAGGCATTGTCAGCCCGGTATGAGAGCGTTCCGTCGGGGTAGTAACCCAACACGTCGCTGTCGAGGGAAAGCTCGACGCGGGAGGAGGCTCGCGCCTCCTCGGCCAGAAGATCGACGATGTCAATTCCGCGGGTGCCCGCACGCTGGGCCCGGGACCCGAAAAACCGATGGGTCTGTTTGATCAGCTGACCACCGAGCCTATCGTTGCGGTCCAGCAGCAGGACCTCGGCACCGTGGGCACCGGCCTCCTTCGCAGCGGACAGGCCAGCAGGCCCACCCCCTACCACGACAATTTCACATTCCCGCACTCAGATCACCCTTCCCCCTCTGTCGTTCGACCCGCATACCCTCTCGCAGAGGTTCCAGGCAAGTGCGCACATTGGAAAGTCCATCGACCCGCATGAAACAGGCCGAGCAGTTTCCGATCGCACAGAAGAAACCCTGGGGACGCCCAAGTCTTTCGCTGTAGCTGAGGATCTTCACTCCGCCGGCGTGCAGCGCTGCCGCAATGGGCTCTCCCTCGTGGCCCCAAAACTCCTCACCCTCGAAGTAAAACGGGACCCTGCGACCGGAACTGAAGTCGAGGATCGGGTGCTCGGTGATTCGCAAATCCTTCAAAACTCTCACCTCCAGGACTTATCGTTGACCATCCCACTCACTCCAGCGTTGCAGCGACGAGATCCCTGGCATCTTCAAGCTGCAGGGGTCGACGACGCCCGAAATCGTAGCCGTTTCCCCAGCTCAGAACGTCGACCGTCAGACCGAAGGAAGCCATAGGTCCTCCCACCTCAATGTTGTCATAGCCCATCGCAGCCGTGGTGATCGCAGCGACGGAACCATCACCGATCACAAACATGTTCCTTGCTGCCGGATCGATGACCACCGCCGTCGAATCATCAATCCCCAGGCCCACCATCTCGCGCTCTCTGTAACGGGTGACCATGTAAGCCAGGCGACCGAAACGGCCGCGGGCGAAGAAATGCTGGTCCACGATCAGACCACCTATCAGGTCCAGGCCCTCCGCGATGACCACAGGACCCAGGTCGTCACCCGACTCCCCCTGGCCCTCCAGCACCCCACCCGACAGCAGTGCTCCCCTTCCGGTGCCCCCTGCTGGCATCAGCTCACCCATCACGGCGGCCCCGGCGCTGGTCCCGGCAATCACCACTCCCTCTGCCAGGCGCCTGCGAATCACCTGCTCCGCAGGGGTATTCCTCAGGGCCTGCGTGAGGCGCAGCTGGTCTCCGCCTGTGAAAAACAGGATGTCACCGGTCTCCAGGGCCTCCAGAATGCGCCCTCCACTGGCATCTGTCCTGTCGCGAAGTTCGAGGCGTTCCGCCCGGATGCCAACAGCATGGAACATTTGCAGCTGGCGGTCGCCGCTCAATCGTGATGCAGCTGGGATAATCAGGGCGGTTGGGCTGTCGCTACGAGACAAAGATCCTATGGTGCGGATCACCGCAGATGGGATGCTTCCTCCGCCGATGGGGATCAGATAGCTGCTGCGACGTACCCTGTCAACTCGCAAAAAAATACCCCCCAGATGAAGACGGGCAGTTTATGGCTGTGTACTTCCTCCATCGAAACGAAGGACCATACCAGTCTGTTTTAATATTCTGCACCGTGGCCTGATACTCCTGCTATTTGAGTCGGGATCTCGGGGACAATGGAGGACAAAGGGCGGATCCGTAGCAAAGGAGGGTTGTCCTGGGTCCCGTGTGCGAAAAGCATCCAGTTGAATACATAGTATGCAGTCCAGGTCTCAGCTCGAGAGAGGGCGCTCCGGATCCACCCACATCCTGGGGTGAATCCAACTGGATCCCTGGAGACTCTGGGACCGCAACTGTCCAGGCGCTTACCTCTCAAGACAAGCACCCGGGGGCTGCCTGCTGAGCACCGGATCCCCGGAGCACCGAGTGCCGCCGGGCGCGAGCAACCCCCTGCATTGCCTCACACGTTGACCCCGATGATCCCACCGAGGGCACCGACCAGGGAGACTGTCCCGATCCGACTCAGGACCGCTCCGATCACCACGGGCCCCGGCATAATCACAAAACTCAGCGCAAGGGACAGGGTCGCATACAGAAACCCCACCAGAGCCCCGTGGAGCCACCCGAGACGCCTGGCTTGTCGAGCACCCATCGCCCCGCCCACTGCCACGCCCATCATTCCAAGATAGTAGATAAACGAGACCGCACTGCCCTCGGACATATCCGTCACGTAAATGAGAAGCGACACGACAACAGCAACCGACAGAGCCAGCAAAAGGGTGATCGTCAGACCTGTTATGACCGCCCTTCCGTTGAAGCTCATCTCCTCGTTTCCTGCAGAACCCAGTCTGCGGTGCGCCACCGCTAGCACCCCTTTCCGCGGCACATGCAAAAGACCCCACTGAAACCATATTCCTGTTCGCAGAGAAATATGAACTGTGGGGTCGTCCGCGGATCAGCGCAGGTCGGGATCTGACAGCAAAGATTCGAGATGCCCGGCCATGGATGCCATCTCATCACGGAGCGTCCGGTCCGTGATATCGAAAAACTCCAGCGGCGTTATGGAGACCTTTCCCCGGGCCACGGCGGCCAGATCGGTGCCGTCAGACGCGCCCTCGCCAGCCAGGCAGGCCCTCAGCCAGTAGCAAGAGTTCCCCTCGGGATCCTGGGAAATCTCGACACTGTCGTCGTAGGGGCAGGGTCCGAGTTCCGTGAACTCGATCCCCCGAGGGTGAAGGGGCACATTGATATTGAGCAGATGAAGGGGAAACTGCTTCTGGCCCTGAAGGCTTTCGACCAGAATCCGGGCCACACGCCCTGCTGGCCGGTAGTCCTCCTCGCAGTCCGATGACACCCCCAGCGAAACCGCCAGTGACGGGATCCGGGCCAGGACAGCCTCGATTGCGGCGGCCACGGTTCCCGAGTACAGCACGTCGGTGGCGAGGTTGGGGCCGTTGTTAATCCCTGCCACCACCACGTCCACAGCCTCGGGAACGAGCTCGTTGAGGCCCAGTTTCACACAGTCAGCAGGGCTTCCCGAGATCTCCCACGCGGGGACCTCAAACAGGCCCTCCTTCCTCTTGACGTAGATGGGCTCCTTGATCGTTATGGCGTGTCCCCGGGCCGACCACTCATCGTCAGGGGCGACCACATAGACCCTCGCCCCCTCTATGGTGCTCAGCTCGCGGACGAGCACCTGCAGTCCCGGGGCATGAATGCCATCATCATTGGTCACCAATATCGTCAGTGACATGTAAGCTCCCTTCTTCCACCAGAACAGATCATCCATAGCATGATGGACACATCTATCGCAATGACGGGGTGGTCATTCAGGCACTGAGCTCGGAGGCGAGCATGCCCGCCACCGCCGACGATACCGCAAGAATTGCCAACATTGGTATCGCAGTGCCCTCCCCCGGAGCCAGGGGGCCTTCCAGGAGGCTCATCCAGAAGACCGTCGACATCGGCAGAAAGGCCGCATAAAGGCCGATGACGAAGGAGGGAATGGGCGAGGTGAACAGCTCAGAAAGCAGGACATGCAGCCCCATGCAGATCACGGCCACGATGGAGTACAGGGCGACCAGGATCAAGAAATCGCTCAGGTCCACATCCCTCGAGGTGAGACCGGCCACGTCACCAGCAGGAGAAAGGACCAGGAGCAGCACCGTGGCAGACACAGCACCCATCAAAATACCTTCAAAGCGGCGAACGGTTCGGTGAATGGCTGGCACCCCCTCGGGGTTAGTCTATGCCCGAAAGGCCCATCTCTTGCTCACCCTCTGATGGCATCTGTTGGATGAAGAGCCATTACGGCTGGGAGGCCAGGTACGCCTCCACCAGTGCCACGAGCTCCTCCACCATGTCCTCCTCCGACACCTTCTTCAGCACCTTTCCCTCCCGCATTAAAAGTCCGACACCGCGGCCGCAGGCAAGACCGACGTCCGCATCCCTCGCCTCTCCCGGACCGTTCACCTCGCAGCCCATCACCGCGATTTTGATCGGAGCACGAACGCCCTCCACGCTTCTTTCCACCTCGTCGACAATGCGCAGTAGATCCACCCTGCACCGACCGCAGGTGGGACAGGAGATGATTTCCGGCCCGGACTGCCTGAGCCCCCACGCCGATAAAATGCCGAGTGCCACCCGCACCTCATCGACCGGATCCCCAGTCAGTGAGACACGAAGGGTGTCGCCGATGCCCCGCCCCAGCAGGTATCCAAGCCCAACGGCAGATTTCACCGAGCCCCTGGCAAAGCTGCCCGCCTCCGTCACCCCAAGATGGAGGGGGTAGTCGACGCGTCCTGCCATGAGTTCGTTGGCCCGCACCGTCACAGCCACGTTGGAGGCCTTCAGGGAGATGACCAGGTCCTCAAATCCGACCCTCTCCAGGATGCGAACCTGGTCCAGGGCCGCCTGCACCATCCCCTCGGGCGTGACCCCGGCAGATTCGATGATCTCCGCAGGCAGCGATCCGGCATTGACCCCGACGCGGAGCGGCACGCCGGCCCTTGTCGCAGCAGATGCGACCTCCTCCACGTATCGCGCCCGTCCAAGGTTGCCAGGGTTGATCCTCACCTTGGCGGCTCCCGCGGCGATGGCCCCCAGGGCCAGGCGGTGATCGAAATGGATGTCGGCAACAATCGGGACATCACTGCCGCTGCAGATCTCCCCCAGGGCACGGACAGCCTGGGCATCGGGTACGGCGACCCGGACCAGGTCCGCCCCGGCCTCGGCCAACTGACCGACCTGCCTGAGGGTCTCGCGGGCATCGCGGGTGTCCGTATTCGTCATGGATTGAACGGTGACAGGCGCCCCACCGCCGATGGGAACCCGCCCGACGAGGATCTGTCTTGACGGGCGCCGCGGCTGGGGCCCCGGGGCATCTCGAATAAGATCATGGGTCATTTTGAAGCGCCACCAGCATCCCGGCGGCTTCCCCCCTCTGGATTGCTCCGGATCTCGTGGGCACCGTCACCCTCAGGCGCACCAGGGCATCTTCTGCCCTAGCCAAATAACCGGGTGATGTCCTGAAAGGTGACATAAAGGACCAGCAGGATCAGAAAGGCAAATCCCAGGAAGTTGATTATCCCTTCCTTCTCGGGATCCATGGGCCGTCCCCGGATCGCCTCGATCGCCAAAAAGATCAACCTTGAACCGTCAAGGGCCGGAATGGGTAAGAGCTGAAAAAAACCGATACTGGCACTGATGGTCGCCACCATCCACAGCACACTGGAAAGGCCCAGCGTGGCTGCGTGTCCGACCTCGGCGCCCAACCCGACAACGCCCAAAAGGTTCGCGGTCTCGCCCTGGAACAGGCGCAAAAATACATCGACCAGCATGACCAACATCAGCGCAGTCCACGAGGCGGCCCCGGTAAGGGCAGGGATCAGGGCAAGGCGCTCATCCCGCACCGCGGGCTCAATTCCGATGTATCCTACATCCTCCTCCTGGGGACTCCGTCCGACGACGAGATCCAACCGGACCTCTCGGCCGTCTCGTTCGACCGTCATCTGGATCTCGCGATCCGGACGGTCGCGCACCGTCATAACCACATCTTCCCATCGGTTAATCTCAACGCCATCAATATTCAACATCCGGTCACCGGGTTGAACACCGCCCTGATCCGCTGCGAGATCAGGTGCGACGGCCGCGATCTCAACCGTCGGTACGGGAACGCCCACGGCGGCGAGCACAACGAAAAAGACGACGAAGGCCGCGATGAAGTTCGTCACCGGTCCCGCTGCAATGACCCCCATCCGGGCAGCAATGGACTTGTCGTTGAAATTGCGTCCGGGCTCCGCGGGTGGATAGGGGCCGTCCTCATCGGGTTCCCCCTCGGGTCCGCTGCGAATTTCTCCGGCCATCAGCACATACCCGCCCAGGGGGATGAGTCGAATGGAGAACTTGGTCTCTTCTCCCCGCCATGAATACAGCGCCGGGCCGAAGCCCATGGAGAACTCGTGGCACAGGATGTCTGCGCGTCGGGCAGCAATGAAGTGCCCCAACTCGTGGACCAGGATGATGAAACCCAGAATCACAATGGTCATCAATGCTGTGGTCAATGGATTTCCTCCAGACCTTTCTCCAGAGCAATCTCCCGGGCGCAGGCCCTGGCCCATGCATCGGCGGCCAGGATCTGTTCAACCCCCGGGGAAGTGTGGCCCTGCAATCTCTCGGGAACCCGGTCCAGGGCCCCCTCGATCACCTCGGGGATGCCCAAAAAGGACAGGCGTCCCTCGAGAAAGGCGGATACGGCCACCTCATCGGCGCCGACCAGCACCGTCGGGAACACCCCTCCGGCCCGGCCCGCCCGCAAGGCGTGCCCCAGGCAGGGGAATCGCTCCATGTCGGGCTCCTCAAAGGTGAAGCCCCACCCCGGCAAAGAGAATTCCGAATAGCCGGGATCCTCCCAGCGTTCGGGATAACTCAGGGCATACTGGACCGGATACCGCATGTCCGCCGGTCCCAGGTGGGCCTTGATGGAACCATCCCGCAGCCTGACCAGGGAGTGCACGGCACTCTCCGGATGGATCACGACCTCGATTCGATCCAGCGGGACCCCGAACAGCCAGTGGGCCTCAAGAACCTCGAGCCCCTTATTCATCAGTGTAGCAGAATCAATCGATATTTTATTCCCCATGTCCCACCTCGGATGGTCCAGGGCCTGTTCAGGGGTCACCCCCGCCAGTTCCTCGACCGCCACCTCGCGAAAGGGCCCACCCGAGGCCGTCAGGATCAGTCGATCCAGGTCTTCGGCCTCCTCGCCCAGCAAGCACTGAAACAGGGCGTTGTGTTCGCTGTCGACGGGAATGAGCGTGACGTCCCGCTGCCGGACCCTTTCCATCAGGAGGGAACCGGCACACACCACCGACTCCTTGTTCGCCAGGGCGAGATCCGCGCCCCCATCACACGCAGCAAGGGTGGGCCTGAGCCCGGCAAAACCCGAGATCGCAGACAGGACCACGTCAACTCCGGACCGTCCCGCCAGTTCACAAACCCCTTCCTCGCCGGCGAGAATCTCGACCTTCCCGTCGCTCATCTTTCGCAGACGGGAAGCCGCGATCTCATCCTGCAAAGCCGCGACGGCAGGGCGAAACTCCTCAACCTGTTCGGCCAGGCCCTCGGCGTCCGTATTGGCAGCCAGGCCGTAGACCTGCAGGCGCTCGGGGAACCTGCGGATCACATCCAATGCCTGTTTCCCAACGCTTCCCGTGCAACCCAGTATCGTGACCTTCTTCACCGCACACACCCTCCCAGGGATCATATGAGACCGAGGCCCACCAGAAGTACCAGGGTGGGCACGGCAAAAAGCAGCCCATCGATGCGATCAAGGAGCCCCCCGTGACCCGGTATGATGGCCCCGGCATCCTTGACGCCCGCCCCCCGTTTCAGCATGGATTCGAACAGGTCGCCGAGCTGGGCGGCCGCCGCGAGAAGCAAACCCGCCCCCGCGTAGAGAGCGACGGGGCCCTGCACAAACAGGGCAAAACCAATTCCGACCGCGATCCCGGAAGCGGCTCCACCCACAGCGCCGATGCGGCTCTTGCCCGGGCTGAGCTGGGGGACCAGCTTCTGTACGCCCCAGGTGGAGCCGACGAAGTAGGCGGCCGTATCGTTCATCCAGGTGCAAATAAGGGCAAAAAGAAAATACTCCTGTCCCCCGCTCAACCCCCGCAGTGCCGGCCAGAAGGCGATCAAGCCCACGTAAGCGGCGGTGAGAATCCTCCATGAAAGGACCTGGGCGACCTCCTGCCAGTCGGGGGCTGGGGCAAACCACCAGCCGACGACGGTCAGAAGTAAAAGGGGTGGGACGAAGAGCAAAATTTGATAGCCGAAGAAAGGGCTGAGCAGCAGGGAACAGGACAGAAGGAGTGGGACCCAGTATTCCCTGCGCCGCTGTCCCGTCGGCGCCATGCGTCCCATCTCAGAGCTGACCACCCACAGGGTGAAAATAGAAAACAACAGAAAGGGCCAGCCCCCCAGGAAGGCCAGCGCGAAAAACACCGGAACGAAGACCAGCGATGAAACCACCCTGGGTCCGAGATCCCTCACGCCTGACCGCCTCCCCCGTCCGGAGCGTCAGCGCCCCTATCATGCAGCCCCCCATATCGACGTTCCCTGCGCTGAAACTCCCGCAGGGCCCGGTGCAGCTCGTGGGCATCGAACTCGGGCCACAGCGCCTCCGTGGAGTAAAACTCCGCGTAGGCAGCCTGGTAGAGAAGGAAATTGCTGAGACGCCACTCGCCTCCGGTCCTTATGATCAGGTCCGGATCGGGCTGTGACTGCGTATGTAGATGTGCGCGGAAGCGCTCATGGTCGATCTCCTCGGGGTCCAGGTCGCCACGAGCCACCTCTCGAGAGATCTCCTGTGCGGCCTGGAGGATATCGTCGCGTCCCCCGTAGTTCACTGCGATCATCAGCGTCATGACCCTGCCCTCCCGGGTCCTGTCCCGCAGATTCTTGATCTCCCTTCGGGTCCGCTCGGGCAACCGCCCGAGGTCACCAATGGGAACCACCCGCACATCTCGCTTGGCCATCTCCTCCGCCTCGCTGACGGCAAACTCCGCCATGAGGAGCATCAGCGCATCGACTTCCTCCTGCGGACGCAGCCAGTTCTCGGTGGAGAAGGCGAAGGTGGAGAGATTTGGAATGCGCAACATCACGCACTCCTCGATGATCTGCCGCAGATTGCTCGCCCCCTGGCGATGTCCCTCCGCGCGCGACAGGCCGCGGGACTGGGCCCAGCGCCCGTTTCCATCCATGATTACCCCGATGTGCTCGGGAAGGGGTCCTCCCCGCATCAACACATCGCGCTCCTGCTGCCCCTCATCTTCAGATCGAGTTCGAGGTCCCTCCAAAATGACGCTCCTTTGCAGCCTGCACATCGGTGCTTTCCACCTGGGGGGACGCTACATACAGCGTGACCGGGCCACCGGATTTCCCGGCAGCAACCCAGAGCACCCGCCCCTCGGGGGCCATGGGGTGTCCCTGGGGGCTCGGATCATCGCATCGGCAAACCTCGTAGCAGATCCCCTCATCCTGCAGGATCCGCACAGCCAGCGTCTCATCCATCCCAAGGTATCGGTGCAAACGGCAGGCGTCGATCGCGCTCACACCTCCATGATCTCCTTCTCCTTGTCGTCCATGACGTGATCAATGCGCTCAATATAGGTATTGGTCAGCGTCTGGACCTCTGCCAGGTAACGACGGGCCTCGTCCTCGGAGATGTCGCCGTCCTTCTCCGCCTTTTTGACCTGGTCGTTGGCATCCCGCCGCAAATTGCGAATAGCGACGCGATTCTCCTCTGCCTTCTTGCGAGCCATCGCCACGAGACTCCGGCGCCTCTCTTCCGTCAGCTGCGGAATCGCCAGGCGGATCACGGTTCCATCGTTGTTGGGCATGATGCCCAGGTCTGAGGTCATAATCGCTCGTTCAACGTCCTTGATAGCATTTTTGTCCCACGGTTGAATGACGAGCAGCCGCGGCTCCGGAACCGTGACCGTAGCCAGCTGATTGATGGGAGTCGATGTGCCGTAGTAGTCCACAGGGATGTCATTGACCAGGGCTGGATTGGCTCGGCCCGCCCGGATCGCAGCCACCTCCCCCTGAAAGAACTCAACCTGCTTCTTCATCCTCTGCTCACACGCAATCAGAATCTCCCTTGTCACCCGCTTTTCCCCCCCTCACAAACGTGCCGATACTCTCCCCGGTGATCACCCTCCTGATGTTACCCCGCTCCCCCAGGTCAAAGACGACGATGGGAATGTCATTGTCCATGCACAGGGAGGTTGCGGTGGAATCCATCACCATTAGCCCCTTGTTCAGGACGTCGAGATATTCGATCTCCTCGTATTTCTTGGCCTCGGGATTCAAGGCGGGGTCCGAGTCGTAAACTCCGGCGGCGTTCGTCGCCTTGAGCATGACCTCGGCTTCAATCTCGGCCGCGCGCAGGGCTGCCGTCGTATCCGTGGAGAAATAGGGATTGCCCGTCCCCCCGGCGAGAATCACAATTCGCCCCTTCTCCAGGTGGCGAATGGCCCGACGCCGAATGTAGGGTTCAGCCACCTCTTTCATCTCGATGGCGGTCTGAACCCTGGTGTCCACGAAGTGGGACTCCAGGGCATCCTGCAGGGCCAGCGAGTTGATGCAGGTGGCCAGCATGCCCATGTAGTCGGCAGTGGCCCGGTCCATGCCCATGCTCCAACCCGAGGATCCGCGCCATATGTTCCCCCCACCGACCACGACAGCAATCTGCACCCCGAGGAGGGCCACTTCCTTCAGCTGAGCGGCGATCTCGTCCACCACCTCGGGGTCAATGCCGAAGGCCTTCTCTCCTGCCAGGGCCTCTCCACTGAGTTTGAGTATTACCCGGCTGTAAATAGGCGTGTCCCCCATGGTCCCCTGCCCCGCTTTCATCTAGTCCTGGCCGACGGCAAAACGGGCGAAACGCCTCAGTTGAATGTTCTCGCCCACCGATGCAATGGCCTCCTTGAGCAGCTCACCGATGGTCAGATCGGCATCCCGAATGTAGGCCTGGTCCACCAGGCAAACCTGGGAATAGAACTTCTCCAGCCGCCCCTCAATGATGCGCTCCACGATCTCCGGCGGCTTGCCCTCACCGTCGGCCTGCTGACGCAGGATCCGCTTCTCCTGCTCGAGGACCTCCTCGGGGATCTCTTCCCGGTCGATGTAGTCGGGGTCCGCCGCGGCGATCTGCATGCAGATGTTGTGAGCCAGCTCCTGGAACTCGTCCGTCCGCGCAACAAAATCCGTCTCGCAGTTGATCTCCAGCAGAACCCCGATCTTGCCGCCAAGATGGATGTACGAATCCACCAGGCCCTGCTCGGTGGCACGGCCGGCCCTCTTCGACGCATCAGCCAGCCCCTGGGCCCGCAGGATCTCCGTCGCCCCCTGCATGTCGCCGTCGGTCTCCTGCAAGGCCTTCTTACAGTCCAGAACTCCAGCTCCCGTAGCCTGCCGAAGCTCCTTCACTTCCTTAGCAGTTATCTCAACCATTGTTCACTTCCCCTTCACAGTAAAGCATCCCGGGTCAGGACTGCCTGACCTGCACACCCTGTTTCCCCTCCAGGACGGCGTCGGCAATTCTCGAAGTCAGAAGACGCACGGCCCGGATCGCATCGTCGTTGCCGGGAATCAAGTAGTCGATCTCGTCCGGATCACAGTTGGTATCCACAATGGCCACCGTCGGTATGCCGAGCTTCAGGCACTCTCGCACCGCGATCTCCTCTTTACGGGGATCCACAATGTAGACCGCCTGGGGGACCCTGTTCATGGCCTTCATCCCGCCAAGGAACTTCTCCAGCCGCTCCTTTTCCCTGTTCAGGGTGGCGACCTCCTTCTTGGGCAGGCGTGACCAGAGCCCGCTCTCTTCCTGCTGCTCCAATTCCATGAGTCGGGACATCCGCGAACGAATGGTCTCAAAATTGGTGAGGGTACCGCCCAGCCACCGCTGGTTCACATAAGGCATCTCACAGCGATCGGCTTCCTCCTGTATGGTCTCCTGGGCCTGCTTCTTGGTACCCACGAAGAGGACGGTTCCTCCGTGAAATACGACGTCACGAATAAAATTGTACGCATCATCCATCAGGCGCACCGTCTTCTGAAGATCGACGATGTAAATCCCGTTTCTCTCAGTGAAGATGAATTCCTTCATCTTGGGATTCCAACGGCGGGTCTGATGGCCAAAATGCACCCCGGATTCGAGGAGCTCCTTCATCGTGACAACTGGCATAATATTCCCCTTTCGGTTTGGCCTCCCACACCATCAACGGGAATCGGAACCCTGAGGGCACCGCCGATCCCCTGAGTGCGGTGAGTGATAGTACTGCATAAATCTGCCCATATACTTATACCACAAGCTAGGCCATCAATTCAACAACTTTTCCGGTCAGGGCACGCTGCTGATGTAGACGGGCATGCTCCACGGGCCAGGGAGATTGAGCTCCAGATCCCAGCCCGCCGAATCATCAAAGAGATCGAGCACCTGGCTTCGGGTCGCCTCGGTCAGATTCCCCATGAGAGGACTCCAGTCCACATCCTCCACCCACAGCTCCAGTTCCTCGGCGAGGCTGTCCTGCAGGGACATCTCCATTCGCCTGACCACTTCTTCGGGCAACGGTACCTGCACATCATACACCGAAAAAGACAGACCCCGGAAGGTGCCGGCCACCTCCTTCGCGACCTGCGCGGGCAGGTCCCGGCGCACCGAAGCCAGCAGGTGCTGGATCTGGATCTCTGCCTCGCTCACCAGGCCCGTCTCTATTTCTCCCAACAGCGGCGCTGGATCAACATAAACCGTCACACCCGTCCTGGCCAGGGATCCCATACCCCCGGCCACTGCAAAACCGAAGACGATGGCAGCCGCAAGAAACCCGAGCACAAAAGATTGCCATGACCACTGCACAGAGAGCCCTCCGTCCCATGTATCCGCTACTAACGGTTATACCCGGTTGGATTGGGCAATATGCGCCTTCGGTCCCCTCGATCAAAAGCCCGGGCTACTCTCCCATCAGAAAGAGCGCCTTCTCCGAGCTCAGCTTCCCCCTCAAACGAGACACCGCCTTTGAGTGTACCTGGGAGATCCGCGAAGGCGACAGCTCCATCACCTCGGCGATCTCAGACAGGGTCAGCCCCTCGTAGTAATAAAGGGTTATGACCAGTTTCTGCTGTTCATTGAGCTCCCCCAGGGCCTCGGCAAGCCGATCTCGCTGCGCCTGCCAGCTGGTCTCCTCAAAGGGGTCCGGCGCCCTCTCATCGGGTATGGCACTCAGCAGCGTGTCCACGTTGGAGACGTCCTCTGTGGTGCGCGCCTCGTCAAGATACACCATCGTCGTCCTCGCGATCTGGGCTGAATCCTTTCTCATCCTCTCAGGGCTGATCCCCAGGTATCGGGCCACCTCCTCATCGGTCGCCTGCCGACCGAGGTCCGCCCTCAGAAGCTGGTGTGCATCCCTGATTTCCCTGCTCCTGCGCCGCACGGATGCAGGCACCCAGTCCATGTTTCTGACGCCATCGAGGATGGCACCGCGGATCCTCATCACAGCGTAGGTCTCGAACTTGATCTTCCGGCTCACGTCGAACTTGTCCAGCGCATCCATCAGGCCGAAGATGCCGTAGGTCTCCAGGTCCGAGGGCCCGATCTCGGCCGGCATCCCCATGGCCATCTGCCCTGACACGTACTTGACCAGCTCGATGTATCCGAGAATCAGGTCCTCCCGCGCTCCCGGGTCCCCCCTCTCCTTGTATGCCTGCCACATCGCTGCCTTGTCACCCAGATGCTCATACGTGCCCTTTGTCATGGAAAACCCTCCCTCCTCACAACAGTCCCAAACGTCTCATCCGCAGCTGTTCTCCAAAGATGAAAGATACGATCCGGTCCTGGTCCCCCACCTGGATTCGGGTGAAATTCACAGCCCAAAGGGCTCCACCGGCCCGGCCTTCGGACTCAATCCGCACGACAACCCCCTCCACAGACAGGGGCTCACCGGGAAGGGCCATCTCAAAAAGGTACGTTGAGCCGATCCTGAGGGTGGCACTGCTCCCGCAGAGCATCCCTGCACAGCTGATGTTCACGGTGATCCCCCGCCCCTCGCTCTCTGTGCCGTCAATGGCTCGCCAACAAACATCCAGGCTGCACTCCCAACGCACGTTCTCTCGCCGCTGCACCCGGGCGTAGCTCCCGGGAACGGTGACCTCCATGACCGGAATGCGCCTTCTGCGAAACACCCGCAGCACCTGGCTCTCCCCCCGGTAGAGGGCATCGTCCCGGGTCACGTAGACGGCGAGGTGTGACGCCACGGGGAAATACATCAACACCCCGGACGATGACGGGATCGGCAGCACCATCCGGTCGTCCCGCACGTCCTCGACATAGGTGTGAACCCGGTGTTCCTCTTCCTCGCCGG
>PXCI01000040.1 GCA_003566675.1 Clostridia bacterium
CGAGGGGCGTCGCCCCTCCCGGCCTTGATGACGCCCGCGTCTTTCTGGGGCGAGCTGAAGGTCGCCGGGGGACCGGTTCGGGTGGCCCAGCCCACCCCGGGCGACTTTCACAAGACCTATCGCGACATTCTCGAGGGCTCGGACCCCGACGTCACGATCCTTTCGATCCACGCCGCGGGCCGTTTCAGCGGGGCGCTTCATTCGGCCCACCTGGCGGCGGAGATGCTCAGCGGTGCCCGGATCCGGGTGATTGATTCCGGGCTGGTCGGACCTCCCCTGGGACAGGTGGTCGTCGAGACCGCAGCCCTGGTCGGCGCCGATCACTCGCCGGAGGAGATCATGGACGTCGTCTACTCCCTCCTTTCGCGGATCAGGGTGATGGTCTACGCCCAGGATCTCGGAGGACTGACCGACGCCCCCCCGGAGGGCTGGTGGCACCGGATGAGCCGCGCCGCATACAGGCCCTTTCAACCGAACCTGTATACCCTGGGCGAGGGGGAGATGACCCCGGTCGGGCGCTGCCCCACCGTCGAGGATGCCCAGGCCCGGTTCATCGAGTTCATCGCCGAGACAGAACGTTCAGGCTTCGTGGGGATCCTGACCGCCGGCGAGGAGCCCGGTGACACGGATCTGACCGATCACGTGGACCCGGCGACCGAGGTTGAGCAGTTCATTATGGGTCCCGTCCTGGGTGCTCATCTTGGCCGGGGCTCGATGGGGGTGTTCACCATTGGCTGACCGATACGCATTGATGTTTCCCGGACAGGGAGCCCAGTACGTGGGCATGGGAGCGCAGCTGCTGAGGGCGTCTTCCTCGGCGCGGGAGGTCTTTGACCGGGCCTCGGAAGCCCTGGGGTGGGATGTGGCGGATCTTTGTGTCAACGGCCCCGCTGAGCGTCTGAATCTGACCGAATACACCCAGCCCGCCCTCTTGACCCTGAGTATTGCAGTGTGGGAAGATCTCAAGAAATGCGCAATTCCAACGCCTGAAGCTGCTGCCGGTCTGAGCCTGGGGGAGTACACGGCCCTTGTTACTGCCGGGGTCCTGGACCTGGAAGAGGCCTGTGTGCTGGTGAATCGCAGGGGTCGCTTCATGCAAGAATCTGTTCCCCCGGGTGTGGGAGCGATGGGCGCCATCATCGGGCTCGACCAGGAGACGGTGGAGAGCCTCTGCGCCGAGGTTGAGGAGCAGGGTGAGGGCGTCGTTCGCCCCGCCAACTTCAACTGCCCCGGGCAGATCGTCATATCGGGGCACGCCGAACCGGTGGGCAGGGCCTGTGAGGCCCTCAAAGAGATGGGAGCCCGCCGTGCGGTGATGCTGGAGGTCAGTGCCCCCTTTCACTGCCCCCTGATGGAGCCTGCGGCAGAGAAAATGGCCGGGGCCCTCGAGGAGGCGACCTTCCAGCGGGCGACGTTTCCCGTTGTGGCCAATGTCTGGGCCCGGGAGGTCACGGAACCTGCCGAGATCCAGGAGGCCCTGCTGAGGCAGATGTCCTCGGCGGTCCGGTGGGAGGATTCGATCCGGCTGATGTTGGACTGCGGTGTGACAAGTTTTGTCGAGGTGGGCGCCGGGAAGGTTCTCAACGGCTTCCTCCGACGGATTGATCGCCGGGTGCGGGGCATGACCTGCGAAACCCCGGCAGAGATTGAGGAGGTGGCGAACCAGCTATGAACTACAACGGTGAAGTGGCCCTCGTTACGGGAGGGTCGAGTGGAATCGGAAAAGCGACGAGCCTGAGGCTCGCTTCAGAGGGCGCCCGGGTGGCTGTGGGATACCTGGGAGACGCGGAAGAGGACGATGCGAAAGCGGTCGTTGCGAGCATCCGTGATGATGGAGGCCAGGCCCTCGCCGTCCAGGTCGACGTTACCGACCCGGATGGAGTGGACCGGTGCTTTGCGGCCGTTGAGGATCACTGGGGGCCGGTGCAGATCCTGATCAACAATGCCGGGATCAGCCGGGATTCCCTGCTTCTACGGATGAGTGAGGACGCGTGGTCCCAGGTAATGAAGGTCAACCTTGATGGCGTCTTTCACACCAGCAAGCGGGCACTGAGAAACATGATGCGCGACCGGAGTGGAGCCATCGTCAACGTATCATCGGTCGCCGGGCTCAATGGGAATGCTGGACAGTGCAACTACTCGGCTTCAAAGGCCGCCCTGGTGGGCCTCACGCGGAGCCTGGCAGCCGAGGCGGGGGGACGGGGGATCCGGGTCAATGCCGTGGCCCCTGGCCTGATCAGGACCCAGATGACCGAGGAAATGCCCGAGAACTGGGACGAAAACGTGGTGGAGCGGACCGCCCTGGGACGTCCCGGCGAGGCAGAGGAAGTCGCCGATGCCGTGTGCTACCTGGCATCCCCTGCGAGTTCCTACATCACGGGCGTTGTGCTGGTCATCGACGGAGGACTGAGTGTTGGTTTATGATCCAGACTTTGGGAAAAAATACCGAGGAGGTACGGTGAGATGAGCACAGAGAGCATTTTGGAGAAGATCAAGGAGATGCTGGTCGATCAGCTGGGGCTGGAAGAGGACGAGATCCACCCGGACGCGGAGTTTGCCGCCGACCTGGGAGCGGATTCCCTGGACCTGGTGGAACTGATCATGTCCATGGAGGAAGAGTTTGACCTGAATATTCCGGATGAGGACGTGGAGGATATCGTCGCGGTGAAGGATGCCGTGGACTATATCGAACAGCACACTGACTGACCATTGGAGCTGAGCGAAATGAGCAGCAACAGAGTTGTGGTCACGGGACTGGGCATCATCAGTCCTTCGGGGCTGAACCCGGACGATCTGTGGGAAAGTCTCATGGCCGGCCGATCCGGGGTTGGGCCGATCACCAAATTTGACACAAGCGACCATGCCGTTCGGATCGCAGCGGAGGTGCGGGGCTTCGATGCCACCGCATACCTGGACCGCAAGGAGGTTCGGCGCATGGATCCCTGCTGCCAGTTTGCAGTGGCGGCTGCCCGGGAAGCCTTTGAGCATTCGGGACTCGACCGCGGCAAGTTGAACCTGGACCGGATGGGGGTGGTGCTCGGTACGGGCCAGGGGGGGATCACGTCTCTAGTTGAGCAGATGGAGGTCTTCTACAAGAAGGGGCCCCGCCGCGTCAGTCCCTTTCTCATCCCCATGATGATCACCAATATGCCCGCCGGTCATGTGGGGATCGACCTGGGGGCGCGCGGACCCAACATGACGCTGACCACGGCGTGCGCCGCGTCTGCTCACGCGATCGGGGAGTCCTTTCGC
>PXCI01000193.1 GCA_003566675.1 Clostridia bacterium
ATTCTGCGTGGGCGAGAGATTATGAACTCACCATAGAGAGGGATCCGGACTGGTGGCAGACGAGGGTTCTCACCCTGTGGGACAAAAAGCCCTACGTGTATGTTTGCCGGAACACTGCCGGCGACCCCGTTGGCTACCTGGTCTATTTCATCGAGGGGGATTGGGAGAAGCGGACCCTGGTTGTCGAAGACATGGCGTACGTTGACCTGGACACCTACCGGGCGCTGCTCCGGTTCCTGGCTGGGCATGATTCACAGGTCAAGGAGTACCGCATCACGGTGCCGCCGGGGGACCCCCTGTGGGACTGGCATGTGACGGGCAAGGTGGCCCGGCAGCAGGGTATCATGTTCCGCATCGTGGACGTGATCCAGGCCCTCGAGTCTCTTCGGTATCCTGAATCGGTCCGGGCGACCGTCACCATGACTGTCAGGGACCGTTTTGCGGATTGGAACGAAGGTGCTTTCCGGCTTGAAGTTGAAGGCGGAAAGGCCGAGGTCACACGAGAGGGGGGGCAGCCGGATTTCGAGATCGGTATCGGGGCCCTGTCGCAGATGTATTCGGGTCACCGCTCTACCGGGCAGTTGGTCAGAAACGGCGCAGTGCGCATTGGATGCGATGAGGTGCACAGGATGCTGTCACGGATGTTCCCGCCGCGGGAGGTCTGTATGATGGAGGAATTCTAGAAAGGGGACTGACCCTCCCGGGCTGGATGATGTCATCAGCAAGTTGATAGACTATGGAAGAACCGGGAGGATGAGCGACTGCTGCAGGCCCGAGGGCGGGCCGGGTCGGAGTCCCCGGGGACTTCTCCTTTGAGGGAGAGGCGAACGAAAGGATCTGGAGGGTTTGCCAATGGAACTAATTCAGGTATTGCCGATGATCATCGGGGTTTTGGGGTTGCTCTTTGCATTCATTATCGTTCGATCGGTGGCCAGGGCATCCGCCGGGACCAAGAAGATGAAGGAAATAGCCGCTGCCATTCAGGAGGGGGCCATGATCTTTCTGAAGAGGGAGTACCGGGCCCTGGTCGTATTCGTCGTGATTGTAGCGGCCATGTTGGCCTGGCAGATCTCGCCGCAGACTGCTGTTTCTTTCGTCCTGGGAGCGGTGTTCTCTGCCCTGGCCGGCTACATCGGCATGAGGGCAGCCACGATGGCCAACGTCAGAACGACACAGGCGGCGCGTTCTTCGCAGGCCGAGGCTCTTCGGATTGCTTTTTCTGGGGGCGCGGTCATGGGCATCTCAGTGGCATCACTCGGTCTTGTCGGACTGGGCTTACTTTACATAATCTACAGAACTCCTGAAATCATTAATGGTTTTGCCCTGGGGGCCAGTTCCATCGCGCTGTTCGCCCGCGTTGGCGGAGGGATCTACACTAAGGCCGCCGATGTCGGGGCCGACCTGGTGGGCAAGGTGGAGGCCGGCATTCCCGAGGATGATCCCCGCAATCCCGCGGCCATCGCCGACAACGTGGGCGACTGCGTGGGCGATACTGCAGGCATGGGAGCGGACCTGTTCGAATCCTACGTCGGGTCGGTGATCGCGGCCATGGCGATCGGACTGGTTGTCTTTGGCCCTGACGGGGTCCTGATCCCACTGCTCCTGGTGGCGGCAGGCCTGGTCGCGTCACTGATCGGAACGTCCTTTGTGCGCTGGTATGGAGGACAAAATCCCGCAGGAGCGCTGCGCAATGGCACCTATTTGAGTGCATTTCTGGCCGCTGTTGCTTTTTACTTCATTATTGACGTATTTCTCGGGGACATTGGTCCCTTTTACGCCACCGTGGCAGGCCTTTTGGCCGGCATCGTCATTGGGGCTATCACCGAGTACTACACCTCTGGGTCTCCTATCATCGAAATCGCCGAATCCTGCAAAACGGGAGCCGCAACCAACATCATAACGGGCCTCTCAGTCGGTATGCAGAGCACTGCCCTGCCCGTGCTCACGATTGCCCTGGCGATCCTGGCATCTTTCTATTTTGCCGGGCTCTACGGCATCGCCCTGGCTGCAGTGGGGATGCTGGCGACCATCGGGATGACGCTATCTGTTGACGCCTACGGACCCATCGCGGATAATGCCGGTGGGATTGCCGAGATGTCGGGCATGGATAAGAGGGTGCGAGAGGTGACGGATACCCTGGATGCCCTGGGGAACACCACAGCTGCGATCGGCAAGGGGTTTGCGGTCGGATCGGCTGCACTGACTGCCCTGGCCTTATTTTCCGCCTACACCCAGGTCGTCGGGTTGGACCGGATCGATGTGACCCGGGCCGAGACAATGATCGGGCTGTTCGTCGGTGCGATGCTGCCCTTCCTGTTCTCGTCGATGGCCCTCAAGGCCGTGGGCCGGGCTGCCTTCGAGATGGTCGAGGAGGTTCGACGCCAGTTTGCGGAGATTCCCGGCTTGATGGAGGGCAAGGCCAAGGCTGATTCTGCTCGCTGCGTGGATATCAGTACCCAGGCGGCTCTCCGGGAGATGGTGCTCCCGGGGCTGATGGCGGTGCTTGTCCCGGTGATCGTAGGCCTGGGACTCGGTCCGGAGGCCCTGGGCGGGCTGCTAGCTGGTGCCCTCGTGGCCGGAGTTGCCCTGGCGATCATGATGACGACCGGGGGAGCATGCTGGGACAATGCAAAGAAGTATATCGAGTCGGGAGAACTGGGTGGCAAGGGTACTCCGACTCACGAGGCCTCTATCGTGGGCGATACCGTGGGTGACCCCTTCAAGGACACAGCGGGTCCCTCGTTGAATATACTGATCAAGTTGATGGCGGTTGTTTCGCTGGTCCTTGGTCCACTGTTTATCTGATGCGAGCCAGGGAGAAACGGGTTTACCCGTTTCTCCCCTATTGGGCCCCGGGGGGGATAACATGTTACCTACGGTAGATCGAATCCTGATGCCAAAAGCGTTGAATGAGTTCCTGCCGGCGCTGGAGAAGATCGCGGAGACGTATAACGACCCCGAGGTCTTTGTGCATGAAGGGCTGGACACGCTTCACCAGGTTGCCGCCGACGCAGAATGGTCGGAGAACGAAACCCTGGTCATTTTCGTGTATGCGTTGTGCTGCTTGTTCAAAGAGGAGAAGTATTGATGCCACTCGGGAAGCTGCGTTGGCTGGGTGAAGAATTGATTGCCGTGGGCCTGGATCCCGCCGAGCTGTCGCGCGTAGAGACTCTGGTTTCCCGGCATGGGCACCGGGTGGTGCGAGTGTGGCTGGAGAGCCGATCATTCATCCTGAAGAGCTTCCCCTC
>PXCI01000082.1 GCA_003566675.1 Clostridia bacterium
AGTAAAACAGTTGCGCCCATGCTGGATGACATCCGAGCCCGTGGCGAATTGGCAATCCGCGAGATGGCCGCCAAGTTTGACGGTTGGTCCGGTGAGTTCGTGCTCAGAGAGAATAAAAAGCAGCACTTGATTACCGCTGTCTCGGAGCAGGTCAGAGCGGACATCCGCTTTGCTTACGAACAGGTCCGCAGCTTCGCTCTGCGGCAGCGCGAAAGCATTCGAGATTTCGAGGTCAACTCCTTCCCCGGGGTGCGCCTGGGGCAGCGCGTTCTGCCGATGGACGTTGCGGGATGCTATGTTCCCGGCGGGCGATTCGCCCATGCCTGCTCGGCCATCATGAGCGTGGCCACGGCCAAGGCCGCCGGAGTGCCCTTTGTGGTGGCCTGCTCTCCTCCTCGCGGTGAGAGCATCGACCCGGCAGTGGCCTTTGCCATGGACCTGGCCGGTGCGGATGTGATTCTCGAGCTCGGTGGCGTACAGGCCGTCGCGGCCATGGCCTACGGCCTTTTTACGGGCAGGCCGGCCAACATCCTCGTGGGGCCGGGCAACGCCTACGTGGCCGAGGCCAAGGCCCTGCTGGCCGGGAGCGGGGCTTGCGGGATCGATGTGTATGCCGGGCCCACGGAGTCGGCGATCATCGCGGACCAGAACGCGGATCCCATGACCGTTGCCGTGGACCTCGTTTCCCAGGCGGAACATGGTCCGGATTCACCAGTCTGGCTGTTCACGGATTACCGCGAACTGGCGGACCAGGTGCTGGACCTGCTGCCCAGAGTGATCGCGGACATGCCCGTTCCGGATGTCCCCAGAACCGCCTGGTCCGACTACGGCGAAATCATCCTCTGTGCGGACCGGGAGGAATTGTGCCGGGTTTGCGATGCATACGCCCCGGAGCATGTCCAGGTCATGGCCGAGGATCTGGATTGGTGGCTGGACAATCTACGTTCCTATGGATCGCTTTTTCTTGGCGAAGGCAGCTCGGTTGCCCATGGCGACAAGTGCTCCGGAACCAACCACATCCTCCCCACCAGGAAGGCCGCCCGACACAGCGGCGGACTGAGCGTGCATAAATTTTTAAAAATCAGCACGTATCAGGAAATCGACAGGGCGGCCAACAAGCAATTCAGCGCCGTTGCCTCACGACTTTCCAGGGTCGAGGGCATGGAAGGTCATGCCCGATCCTGCGATTGGCGTCTCAGGAAATTTTGCCCGGGCGAGAACTGGGATTTTCACGTCCACAACAATCTGGATGGTTGAAGATTCGGTAACTGTTCAATAATTGAGGCAATGGAGCTTTCAGACAATGCCCAGCCTTTTTGAGCAGTTACAAGATGCACATGTACACGAAACCACATCACAACAAGAAAAGGAGCGAATCATGAGCGTAGACAGGCCGTTTGATCTGTATTGCCCCACGAAAATCAAGTTTGGTGCCGGGATTACGGCTGCGGCAGGCGCGGAGGTCAAGGCGCTCAGGGGGAGCAAAGTCCTCGTTGTCGCCGACCCTGGAGTCGTCAAGGCGGGCTTGCTGGAGGGCGTTCTGGACTCCCTGAAGAAGGAGAATTTGCCGTTTGCCGTCTTTGACCAGGTGGAGATGAATGCCACGCTGAGTTCCGTTGTGAAAGCCTCGGAGCTGCAAAAGAGCGAACAGTGCGACATTCTGCTGCTGGTCGGCGGCGGAAGCACCATGGACACCGGCAAGGGCGTCGGTTGCCTGGCCACCAACGAGGGGCCGCTGCCAGCCTACGAAGGGCCTGAAAAATACAGCAATCCACCCTTGCCTTCCATTGCCGTGCCCACCACAGCCGGAACCGGCAGCGAGCTGAGCTTTGGTGCGGTGCTCTTCGATGAAGAGCGTAACTATAAATTCTCCTTCCGCAGCTCCATGCAAATCCCGAAAGTTGCACTGCTTGATCCGCTGCTGCTTTCAAGCCTGCCGTCCCATGTGGCCGCGGGAAGCGGAATGGATGCGCTCTCCCATTGCGCTGAAGCATTTGTTTCCAAGTGGGCGACGCACTTCACGGATGCCTACTGCCGGGAAAATTTTATCCTCGTGGGCAAGTATCTGCGCCGCTTTGTCGCCGACCCCGCGGATACCGAGGCCGCTGGCGGCATGCTCCAGGCCAGCTCCATGGGTTCCATGGCCTTCAATACCGCCCGTCTTGGCCTGGTTCACGCCATGGCTTCCCCGTTGGGCGCCCACTTTCACCTGCCCCACGGCACGGCCTGCGCTGTACTGATGCCGGCGGTGATGCGCTTCAACCTGCTTGCCTGCCCTGAAAAATACCGTGAAATGGCCTTGTTGTTGGAAGGGGCGGTTTTCGGAAACAGCATGCTGGATCAAGCGGAGTCCGGCGTATACGCTGTGGAACGATTGCTGGATGATCTTGATATGAACGTTGAAATCGACACGACGCTTGTCACCGAGGAAAAGCTGTCCCAAATGGCGGATGAAACCTTGTCGTCAGGCATGCAGCTCACGAATCCCCGGAATGTGACAAAGGCTGACGTGATCAAGGTGTATAAGGATTATTTCAATATTTAAGTTTACAGGGCAAAGACAGCGCTGAAGGACAGTCCCGTCTTTGCGTTTTCCATTAAAGCTGGGGCGTAAAAATTTTGCCCCTTGATTGGGCAGGCACATGTCAGTGTGTGTTTTCATCAACGGAGATGGCCAAACCTGGCCACACCAATATCAACACAAACAGAGAGAGGAGGTGAAGCGCTTCAAGTCGATGGTGTCGTCTCCATGTGGATGTTTTCGCGGAGATGGACGACAAATCAACCAGTAACGATGTGGAGGGACCGAGATGTTTAAGAAAGTTACAATGATGGTCGTGTGTTTGTGTTTTTTCCTCGGCATGATGGCGGGCAGCGCTTCGGCTCAAAAGGTCATCAAGGTCGGCATGGGGGATCCCATTGATTCGGACCAGGGCGCTTTTGCAACGCGTTTCAAGGAAGCTGTGGAAGGCTTGTCCAACGGTGAGATAAAAGTGGAGCTTTTCCCCGGCGGTGCCCTGGGCGCGGAGACGGAAATGCTCCAGAACGTCCGCATGGGGACCTTGGAAGTGGCCATCACGGCCGTGGGCAACATGGCTCCCTTTGTGCCCCAGTTCGCGGCCCTGAGCTACCCCTACCTGATCGAGACCCACTACGACGCGGTCAAGGCGACCACCGGCTATCTTGGCAAGTATTGGAACGAGATCAGCAA
>PXCI01000086.1 GCA_003566675.1 Clostridia bacterium
GCGAAATTATTGACGCGTTGGAGGCAGAAGATAGAGACAGGGCAGTACGAGCGGTGGTCAACCATGTGACGGGGGCCAAGAGCAGGTTGCTCTCATAAAGGTCAGGCCCGGAGATTGGGCCTGCAGAGGAAGGGGCATGCCGTGAAAGATCCGGGAGTTGTCGAGGCAGCAGTGAGGAGACATGTGGAATCGGGCATGGGTGCAAAGATCCCTGCGGCAGCATCGAGGGATGGGTTGAGAGATCTCTCGTCAGAACAGCCACTGACGCCCATGCCTCCATCGGTGACCCAGGTGGCGTCGGACAAGATGGCGGCTGGCGAGACCCACTATGCAGATATCGCTGGCATTCAGCCGCTGAAGGAATGCGTGTGTTCATTCCTCCGTCGCCTGGGTGTCGAGGCAACCTCAGACCAGATCCTGATAACGGCCGGTGAGCAGGAGACGCGCTTTCTTTGCATCACGTCGCAGAGTTTCCACGGAGATGCCCGGAAGATTGCACTGCCAGCCGTGGTGCATCCGGGCGCAAGGGACGCTGCCGGATACCGACACTTTGAAGAGATTGAGATTCAGGTGGACGAGAATTTACAGCCGACCCCTGATGGAATTAACAGGGCCCTCGATGAGGGTGCCGATATTTTGTATTTCGAGAGCCCGAACCGCCTGACGGGCAGAGTTTTCGACGAGGCATTCACCCGCTCTGTTCTGGAGGCTGCTGATGCAGCCGGTGTGACGATTGTCTGGGACCAGGGTCTTGCACCCTGGGTGCACGGACAGGAGTATCGAGGGGCTCTATCTTACGGCATTACCGATTCCGTCAGGGCCATTGGTGCAGCGACGGTTGCGACGGGGATGGAGTCGTGGCCCCTCGGTTATATTGTGAGCTCCGCGGACGTGTTGAATGGGCAAATCAGGCTATTGAAGCAGATCATCTGTATCTGTACCAGTACCATATCCCAGTGGGGTGCTGTCGAAGCGCACCGATACGTTGACGAGCAGCTTGATGATATTCGCCAGACCCTGCACCGGCGCCGGGCAGAGGCAGCCGAGCTCCTGTCAGATCGAGGGGGTATTGAGGTTCTCAGTGCCCCCACATCATCCCACCTGGCGCTGCAGTTTGCAGAAGAGCGGGAGTTCGCGAGGGCAAAGTCCGTTCTGGATGAAAAGGGGTACTGCTACATCGATGGAGAGCATTTTGGCGTCCCACGCGTGATCCGACTGACGACAACGACTTCCTTCGAGGGCATTGTCAGGGCTGCCGAGATCCTTCGCAAGGGCTGAGGGAGGACCAGACGATGAAACAGTTTGACAGAAAAAGCGGAACGGCATATCTGTACGAACTCGTGGCTGAGATGGGCCAATACGATGACCGGATCAACCTGGGGATTGGAGATCCTGACTTTGACACGCCCCAGCACATCGTCGATGCAACCCGGGATGCACTGGGCAAGGACGGCGCAGAATACAGCCCGGTGGAGGGATTAATCGACCTGCGCATTGCCGTGTCTGAGCGAGTGAAACGGGTCAATGATATCGATGTCGATCCACACACCGAAGTTCTCATCACCAACGGAGGACAGGAAGCTGTCTTTTTGATGCTGCAGGCATTTCTCGAGCCGGGTGATGAGATTATCATGCCGGCTCCGAACTATCACAGCTACTATGACGGGATCGAATTCGCCGGAGCCAAGAAGGTAGAAGTCATCACCCATGCCGAGGAAAACTTCCGCGTCTTTCCCGAGCGCATCGCAGAGCGAATAACGGATAGGACCAGGGCTATTGCCTTTGTCTCTCCCAACAACCCCACAGGCGCCGTCATATCGCCAGAGGATACCCTTGAGATCTGCCGGATGGCCCAGGAGCACGACCTGATCCTACTCGCCGACGACATCTACGACATGTACACCTACTACGGTGCCAAGCACACCAGTCCGGCTTCACTGCCAGGGATGAAGGAGCGCACGGTCACCCTGAACGCCGTCTCCAAGTCGTACGCCATGTGTGGATGGCGCTGCGGTTGGATCGTCGGTCCTGCCTCCATGATTGAAGTTCTCAAGCGGCGCAAGGCGGCCATGAGTGGCCCCTGCTCGGTGGCTTCACAGCGAGGAGCCCTCGCGGCACTGACGGGATCCCAGGACTGCATCGCAGACATGCGGGAGGCCTATGAGCGTCGGGGCAGGGTTGTCACCGATGCCCTCGATGAGATCGGGGTCCCCTACGGAACCCCCTACGGAGGGCAGTACGTCTTCTTCGACATTACCCCGACCGGTTATTCATCGGCCGAGGTTGCGAAGCGGATCCTGTCCGATGCCCATGTCCTTGTCTACCCCGGCTTTGCCTTCGATGATGACCGTTCCATGAGGATCACGTTCCTGCAGTCAGAGGAAGTATTAAGGGAAGCCATGGAGAGAGTAAAGAAAGCGATGGAGGGATTATTGTGAGCGTTGATCAGTACGACGTAGACGTAAACCGCTACAGCGAAAACGAGATCCGGGAGTTCATGAGAAACATGTTCATGGACGGCATGGGGACCACCGAGGAAGAGTGCGAGATTCTGTCAGACGGTCTTCTCACCGCGTGTTACTGGTGGCACCCCGGGCAGGGCCAGGGCCTGGAGAAGTTCTTCCGCCTCACGGCCCAGGTCGACAACGGTGGCATCAACGTTGGCGCTGAGATCGAGACACTCAAGGAAGGCCCCGGTTTTGCCCTGTTGAATGCCAACAAGGCCTTCGGGTATGTCGCTGCGGCCAGGGCGATGGATCTCGCCTGTGAAAAGGCAAAGGCAAACGGAGTTGCAGGGGTGGGCGTCTGCCACAGCAATCACTTTGGCATCGCAGGCTACCATGCTTACAGAGCGGCCAAGCAGGGTATGATTGGGATCTCCATGACAAATGCCCTGGCTGAAATGGCTCCGTGGGGTGCAAAGGACCCGGTACTGGGTACCAACCCCTGGGGAATCGCCGTACCGAGAAAGAATGCGGAGCCGGTGGTGCTGGATATGGCCCTCACCATGTCCGGGATTGGCATGATTCGCTGGTTCGCCCGCGAGGGCAAGGAGGTCCCGATCGACTGGGCCCTGGCCCCGGAGGGAAGGCAGACCACGGATCCCGAGGAACTGGAAGGCGGGACCCAGCTTCCAATCGGCAAATACAAGGGATACGGCCTCAGCCTGATGACCGACATCATCAGCGGTGTGATGACC
>PXCI01000228.1 GCA_003566675.1 Clostridia bacterium
AACCGGATTGAGGTCGGAAGCTATGGAATCGCATCCAAGCCGTGCCGCTTCGCCAGGGATTGCGCCATATCCAGAAAAAGAGTCAAATGCCGTTGGGGTGGTGCCGGGAAATGCCGCCCGCAGTAACTGACGGGCTGCATCTCTAGTAGTCCATCCCAGAAGTTCTGCTTCCATTTTCGGCAATTCAAGTCTCTCATGCCGCCACTCTTTGGTCTATACGGCGATTGAGCGAGATCTTGAATGCGGTCAGTGCCTGTTCGGCCTTCGCCTTTCGTTGCGGTCCGTTTTCCCTCTCGATGAGATCGGCGATGATTTCGTATTTCAGCGAGACGGCGGCGACAAATTGCGCCCATATCGGATCAGGAACACTGGAAAAATAGTCGTTGAGCAGATTGGTCATGAGCATGAGCATCTTGGTGAGGATCCGCAAGTCGAACTCTCCGGCTGAGTCCCTGAGCATGGCCGTGAATCGGGTGACGGCTTTCTCATGCAGACCTTCGCCGTCGTAGGACCAGCAGAAAGGGTGTGCCAGAAGCACGTTCCATTGTTCCACGAACGATTCAAATGCTGCCTTGAGTGCATCGGCGCCACCAAATGATTCACCGAGGACCTTGCGGCCCATGATGCCGAACCAGATTTCCCCCCAATTGAGCCAGGAACCGTGGAACGGCGTGAAGTGAATGACGATGCGTTTGTTTTTCGATTGGAGCCATTCCGACCTCTTCTCCTGGGAATCCAGATTCTTCTCTGGGGGACATTGCACATCGCTGAGTTCGGCTACAAGCTGGCAGAAAGAATAACAGCGATGACACGAAAGGTTATCCATGACGTAATGGAGTTTTTCGGTGGAGGGCCATTGCGCGACATGACGCCGGAACACACTCAGGAAGGTAGACGTTTCATGGTTGGCGTGGCACTCGGCGTAGACCTGTCCATCGGCATGAGTCAGAAACGCAAAGACATCCATGGTGCCGTTCCTGATGTACTCGAATTCTTCAAGGCGCTTTTTCACGTCCTCTGTTCGCAGGTCCGGGGTAAGCCGTTTCAGGATTTGGATGCCGGGGCATTCATCAAAGAAGAAAAGGTTGGTAGGAGGATTCTTGTACAGCACGAGCAGATGCTCCATTTTAGGAAAGAAGTTCGGGTCGGTTATCTGAAGGAAATAGCTCGATAGGTGGGGCTTGAGACTGTTGTTCCGCAGAATCCGATGGATTGTAGATCTTCCTGGACTGACTCCGATTTGCGCGGGGTGTGCTGCCAGATGGGCTGCCGCCCATGTCAGCGTCCATCTCCCGCACCCCGGCAACGGGCGGGTCTGGCAGTAGAACGCCACAACTTTCAGGGCGATCTCTTCGGCGTACATCGCCGGGCAGCCGGAACGAGGCAGGTCGGTGAGATCATCTGTCTGAACACCGCGGCAAATCCATCGTCGAACCGTGTATACGGAACAGCCTATGAAGAGCCCTATCGCTTTATCATCCACACCCGCCTCGGCCAGAGCCAACATCCCTTGACGAGAATCAGCCTTTTCATGCATCACTGCGGATAGAGCTTTGCGTGAAACATCCGTGGCAGGTTCATCCGCATTCCCGGACGACCGGCGTGTCGGTTGTCTCGTCGTCTTGCATCTTGATCCCACCATGGACAGCTCGATGTTGGCCTCGAGCAGAACCGTCACGAACTTTTTTTTAGCGTGCGCACCAACTCCGGCAGCGTTCGCTTGATGCTGCCAAGCCCGAGCTTCTCCATATGCCATCGCACGGTTCGAGGCGACAATGCCATCTCGCTGTGCTCGTTGACCACCTCTGCGAGCGCATCACTCGAGGCGCACTGTCCTGTCACCACCCTGGCCGCAAACTGCTGGATAATCTCCGCCTTCTGCTCTGGCCCCACACGGTAATCCTGTTTCTGTCCCTGCCGCTTGTCCACCAAGGCATCCACCACATCGTGGCTTGAGAGCTTCTCTGCCAGTTCGCGACAGTGTGCGCCACTCAATCCCAATGCAGCCGCGACCTCTGTGGTCGAGAGCAATCCCGCATTCAACAGAGACAACAAAACCGTACGCGCCTCAATCCTGTGCGTGAGCGGAATGCGCAGTTCTTTTTCCTGAATACCAAAATCCACAACGCAGCATTCATCCTCGCGGCGTGCCGAAAGTCGCAGCTCGGCCCGGCAGACTTCGGGAAGTCGATCAACGCTGGAGCATCGACGATCACGAAGTGCCGAGAATCCGTCGCGAAGCGCCACGCGAACCGCTGTTTTCACTGACTCATCCGGCATACCCACCACGTTCGCCGCACTTCGACGCTTCGCTCCAAGCAGATAAAGCGAAAATGCCAATATCTTGTTCAATACCCCCGGGTCAAACACACTGAGAGCACTCGTAATACGTCC
Organism: Clostridia bacterium; assembly: GCA_003566675.1. Taxonomy (GTDB): domain Bacteria; phylum Bacillota; class Sulfobacillia; order SLMV01; family SLMV01; genus PWUC01. The sequence goes on from PXCI01000228.1 coordinate 2,395, forward strand.
CTGCGACTTTTCCGGCGAAAACTCAATTCCTCGGCAATCCATGATCCGCCCTCCATGCTGTATTACACCCATACATTACGCTTAATCAACGCATCTGGTTTTGTTCAGGAGTATCGTATCGTATTGCAGGGTTTAATGCAAGTTATTATTATTTCATGGTTTTGAATTGCCAAAATTGGAAGCAAAACTTCAGGGATGGACTACTAGTTGGTCAATCAGTACGTGTTCAACAACTCGTCCAGTCTTAGACTCAATCAGTCTTTCCGACAAATGATCCGCTCTTCCTTTTCGCCTCGCTTCTTCGATAAAACCGTCCAACTTGGATTGCGCCCGTTTCCGACTCTCTTCGAATTCGGGATCGCCTGCATCGCCAACCAGTTTTGATGCCGGTGGTGTCCCAATAATTTTCACGTTCAGATTTATGACCTTGCGCTTGCCATCAGATTCGGTATAGACTCCATACCAATCATCCCGCAAGGCTCCGTTTCTTTGCCGCTTCAACATGAGTGCCATTGATCTATCTCCGTCCTTTTTGTTACCGCACGGAACAGACTGGCATATCTTGGATAGGCTGGCAAGCAAAAAACACCCACAAACGCACCCACAGATTACAATATTGCTAAAATATGTATCTTTTACAGGGGTTTTAGGGAAAGCTTAGTGGAATCATAATCCACGAGTCCGGGGTTCGAGTCCCTGAGCCGCCACCATTTTTCGAGGGGTTTCCGTAACGGAAACCCCTTATTTTTATGCGTTCGAAGCGCGTTTGAAGCCGGACTTGACATCGCCAGCCCGATTTGGC
>PXCI01000322.1 GCA_003566675.1 Clostridia bacterium
CGCCAAAAATGGTCTTTTCGTCGAAACTCCCCAACCCCGCCGGACGGCACGGGTCACGGTCCTGGGCGGTCATGACCAAGGTGCGGTCGCAGTCCCTTGGGACATCTGCGCTATTGCATCGGACCTATCTGAACCGGTCTTCTAAAGAAATCATAAAGTCGCTGTCCAGGGATCACCACCTCATGGTAATGTGGTATTAAGAGCCAGAATGCGATAGCAGTGGCATCGCCGGATGGATTTCAGAGATCTGCCTAGCAGAATGTACCTGGAACACCTCATCGTGTCTGGCGTCTTCACCAGTAGACCGAGATAGAGCGGCCGAACAGACCGCCCCACAGTTTGCAGGTAATATGATGAGAATCACAGGGGGGTACTGCTATGCCCATCAAGGCGAAACGGATCACAACACTCACCATCATGCTCATTGCTGTGGTGTCGCTTTTGCTACCCGGATGTATGCCTGGCAACACAGCAGAGCAGGCGGGCGATGGCGACGAGGTGCACGAAATTGAAGACGTGATCGATGAGGAGGTGGATGAGGCAGACGACGTGATCAGTGAGGAGGATGAACAGGGCATACCCGTTCCCGAGGGAGCCACGGCCGTCATCGAGGAATTCTGGGCTGCGTTCGCCGCCGCTGACTACGAGACTGCCGCTTCGTTGATGGCCGAGGAACCAGAGCGCGAGGCGGATTTGAGCCTCTACCACCTGGCTACCAGGGCCCATATTCCATACGACTCACATCTCATCGAAAAATTCCAGGGGTTAGACATCTCTGTCCTGACCTCACAGCCAGGGGAAGGCGGCCTGGTGGTGACAGTCAGGATCGAGCATCCGCTGGCCAGTCCATCGATGATTGCCGCCGCAAGCGAGGCCTTCAAAGACCTAATCACCGATGCCTCAGAGCGCGGCGAACGTGCAGACCTTCATGAGATCTACCGCCAGATCCTCGAAGACGTCGATACCATGCCCGGGCACACGGAGGTAGAGGCGCTCGTACGCGAGATGAGCGGGGAATGGCGGATCACCCGGGTTGAGTCACCTGGGAAGATCTTTTCCTCCTTTCACCAGCTCCATCGGGACGCCGTATGTGACCCTATGGGCGATCCGGTCATCACCCTCAGCGCAGATAACAGGTTGCATCCACAGACTCCTGTGGACACCACCTTTGCGGGAAGGACGTTGACCATCGATGCCCGTACGATCCCCGACTGCCGGATCCGAGGAGCCACCATCATGCTGGCTGACGAGAGGACCCTGCCTGTGGTCGGAATCATCGATGCCCTGTCCGAGGCGCCTCTCGACTGGAAGAGTCTCGACTTCTACCTCCAGATGGGACCCGAGGACTTCCTCCATGAGGGGACGTTCACCCCTGACCCCCAAGAGAACCGCGTGGCCTTCGTCTTGAGTAGGCCGTATGCCCTGGCCACCCTGGACAGTGCCATCGGCTATGCGATTCCCGATAGCAGCGTCATCGAAGTCCTGGAGGTCGTCCCCGGTTCCGTCGAACACCTCGCCTGGTCGCCCGACACCAAGTACCTGGCCGTCGCCTGGTGGCGGTATGGGAAGGGTGGAACCGACGTGCACGTGTTCAGCATGGAGAACCACGATCGTCTCAGTTTCTCCGAGATGCGGAACGAGGAGCACCATGTACATCCGATCACCGATTTGATGTGGTCGCAGGACAGTACCCATCTGCTGGTGGATGTACAGGAAGATGGAAAGCCAATCACCTGGCGACTGGACGTTCAGGAGGGAATTGTGACGCAGGAGGCACAGGATCGTTGAAGTCATGAACAGCAACGGACGTGGCAGATCTACAGGAGAGTGAAGTGAAATCCACGTCGCGATTCATCACACTACGGAGTCCTGGGAATTATCTCGTCTCGTTCTCACCGGAGCGACATCTCCGATCTCACCCATGCTTCCATAGATACACGTGGTCAAAGACGGTAATGCAGGATAATGATGACGCCTGTTGAATCAAAATTGAAGGGAGGAGGTGAAACCCAATGTGGCGTATTATCAGCTTCGGGTTTACACAGTTCTTCCGGAACCTGACCCGAATCAATCGATATCACGTGCTGATGATGATCGGTATCTTTTTGACGATTTTCGTGACAAACTTCTACTTGGTCGTCTTTGTCAACGACGGCTTCGCCATCCGTCCTCGGGGAGCACACTACTTCATCACAGCTGTGCCCGCAACGAGGACCACCGTGACAATATTTTGGATGGCCCTGGTGACACTGATAACGGGCCTTGTAGCCCGAATCCGTCGAGACGGTCTGCGCATCTTCGGCCTTGACGTGATACAAAGTCCTGCGTGGCTGTATGCCTGCATGGAGATCACCGGTTCAGGATGGGCAGTACCCTTCCTGCTGGGGGCAGCGGTGGCCTTGCCGCTGAGCTTACCCATCGTGAACCCCTTCACCCTACTGGTCATCACTGCCATGGTATTCTTCTCTTTCACAGCGCAGCTGCGAAGCGGTTTCGTATACTTTATGCTCCTGGTGCTAGCCGAACGCTACAGGATGACAAAACAGGCAGAAGCACAGGTGAACCTGGGGGCCTTGTCTCTCGGTGTCTTTGGGCTCTTCGTCGGCTTCCTTGCCTCCTATTTTCTCCCGTTCAAGCCGTACAGCGCATTGATCCTGATGGTGGGTTTTGTCGTGGTAGCTGTACTGTTGAAAAACCGGCGGATCAGCAGCACAACCGCGGCCCACTTCCTCGGCTTTGTCTTTTTCAGCGTCGTGCTACTGCGCACCACGGGGGTTGCTGCCCACGATGGAGGGTGGCGCGAAGGTGGGGCAAACTGGCGTGACTGGTTCCGGAGCCCAGGTGCTGGGGAAGCTACGGGCCAGGGGTTCCTATCTTCTTTAGCCGGTGCGCTGTGGGGTCTGATCAGTTCCATCGCCTCCGGCCTTAACTCGATCTTTGGTCCGGGCCCGGGCATCGCCGGTCCCTCATTCATCGATCTCGGTACCTATGTCGGCGACATAATGAGTGCCGACAGTCCACAGGGGGCAGCCGAGGCGGCGGGGATGGGTTTGTATGACAGACTTCTCCCGGGTTTCGGTAACGTGATGAATCCCCATGTTGAGGCTTTTCTGAACTTTGGTCGAGGCGATGGCGGCGGTGGCGGTGGCGGTGGCGGTGGCGGCGGAGGAGGAGGAGGAGGAGGAGGAGGAG
>PXCI01000063.1 GCA_003566675.1 Clostridia bacterium
ACAGCTCCTCTTCATTGCTGGATCAAACCCGCAGATGGTAAGATGACATTAGTGGCGGCACCTTCCTTTCTGTTATTCCACTCCCAGTTATACCAAACTGGGGCAAGGGCCGCCACTTTTCAATTTCCACATCTGCCGGGACATCCCCTTGACCGGGTATTGATCCTGCTCTACTTCGGACTTCCGGAGACGCTGATGGGACGAGTAACGGGTCACAGCCCGTCACTGATGAAGGAACACCTCAGACTGGCGGAGAAACATTTCCCCACCAGGGAACAACTGGCGGTCTACCTCGGGCAGCGGGGGGGCAACCTCGATGAGGTTGCATCGGGATGATGGCGGTTATCTCACTCTATCTACCACATTCACCGCAACCTCCTGGCCGGGCTGGCCCTCTTCTACATCTTCATGGTTCACCTGCATAGATGTCACTGCCTGTTGGAGATCCGTTATGTCACCGACAATGCTGATCGAGTCCCCCACCCGCAACGACTCGCTGAGATCCAGTACCGCCACCGATATCCTAGAGAAATAGTGAGTTACTTCACCGACCTTCGCCTCAGACATCATCATACCTCCGATCCCCCAACATCAAGGGTATTGTTTCACAGGCAAAAGCATCATACGGACAGGCATCTCGCCAGAAATCGGTTAAGAGCAGCCAAAACCGCCTTTACAACGGATTGTATTTCATCACCACTTTCATTCAATGCCGTTCCCACAAATCTCAACTCCCTGTCGTAACCCAGAACTGTTACGAGGACCACCAGCGCTTCTGCTTCTTCAATCGTTACTCTCCTGGCACTTGTTAGGATCAATTTGAATTCCGGGGGAAGTACTGTCTGCAAGGCATTGAGGGTGGCCTCTGCTACTACGCGCATCCTTGACGGGTTTATGTCAGCGCCCCTCTGTCTCCCTACATGCTTTCTTCCTCGATAGTCCAAACGAACTTCAGTCTCAATCATATCCGCTTCTCTTTTTGTGGATATTGCATCAAGTGCCACGCGGGCCTCATTGTTTTGCTCTAACGCTTGTGCCCTCTCCAGTGAGGACAGGGTAACCTGCTCTTCGGAGATATCTACACCACTTTCCCTACCGCATTCGATGACCCGTTCTAACAGTTTCTGGTTGCAGCGCTCATCAACCTGGTGAATAAGCAGATGAGCAAGCAAAAGCTTGCCCTGCTCGTCTGTGATCATCTGAACACTGATTACTTCCGGCAACTCTTGCAGTTCCTCTTCCATCGCAGCCCATATTGGCTCCTGTACCGGTTCCACAATTTCCTTTTCGGCAAGCTCAGAGTCCGTCCAGTCCGATTCGCAGACCATATTTTTGCCCTGCTTTTTAGCCTGATAAAGAGCACTGTCAAGGTTTTCCCATAGAAGCTCTGCATTATTACCGTGCTTCGGGTAAGCGGCTACTCCAATACTCACGGTAAGAGACAATTGGCTGGGAGTGAATTTATGTGCCTCTACTAGTTTCTGTAGGCGACTAGCCGCAAGATATGCTGGTAAGACATCACACTCAGGGAGTAAAACGGCGAATTCCTCCCCACCGTAACGGCTAGTTACATCTACTGAACGTAGTTGTTTTTGCAGCAATGCGGAGAATTCGCGAAGTACCTGATCACCCACAGGATGGCCATGCAAGTCGTTAACCGACTTGAAATCGTCAAGATCGAGAAACATGCAGCCAAAGGGAGTGTCATACCGCACACCTCGCTCTATTTCTTCCTGCAAGCGCATCATGAAGTAGCGGCGATTACGAAGACCTGTGAGATCGTCCACGGTGGCAAGATAAAGGGCATCCTCGTACAAATCATTTACATCATTGTCGCCAGATGCAGCTTCTATTAGTTGGCGTAACTCCCGTTTCCGCTCGATTCTGCTCACCTTTCAAGGCCTATTCCCAGCTGCCGCAGTCAAACACCTCCGATGGTGCACTGACATGTCACTCATCACGAGTCAGGTAACCCCGGATAATGCCATCCTCAATCACACTGGCCAATTCATCGAGATGCTTCCTGCACTGTGTCGGAGGCTGCTACTGCTAGGACTGAAGTGTAGGCAGCGGGATAGATGACGTTATCCCCTATACCGCTTGGATGGCCTGAGTTTCCCGCCGCCGCCACGTGTAGGACACCAGCAGCATAGGCATTGTCAAAGGCCTGCTTGACCCAGTACCCCGGGTCGGCCTCACTGCTGTAACTGTTGTTGGTCACCTAGATGCCGTTTTCCACCGCCCATTGTAAGGCGGCGACTATGTCCGCATAGGAGGCACCCTCATCGGGGTCGTCAGGGAAGACTTTCAGGGCATAGAGTTCGACCTCTGGGGCTACGCCGACCACGCCCTTACCGTCCCTGGCCGCGGCAATGGTCCCGGCAACGTGGGTACCATGGCCGTCCACATCCATGGGGTCGTCATCGTCCTCTGCGAAATCGTAACCGCCGACGTAAACACCCTCAAGTTCAGAATGGTTGTAGTCAATGCCGGTATCGATGACGGCCACCTTCACCCCTGCACCGAAACGAGGCGCCCCCAGACTGTGAACTCCCCCGGCTCCTATCCTTTTCACACCCCAGGTATTGTCGAGCTCATCCTGATAGTCATTGACCAGGTATGCCTTTACAACCGGCTCAATCAACGTGACGTTCGGATTCTTCGAAAGGCCTGAAATCGCGGCTTCGGGCAGTTCGGCTGCAATCGCCGGGATGAGGTGATAGGTATACCTAATCGCGCCTCCAGAGGCGCGTACCAAATCTTCCTCGGATTGACCCGGGGTTGCCGTGAAACCGATAAAGACGTTGACTCGTTCAGGATTGCTGGCAGCTTGCGCGTCTGGTAGACCTGCTGAGGCAGCGGCAAGCAACATCACCACGGACAGAAGAAGAACAAGACAAATGGCCCATGGTCCTGTGTTTCGGTGTGTTTCGCGATGCCTCATGTTGAACACCTCCTCCGTCTAGATGCTACCCAAGTCAGACGGTTCTGCTACGGTAACAGGGAGACGGGCCATCCATAATCGCCTCTACGCTGGCCGGAAGCACTGATGAAGCAGTAGAAAGCCCATCCCCCTGATATATGGCCAGCCCAAGAGATACTGCACCTCGGGCCAGTACTTTGATTCGTTACTCATTGCCGCAGTCTCTCTTCCAGGTACCTCGTCAGGAACGCCGCTGCCTCGGCCCG
>PXCI01000167.1 GCA_003566675.1 Clostridia bacterium
ATCTACACGGATGTTGACGGCGTGAAGACTGCGGATCCCAGGATTGTGCCCGAGGCCAGGACGATCGAAAGGATCAACTACGTGGAGATGCTGCAGATGGCCAACGGAGGTACCCGGGTGCTGAATCCGCGGGCGGTCGATGTGGCGATGAAGCATGACCTGCCCATCCGGGTCCGGTCAACCTTTTCGGATGGCCCGGGGACCCTCGTCACTGGCACCGGTGCCACTGAGCTGCGGAGGCGGGCCAGGAGCCTGCGCCCGGTCACCGGTGTGACATACATACCGGGTCTGAGCCAGATCCTGGTATCGAACACCAACGGCATCACGCACACCAGGGCTTTTCGCACCCTGGCGGACAGCAATGTCAGCGTTGACATGATCTCGATGAGCAAGGGGCCGTTGACGGTGGTTGTGGCAAGTGAACAGGTTTCGTTGGCCGAGCAATGCCTGCAGGAGATCGGACTGGTACCGAGGACCCTGAACAACTGCGCCAAGGTGTCTGTTGTCGGTTCGGGCATGCACAGTGTGCCCGGGGTGATGGCCAATGTGTCGGAGGCCCTCAGTTCAGCGGGGGTGGAAATCATCCAGACTTCAGATTCTCATGTGACCATTTCCTGTCTTGTGCCGAGCGAAGATGTGAAGACAGCAGTACGGGCTCTTCACAGGCGATTTGGGTTGGATTTGGAGCTTGATCGGAGGGCAGCAGAATGAGACCGATAAACTGGGGCCGAGTGTTCACTGCGATGGTGACGCCCTTTAACTCGAAACAGGACGTGGACTACGATGTTGCCCGTACACTTGCGGAGTATCTCGTGGATTCGGGTTCTGATGGCCTGGTGGTGGCTGGGACCACGGGTGAGTCACCGGCGCTCAGCGGCAAGGAGAAGTTGAAACTCTTTGAGACGGTCCTTGATGCCGTGGGTGACCGGGCAACGATCCTGGCGGGTACGGGTTCCAACGGGCACGCAGATACCGTGAAACTGACCAAAGATGCAGAGAAGGTGGGAGTGCACGGGGTGATGCTGGTCACTCCCTACTACAACAAGCCACCCCAGGGGGGCCTGGTGGAGCACTTCCGCCGGGTGGCTGACAGTACAGCTTTACCTGTGCTTTTGTATAATGTTCCGCCGCGTACCGGGGTGAACCTGCTTCCGGCTTCTGTGCAGGAGCTGTCCGAGGTGCCCAACATCGTCGCCCTCAAGGATGCCAGCGGGGACCTGGAGCAGACCACGGAGACCCTGAGAAGGGTGCCGGATGACTTCCTCGTCTACAGCGGCGAGGACAGCCTGACACTGCCGATGGTCTCCGTCGGTGGATACGGTGTGGTCAGCGTGGCTGCGCACGTGGCGGGTCAGAGAATCAAGGACATGATCGATCGAGCAGTGGCCGGTGACACGGCCGAGGCGGCTTCTGATCACCGGGAGCTCTTTCCCCTCTTCAAGGCGGTCTTTGTCACCACGAACCCGATTCCGGTGAAGGCGGCGGTGCAGATGCTGGGCCTTGATGTGGGAGATCCCAGGTTGCCCCTCGTGCCGGCATCGCCGGCAGAGCGGGATGTTCTTCGAGATGTCATGGAGTCACTGGGTTTCATCGACTGATCGGTAGCGAATCTTTAGCTTGTTGTGTAGATAGACGTACGCAGTCAAACCTCCTCTTCCCACCGTCCGCTGGCTGGCCTCCTCGTGATAGGCCAGCCAGCGTAATCTTTTTGTCCCTTCTTACGGTGCCTGGTCCTTGGATCGTGTTACCTCCTCCATTTCCGTCTGTCGATCCGAATGCCAGGGTCGGCTATCCCATGATTATTCCCGGGCTCTCGTGATCCACTTGTGGTCGATGACCCGCTTATTTGCATGGAAGAGCCACAACTGGAAAAAACAGGCTACATGACGAAACCCCTGATGTAGAAACTAAGAAGGACTCTACAGAAGGGATGTTAGAACATGCCTCATCAAGAACAGCGGCTGGGAGTGCATGAGACGCTGGAATTGCACGAGTTGCTGAATCTGAAGACCAACTGCCTGGCAAAGGCGGTGCAGATGCAGAACCAGGTCAACGATCCGGAACTGAAATCCATGCTGCAGCGCGATGCAGACAGCTCGAGAAGACACATCGACGATCTCCAACGGCTTCTGTCCCAGACGGCAAATCAATAGACATCGAAGGGAGGATTGAGATGGATCATCGACGGTCGGAGGACATCTATCGGCCAGAACGGCAGCATCCACGCCAGCAGGATCATCCGCAACAGCAACAACACCAGCACCAGCATCACCAGGGGCACCACGGGTATCAGGGATACCAGCAGCATGGATACCAGCAGCAGTCTCCTCAGCATCATCAGCAGACCAACCGGGGAAATGCTGACGACCGAGTCGTAGCGAGTGACCTTCTGTTGGCCAGTAAGGGAGCGGTGCGCAGTTATGCCGCGGCCATTACCGAGGCAGCTTCTCCCCAGGTGAGGGACGTATTGCAGAGACAGCTGAACGACGCCATTTCCTTCCAGAGCCAGGTGGCCGATTACATGGTCAACCGCGGATACTATGATCCCCACGATATTAGAAGACAGGTCCAGATGGACATCGACACCGCAAGGAACATCACGCAGAACTATCGATAATTGGAAGGGGCCCGATGATCATCGGGCCCCGTAGATTCGCTGGAGTACGTTCAGTTGTGACTAGGGTTGGCATGCATAGGATTAGCTGCGGCGATTCGGTACTGCGGTTAATCTTCCCTTCATAAGTGCACCTGGGTCATATTCCCCCCATGCACATAGGTCATGGGCGTAGGCCCTGGCTTCTGGAGGCTCACTGTCCTCAATCATCCCCAAGGCAACTCCCTCAATTGTTAAACACGTGTTGCTCAAGACATCTGCCCTCATAAGTCAACATGCAACAATCGGTCTTGGCTCTGCGCTTTGTGCGTCATTATGTCTTTGCCAGGATGGGGGCAGGAGGTTGCCCCGGCCACGGGATACTCTCAGATCACGACAGCATCTATGCCATGCAGTACGTGGCGGGATAGGGCGCTGCCCTGTGTATCATGGAAGGAAGTATCCAGGAAGCAGCATTTTCTCGATTGGGAACGGCGCTTTGTGGGCATCCGGATCGGGTGTGCACATCAGTTGCTGATCTGCATCCTGGTGGCCAAATCCGGCAGAT
>PXCI01000121.1 GCA_003566675.1 Clostridia bacterium
GCGGCAGAGGCCCTTGGAAAACTTGGCGACCGGGATGCGGTTGAGCATCTTATGGCTGCCTCTAAAGGCGATCGCAGCTTCTATGTGCGTTGGTACGCAGCCGTGGCCTCGGAGCAACTCGGATGGAAGCCAGGACGTGATGAAACCGGCGCCCGTTACTGGATTGCCATGCAGGACTGGAGAAGGGTGATTGCCCTGGGGTCCGATGCCGTGAGACCCCTTTCCGAAACTGCAAGGGGTCGCGGGGAATGGGAAGACGAGTCCGCCAGGCATCATGATGAGAAGGTGCGCAGGGAAGCACAGGCGGCACTGAATAGGATAAATGACCGTTCGAAAAGCCCTCTATGGGTGCCAGGTACCCTTCAGCCCGAGCTCCGGTCAGGGTCCCCAAGGCCTGTAGATCGCGTGGACGGAGGGGATACGGTCTCAGCCAGTCTGCACGAGCTTGTGAGAAGGGGAGACTACGACGGCCTCCTGGCCCGTCTCAATGGGGGCGCCGACGTGGACGAAATCTACGGCGATCATACCCCCCTGAGGTTGGCTTCACAGCGGGGCCGTGCCGATATGGTGAAGCTTCTCATTGAGCGTGGGGGCCGATGTCAATGTCCAGCTCAATACAGGGGGAGTGCCCTGGAGTGGTCTCGGTTGCACCCCATTGCACGATGCGGTTTACGCGGACCATCGACGGGTGGCCTCCCTACTCCTTGAGGGAGGTGCGGACGTAAGCGCCCGGAATGACAGCGGCAAGACTCCCCTGGACCTGGCCGAGCTGCACCAGCGCCACGCAATGAGGGAACTTCTCTGGCGGTACGAAGGTACCGAGGGGTAAATCAGTCGGATTAAGGGTGCTGACGATGGCCAGAAGGGGCAGCGATCCTGAAGTGACTTTGCAGCATGGATCCGTCGGTGTAGATAATGAAGGTTTGATACGGGTTGTTGCCGGAGATGGGGATGTTCCGGGGACCCGGGCATCGGCCTGTCGATCGTAAACCGTAACATGGGACCTGCGACGTTTACGGGGTGAGCCGGAAGGAGCATGTTGCTTGATCGATCTACTGCTGGACAGCCAGGTGGGCCTGCTGTTCATCACCACTGCATTGGGATTGGGCCTGGGTCAGCTCCGCGTCGGCGACACGAGCATCGGTGTGGCCGGGGTGTTGTTGGCGGGGCTGGTACTGGGGCACCTCGGTTTCTCGTTGCCACACATCATCCTGCCACTGGGTACGGTGTTGTTCGTCACGTCCGTTGGTCTCAGTGCGGGGGCGGGTTTCAAGCGGGTGCTCAGCCGATTTGGCAAAACGCTGATCCTGGTGCCGGTTGTCACCATCGGTGTGGGGTTTGCTTCGACCCTGGTCCTGGCCAGGTCACTGGGTCTGAACGCGGGCCTGGCAACGGGGATGATGGCCGGTGCCCTCACCAGTACGCCCGGACTGGGGGCGGCCCTGGAGGCGGCTGCGGGCGACCACCTCGTGGGTATTGGGTACGCTGTTGCCTATCCCGTCGGCGTACTCGGGGTGATCGGAGGCGTCAACCTTGTGTCCAGGCTGATCCCCGCATCGACCGGGGAGAAGACGGCTGTCGCGGCCGCCAGGCCTGTCAAGCCCACGGCTTCCCGGCCGGGCAACGTTCTGTCACTGGCCATCATAGCCAGCCTCGGCATTGTCGTCGGCTTGGTACCCCTTCCCTTGCCATGGATTGGAGCCATCAACCTGGGTACGGCCGGTGGCCCGCTGCTGGTGGCGATTCTCCTGGGGCACTTTGGTACCGTGGGACCGGTGAGGACGGAGTTCTCTGATGCATCCCTGACTCTGCTGCGGGACATGGGAGCTGTGTTCATCCTGGCATCGGTGGGGACATCCACGGGGGGACAGTTCCTCGACCTGGTGTCCCAGCATGGCGTCGGGCTCCTGTTGGGAGGACTTGCAGTGACCCTTTCCTCTTTTGTTGCTGGCCTGTGGATTGCAAGAATGCTTCTGCAGGCTGATGCTGCAGATGTGCTGGGCACGCTGGCGGGCGCGATGACGAGCACGCCAGGTCTTACGGCGTCCATCGATCTTGTTGGCAACGACGAGCCCGGGCTGGCCTACGCTGCCGTCTACCCCGCTGCCATCGTTCTGAATTGTGTGGCCTGCAAGATCATGGTGACACTGCTCGGGGGCGGAATATCGTGAGGGGAAGTACGATACGGGCCGTGGTCTTCGTTCGATGGATCACGGTCAGGTGCCCAGAGCCAGGCCCCGTGTGGCGCTCCCTGGTTTGCTGCCCACCTGCATGCCCGAGGGCATCCTGGGCTGTCTGATGGGGGCAACAGCCTCGCGATCCTGAACGCTTCCATCGGAGCGCTTGCAACTCGTGCTGAGCCAGAAGACCCGAACGGCATGGGATGGCAGCATTTTTGGGCGAAACGTCACGTCATGGACTCGTGCAGCAGGAGAGAATCGAGAACCACCCTGGAATCGTTGTCCCAGGATACATTGAAAGCTGACAGTGACGATCGAACAGACCGTGCGAACGGCGAACCATATGATGCGAGGAGGAATGAGCATGTGGATCTTCGGACCGCCTGACGTGGAGAAAATGGTGACCCGGAAGCGTGTCAAGGGGTTAGCCAGGGCTCTGAATTACCCGAAGGATTCGGACGTGCGGGCGAGTGCTGCCAGGGCCCTGGGGGAGATGGGCGACCCACAGGCTGCCGAACCTCTCGTTGCCAGTCTCTCGGATGAGGACGCCGATGTGCGTAGTGCCGCTGCTGACGCACTGGTCAGGATCGGTGCTTCCGCCCTCGAACCCCTCGTCTCGGCCCTCGGAGTCGAGGACGCTCGGGATGCTGCGGCCGGAGTGATTATCAGGATGGGCGAACCGGCTGTCGGGCGGCTTCTATCTGTTCTCACCAATCCCTACTCCAGTCATGACCCCGTGCAAAAACAACAGTGTAGGAGGTGCCTGGTCCAGATCGGTGATTCCGCCGTACAGAGGCTCATTGAGGAGTTGAGGAGGGGGGAGGATGTCGCCTCCGTGCTGGTCCAGATCGGCAGCCCCCTGGCCGTGAGAGCGTTGATGTCTCTCTTCAAAAGAGGCGATTATCGGCTACGGGACTTTGTCGTCGGGGCGCTGGGAAGCTCCGACAGGCACATGGTCGAACCCCTCA
>PXCI01000132.1 GCA_003566675.1 Clostridia bacterium
CCTTAGGAGGACCTCTCATGGAGCAGGAGCACCAGGCGATGCTTCGCTGTACGAAGCTGCTGCAGGTGCTCCTGCTCCTTGTACAGGGAACATCTGCAAAGTGAAATCCCAGGCGCGAGCCAATGGAGGAGTTCCACCAAGAATCCACCCGGACGACGTCAGCCCCATCAGGCTAACCGGACAGGCCCATAGCATCCTGGCCGAGGAGTTTCCGCGCATTGTCCCCGAGTATGCGGGCCCGATCTTCCTGGCTCAGATCCAGCTGTTCCAGGCTTTCGAGATTCTCCCGCCCGCTGGAAAAAGGGAAATCCGAACCAAAGAGCAGGCGCTCGGCCGGCACAACCTCCAGTGCCGCGCCAATCATAGATGCCGGGAAGAAAGGCGAGATATCAAACCAAAGCGTGTCGAAGTAGTCTTCACCGTAGGCCCAGTGGTACATGTCCTTGAAATAGACCAGGCCGCCGCCCAAATGGGCCGCAACAATCCTTGGCCTCCTCTTCAGCCGACTCAGGGCCTCCAACAGATGGTGAAACTTGTTGTCTGACCCGAGGTATCCGGGGGAATCCCAGCAGGCAAAGGAGCAGTCGGTTAACACAATGAGGTCCATCTGTGCAGCACAGTCGAGCAGCTCAAGCACCTGTTCTGAGCAAAAAGTCAGATGAGACAGGCTTGGGTAGATCTTGATTCCGACAAAGCCCAGGTCTTCCCTGAGCCTTTTCATCTCTTCGAGGGCTTCTGCCACCCGGGGAGTGGGCACCGTCCCGAAGCCATAGATCTCCCCCGGCCGGGATGCGGCCAGCTCTGCCACCCGGTTGTTTAGATCGAAGCATCCCCGGGGTGTATCGGCCAGGCCGAAGACCACACACTGATCTATGCCCAGACTGTCTCTGCCATCCAGATAGATCTCAATAACGGGAACCGAACCCTGGAGTCTCCTGATGTTCTTCACGACCACCTCACGCAGGGACTGTCGGCTCTCGGACAGGGAGATGTAGTGAGACATATTGTCCAGGTAATCCTCACTGAAATAGTGCACGTGAAAATCAAGGATCATGCTGTCGGTCTACTCCCATCCCTTATGGCGGTCGAAGACCACCCGTCCACCAATCACGGTGAGTTCAACGACAGTGTCCCGGATCTTCGCAGAGGGCGTCACAAGGAGGTCCCGGTCCAAGACAGCTAGATCCGCCAGCTTCCCAGGCTCGAGCGAACCCTTAATCTCCTCCTCGCCGGTGAGGTGTGCGCTGTTCAGGGTCATCATGCGCAGGCCCTGTTCCACGTCGATGGATTCGGCCTCACCGAGGCTGTATCCCGCAAGCCCCCTGCGCGTCACGGCTGAATAGAGTCCCCAGAAGGGATTGAAGTGAGCCGAGGGCATGTCGGTGCTGATCGCGACGCAAACCCCCGCCTCAAGGTAGCTCTTCAGGGGGAGGAAGCTCTCCTGTTTGTCTCGAGAAAGCAGGTCGGAATACCCATCGGCCTCTCCGTAGGTGAAGGAAGGCTGCACTGCGGCGATGATCCCCGCCTCAGCCATCCTCTGAAGGCTCTGCTCAGTTGGATAATACCCGTGAATGACCTGGTGCCGATGGGGCCTCGGATCGGCCTGGCAGGCTTCCCAGATGGCTTCAACGGCGGCATCCTGGGACACGTCCCCCACCACATGAATGCCCACACTCCAACCTGCCTGGTGGGCGCGAAGAACCAGCCCCTTCAGACGCGAAAGATCAAGGCGCAGCGGCACCTCTCTGGGTCGGTCTTCGCCGAGATACGGCCACGACAAGAGGGCTGTCTTCGAGGTCAATCCCCCATCAACGGCCATCTTGAGAGCACCCAGGCGCAGCCACTCGTCTCCGATGCCTGTATAGATTCCCAGTGCCTCCGTCACGCGATCCATCCTGTCCTCATCGTGTTCGAGTTGAAAACCATACCAGTTGGGCATCAGGCACACGCGCAAGGGAAGCTCACCTTTCTGCCAGAGATCCTGGTAGGCGCGAGAGAGCGATGGCGTCACGCCCGGTTCGACGACGCTGGTGATCCCCCATCGCAGGTACTCGCAACATGCCCGAAAAATAGCCTCGGCCGCACCCTCGGTCAACCCCGAGGATTCATCACCGAAGGGAATGTGGCGGCGGACCAACATCTTGGCAGAGCGGTGAAGAACACCCGTAGGTTCTCCGGTTTCCGGATGGCGCTCAATCTCCCCGGCCTCGGGATCGGGCGTGTCCCGGGTGATCCCCGCTATGGCCAGGGCAGCCGAATTCGCAACAGAGGTGGAGAAAATCCTTTCCACGACGACGGGGTGTTCGGGAACCGCCTCATCGAGATCCCAGCGGTTCGGCATACGCCTCTCCTCAAACTGGGTCTCAATCCAGCCACCCCCCTGCAACCAGCTCCCCGGCGAGAGCTCTCGGGCCTTTTCCTTCAGCTTCTGCTTCAGTTCCTCGATGCTTCGAACACCGAAGGTGACCACGCCCTCCATCAGGCGGCCGGCCTCCCAGGCATGATTGTGGGAGTCAATGATCCCCGGGATGACGGATCGCCCTCTGAGATCCCGCGTCTCCGTCTGCGAACCGGCGAGAGCCAAAATCTCTGCGTCCTCGCCAGTCGCAAGGATCCGATCTCCCGCAATAGCCACAGCACTCACGACTTCATCGTGATCGTCTACTGTATGCACTCGACCGTTGTACAGAATCAGGCTGGATTGGACTTCTTCACAGATCTGCACAATCATTCCCCCTCTGGTGAACATGGGATTACGTTATAGAATTCGACCAAGAGGACCCATATCCCCCCTGCGGCCGATGTCCGCTGGGGACCGGCAAAGGACTCCAGGGAACGTGGATAAAGGGTATCTGGGACATCACAAGAGGGCCAAGCAAGATCAATGCCAGTGCCAACCCCACACCTACATCTGATCGGCGACAAAGACCTGCGCGGAATGACCGCGCCTCTACCGGAACTCACCCTGGGCCAGCACCACGGCACACAGGATTGAGGCCACCCGCGCCGCAGGAACATCGACCCTTGAATTCACAATGACAGGTGCCCGGGTGCCTACCAGGATCCCTGCCATGATTCCCCTGGCGAAATACATAATGGCCTTGGCAGCTATATTGCCTGCCTGGATGTCGGGCGCCACCAGGACATCTGCTCGGCCCGCCACCTGGCCGCCTACTCCCTTGCCTCGAGCAGCTCTCTCATCGACGGCACAATCGAGGGACAGGGGGCCTTCCACCAGCACATCGCCCAGCTCGCCCTGTTCAGCAGCCTCTTGGAGTCTGCGGGCCATTACCGTTGCAGGCATGCTCTCGTTGACCTTCTCCAGCGCCGCCAGCATGGCCACCCTCGGCGTACGGCCCAGGACAATCCGAAACACCTCTGCCGCGTTACGAACGATATCCCGGGTCGTCTCGTAGTCGGGGGCAATGTTGACACCTGCATCGGTCACTCCCATAATGCGAGGCATTGACTCCACATCAAAGAGGGCAAGGTGGCTTATGAGACGGTTCTCCTCGCCTTCCCCCGTCCGGCGAAGGCCATTTGCTGGATTCAATACAGCCCTCAGAAGCTGGGCTGTCGGGATCTTCCCCTTGGCCAGGATGTCTGCCTCCCCGTGTCCTACCAGGCGGGCAGCCCGGTTCGCCGCATCTGACCGGTCACTGCAGGCAACAATCTCGACATCCTTTTCATCAATACCCACGGTGTCCAATGAGAGGATTGTCTTCTCGCGGTCACCGATCAGGACCGGATCGCAAATCAGACCCAGCTCCATGGACTCCCTGATGGCACTGAGATTGTCAATATCGTCATCGGGTGCTACGACACAAAGCCTCTGGGCCTGGCTCCCCCGAGCGCTGTCCAGAAGCGGGTTAAAAACCGTGAATTCTTTCCACGATTGACCTCTCAATTCGTAGTCGTACTCCACTGCCATGCCTTCCAGCTCCCTCCGTCACCTGTATTCCGCCTGTTCTTCTTCGCCCCTCAATACTCGCAAAGCACCAAGGGCAAGGGCCTCCATCTCCCTCTCCCCGGGCAGTACCGTAATCGGTGCAAACTTGCAGACCCGAGACTCGATCATGCCCACCAGTCGCCTACTGTTGGCCATACCACCTGTTATCAGAATGTGGTCAACGTCTCCGGCCAGTACGGCAGACATAGCGCCAATCTCCTTGGATACCTGGTAGCTCAGGGCCTCAAGTACCTCTTCCGCCTGCCTGTCACCGGACTCCACCCTCGCCTCGATCTCGAGCAGATTCTTGGTCCCCAGATAAGAATACAGACCGCCCGATCCCGTGAGCATCCGCTGGATAGCACGGACCGCGTGGCCTTCTTCCAACCTCGCTGCTACCCATTCCGCCAGCTGCAAGACAGGTAGGGCGCCTGTGCGTTCGGTTCCAAAGGGCCCTTCCTCCACAGCGTTGTTGACATCAATCATTGTGCCACATTCGTGGGCGGTGACGGAAACACCGCTGCCCAGATGCACAGCAACAACCCGAAGCGTGGAGTATTCGGCCCCCAGAACCTCTCGGCAGACCGCCTTGATATTGAGGGTATGGGCCAGACTGCGGCGCTCGATATCACAATGCCCGGAATAGCGAGCCAGATCGTGCATCTCATCGACCGCCACCGGATCAACCACGAGGGCCGGAATGCCCAGCGGTTCCGCGAGGCGATGGGCCAGAAGGCCACCCAGATTGGAGGCGTGCTCGCCCTGGTAACCCTCTCGCAAGTCTCTCAGCATCAGGAGATTTACTCCGTATGTACCTCCGGCAACGGGCTTCATCAGCCCACCCCGGCCGACAACGGCTGCCAGCCGATCCCACTGCACTTGTTTTGCCTCGCATACTTCAACAAGGGCATCGTATCGGAAGTCCTCTTCGTCAGCAACGCGACTGAACTCGCGGATGCGTTCCTCCGGGTGATAGATGCTCTCTGACCACACCTGCTCCGAACCGTCAAAGAGGCCCAATTTGATCGATACAGCCCCCGGGTTTATCACCAGAATATGAACCTCGCGATGTTGTTCTCCTTGCAAAGGATCTCATCCTCTCAAGGTAAAAAGAGTTTTCTGTACACCTAGTGTGTTTCCACGACATTGGAGGGTATTCCTGTTCAGAGCCACATCGACAAGCCAGTCTTCCATGGAAGGAAGAGCGACCCCGTATAACCATATCAGAAAGACGTGGGCAGCAGAATACGAGTGCTCCCGCAAGCAAAAGTTGTGGTTTGAAAGGGAATCGAATCTGCTCATGGAGGGATGCATCATGAGGAGTATGAAGTTGTTGTGCGGCAACCAGCATATCGACTCGTCCTCCTCAGAAAAAGAGGATCAAAGCCCCAGCATTTCCGATCCGGTTGCCGCTTCCCTGCAGACGAACTCGCTTTATCTCACGATGGATGATACGGTGACCCTGCCCAGGATGGAATGAATCCTGATCTGAGTATAATCGCTTGCTCCGGTATAGGATGGAGAGTAGTAGCTGTCGCCGTCACGCCTCCACGATTCACTGACGTCGAGGGTCAACAATATTCCACCTGTCCTGATCCGGGCGGGTTGCTCGTCAGACAGATGAAGTGTCACATTCGAGCCGACCAACAGCATATCAACCGATGCCGAATCACCGTTGTCACCAAGGTACAGGTCAGCTTCACTGCGGACCAACTTCAGCGTGAGATCATCTAGAGTAATGCCGCGAAGATCCATGTCAGCAGCAGAACCTCCCAGGCTCAAATCAAGCGACCAGTCAAGCCCGGGTGAAAGGCCAATATCCCAGGCATCGGTCAATGTCCTCCTGCCCCACCACACCGTGAGAGCCTGTACCGTCCTGGCGTGCAGCTGGTCCTGGCTCACACCCAGCGAGTGAGTCGGTCCTCCAGGTTCTCTTCCCGAGAGCGCCCCAGCCAGGGTGGACCGCTGAGGTGAACCCTCAGCCCGGGTGTATTCGCCTACATACCAGCTGTCTCTGAGGTCGACTGGTTGTATCGTGAACATGCCGCCGCCCAACTTGATTTCGTTCCGTCCGCTGGCGAGATCTGGATAGAGGGCGCGTGTCGCATTAACCCTCGCACGCGGATCTGTCGGTTGCAGGCCTCGCCCCTGCTCCATGAGTTGCCCGGGCTTTGAAACAACACCACCGTACGCACCCCACGCAACAACAGCCGCGAGCGTCCCTAGCAAGACCAGCAGTATCAGAGACCATCCTCGAACAGGCAAATATTTCACCACTGGCACGGCTCCCCTCTCCACTGAGGATGCAGAGACAATGCCGACATCATCCCAGCTGGTTCTACCATATATCTTACAGCCAGACGAATTCGTTTGTCTACTGCAAACCACTCCTTAATGGTCTGTTTTCGTAAATATTCTATCGTGGTCCTGATTATTCCGTTAGTTCGAGGCAGTACGCTGCACAGCACGTCATGACAGGAAATTATGGCGGTTAGGCGCAGTCTGGCTTGTCCCATCGAATCGAATCAACCGTGGGTACACCATCCGTACCGATTCCTCGGGTTATAGGGTTCTGGGGCATTCCCGGGAGGTCCCGACGACAATCTGAGCAGAGTGGGGTCCCCCCGCCAACAACGCTGCGGAGGGACCCCGGGTCATTCAATCGGTATTCAGCATGTCCTGCGGTCAAAGACGGTCTTCCCGTCTATGAGGGTCCGGTCTACCGTCAGGTCGCGCAGCTGATCATCGTCAATAGAGCCGTAGTCCGCGTCGAGAACGGCGACATCTGCAGCCTTACCCACTTCCAGAGAACCGACCAGATCCTCCCAGAAGGTCAGGTAAGCGCCGTTATACGTGAACATCCGCAGCGCCTCAAAGCGGTCAACCTTCTCCGCATCACCCAGGGTCTTGCCCCGGGAGGTCTTCCGGGTAACCGCACTGTGGATCCCCCAGAAGGGATCGTAATGCGCCGAGGTCATGTCCGAATTGCAGGCCACGATGATTCCCCGCTCCAGGTAGGTTTTCAGGGGCTTGAAGTCATGGAGCCTTTCTTCCGGTAGCGCCGAGAAATACTGGTCGCCCTCCACCCATATGAAGCCCGGCTGGGCTGAAACCGAGATGCTGTTTCGCTGCATGATCTCGAGGGCCTCGGGGGTCGCGAAGTAACCATGAATGATGTTGTGCCGGACATCCTCCCGCGGCTCCCGTCCCACGACCTTATCAAAGGCGAAGCAGGCAAGGTCCTGCGCAAGGTCACCGCAGCAGTGGATCCCGATGGACCAGCCTGACGAGTGCCCCTCCTCAAACCACTTCTCCAGGTTGTCCGTATTGAGCCGAAGAGGGATCTCGCTTTTGGTGCCATCGATGTAGGGTTCGTGCATGAGGGATGTCATGCTGCCCAGCCCTCCATCAATGGCCATCTTCAATGCCCCGATACGGAGCCAGTCGTTGCCGAAATTGGTATGAACCCCGATGTGGTCCAGTCTACCATCAAGGTCCTGGTCCTCACTGGCCCGCAACCCGTACCACACGGGCATCATGTTGACCCTGAGAGGCAGATCGCCACTTTCCTGCACATTCTGGTATGCCCTCATCATGAGGGGAGGGACACCAGGATCAAGCAGGCTTGTTACGCCGTAGCGTACGTACTCCTGCGCCGCCGTACGGATATAGCCCTCGTACTGCCGGACTCTCTCAGCAGAACTCATGGCCGGCATCACTGCACGGACTGCCTCCTGCGCTCCCGCCCTGAGAACTCCCGTCGGGCGTCCCTGCTCATCGCGGTCGACGATCCCCCGGTCGGGTTCATAACCATCCTCAGTGATGCCTGCCAGCTCGAGCGCCCTGGAGTTGACAACGCTCATTCCAAACAGGCGATTGAGAATGACCGGGTTGTCCGGTGCCGCCTCGTCCAGGTCCCAGCGAGTGGGCATGCGCCACTCCTCGAACTGGTTCTCTATCCAGCCTGCTCCCTGGATCCACTCTCCCGGCGCCATCGTTCGGGCTCGCTCGGCGACCATCTCCTGCAGCTCGGAGATGGTTTTGGCATCAAACAAAATCACTCCCTCACTCATCATCGCACCCGCCGTGGGGAGGTGGTTGTGGGAATCGACAATCCCCGGGATTGCCGAACGCCCGTCTAGATCCACAATCTCAGTATCTTCCCGGGCCAGGGCCCGAATCTCATCGGTGCTTCCGAGGGCGGTGATCTTCCCTCCGGTGATGGCCATGCCGGTGACCTTACGTCTATCGGCATCAGCAGTGTAGATAGGACCGTTGACCAATATCACATCGGGACCGTTCAAAGTCGTCTCTGGCATTTTCGCCTCCAGTTCTACGTGATGATCACTACATAGAGGATTTCGCGCCTGAAAGCCCAACTCCTGCCATGCAATTCGATGGGTACCTGCGTTCGCATCCAGACAGAAGTGAAGCCTTCTACACGTGTGCCCCCTCCCGTCTCGCGTTCCCGCTTGAAGGACATCATCAATCCACCTTGAAGTATTTGGGTACATGGATGAATTCTGTCAGACGACGGACTTGGGGTCGACATACCGGGCATGAGAAAGAGCAGCGCTACAGAATCGTGCTGGTGGTATCGCTAATGAGTGTCATCCGCTTCGGGCAGATGATGCTCTCCGATACGTGTCGACCCGAGTCTGCTCTGTGACAGAAGTCATGAGAACCATTAAGCGAAAGGGAGGTCACCCCAGGATGCCCAGGGATCAAGAGTTGAATGAAGAGAAGGCACATCTGAGGATTGTGTATGAGATCGACGGGAAGGTAATCAAGGAGATTAACAGGGACATCAGCAAAAAAGAGAAGTGGTTCTGGCTAGGTAACTCCATATGGAGGGGATATTGATGGACGTTGACGTAAAAGAGCGAGTCTTGCAGCAGATCGAAGACCAGCGGGAGTCCATGATCGAGTTCCTTCAGGACCTCATCAGGATCCCCAGCCCGGAGGGCGGAGGGCACGAGGTCCAGGAATTCGTGGCCAAATACCTTGGTGAAACATTGGGCGCTGACGAGGTGGATGTATTCAAGCCGGATATGGAGAAGCTCATGAAGCACCCGGGATATACGCCGGTCTTCCACGAACACGGCGGAACAAGGCCGGAGGACAAGCCGGTTGTAATGGCAACATTCCGCGGCACGGGAGAGGGCAAATCCCTGATGTTTGTCGGACACATGGAGGCAGCCACTGGGGCATGGGAGCCCGCTATGGTTGAAGAATGGGTGCACGATCCCTTTGAAGGCATCATAGAGGGTGACGCTATCATCGGAAAGTCTGTCAGCAACATGAAATCGGGCAACGCCGCAGGCATCATGGCATTGAAGGCCGTCCGGGATGCGGGCATAGAGTTGAAAGGTGACGTCCTGATCAGTACCAATATTGATGAGGACATTGGTTGCCAGGGCATCGTTGAGGCGATCAGAAGGGGATACCGGGCGGACGCAGCTATCTGTCCCGAGCCAACCCAGATGAAGCTGGGCATTGGCGGGCCAGGATGTCAGCATTTCCGAGTGATTGTTAAGGGAAACCCGACGTACGGCGGCGGGATCAGTGCAATTGACAACGCTATCAAGGTCCACCGGGCCATCGCGGAACTGAGCGAACATAGGGTGGACACGAGCATACGATTCTTTCAACAGGAGCACCCCGAGCTGGAACACCGGTACCCGTTGAACATAACTATCGGGATGTTTAACTCGGGTGTATGGCCTTGCACCACTCCCTACCAGGCCATCCTTGAAGGCTCCATCCGACACGTTCCGGGTGAAAACATAGAGGACGTCAGGGAGCAGCTGGAAGATCAGGTAAGGCGATGTGCCGACCAGGATCTGTTCATGAGAGATCATCCCCCTACAGTGGAGTTCTGGGAGTATTGGATCGACCACCTCGAGGACGAGGATGAACCGATTGTACAGACAGTGAATGATGCCTTCGCAGAAGTAATGGGAAGCGACCCACCACGAACCTTCAGCGTCGGTGATGCCGCCCCCCTATCGCGGTTTGCTGATGTCCCTTCAATTTACATGGGGCCCAAGCCACCAGAAGAGAGTATGGTTCCCGAGGGCGCCATGATCAGTGAGGAAGCCGTCTCCGTACAGAGCTACATTGATCTGATCAAGGTCTTTGCCATGTCCATCATCAAGTGGTGCGAATAGGGATGATTGTGGCTGAAACGAGGGCGGGGCACCTCTCTTGCTAAGGAGGTCGGAATGAGCACACATCTTCGATTCGTAAAGTACCAAGCTTGCGGAAATGACTACATCATCGTGGACGAACGCGCCGAGCAGATCATACCGGAGCGACGCCGCAATGATATCGCTATGGCCATGATGAACCGAAACTTCGGGATCGGAGCCGATGGCGTGGCCTACATTGTTGCCTCCGAGCGTTGCGACGGAATGATGCGTTTGATCGACAGTCCCGGAGGAGAGGCGTATATGTGCGGTAACGGAATTCGCTGTGTGGCCCACTACCTGTGGTCAGTGACAGGAAAGAATCGCCTGAAGGTCAACACGCGCTCCGGGATAAAGGAGATCGAAGTATCTGGGGGAAACCCCACCCAGTTCAGGGTGAACATGGGACGTCTTCACTGGCACGCAGGCGATCTCGAAGGAATCCTGCCCGAGGGGTTTGCCCCGGAGGAATCCACCCTTGAAAGGCAGTTCGAGCTGCCTGGCCTGGGCACAACACAAATGTCAGTGGTCCATATAGGCGAGCCTCACGCGATCCTATTTGTTGATGACCTTGATGAGACGGACATCGACAGATATGGAAAGGCCATTACGACGAGCCAGGAGGTATTCCCCCGCCTACTCAACGTTAACCTGGTCAAACCCATCGCAGATGATGCCATCCAGTTGAGAACGTTCGAAGCTGGCGTTCAATATGAAACATTGGCCTGTGGAACTGGTTGCGTCAGCAGTGCTGCAGTGGCACACCTTACAGGGCGAATAGCGGCCCGCTCCGTACGCGTCATCGCCAGGGGCGGGCAGCTGCAAGTCGACCTGACCGACGAAGACATGTACATGTCGGGTCCGGCCCAGTCTGTTTTTGCGGGATCAACTCACGTGGCGCTGCAAAACGACACGGCATCGCTCAGCACACCTTGCTTATGATATACGAAAGGACTTCAACGCCACTGATGCGTTTCACCACGCGTGATGATTCTTGACACGTCCCGGGTCGGCAGACAACAGGACCGAAGGCTCCGATGGGCTGGTTTTTGGGCTCAGGTTTCTGTCGGCTCGGACATGCAAATTCATAACACCGCATTTCAGGGCGTAGGGTTCATGATAGGCCCCATCCTTCGGACATCATTGGACATTTCCAGGCATCGCAGTGGGGGTTCATCTGGCACACGATCTCGTCGCTTTGCAGATGCCGGGTGTCTCAATGCCTGAGCCCGCCGGACCAGACGGTCCCACATTGCTGGGTAGGCTCCTGGACTCCATCGCCACGTGCGTTTTGCGCGTCCAAAGCCCGTACTGAACAGCCCAGTGAACCGGATCATCTGGGCCTCTGCCCTCATCACCAATGAAGAAAACTGACCGACGGGCGGGGTGGGCACACCAGAGTTCGAGGAATCGGGCCCTTCTCTGCGGGCCCTGCGGCACCTCAAACACGGCGATCAAGCCGGAATCAATTTGACCCTTGTATCCCGTGCGTAGGAGAACTGTAGTTGGGTCAAAAGACACCTCCCGGCAGACGACCTTCTTGATCAGACTGCCTTGACGGCATCTCGTACGCTGTAGTACGTTCAGGACGCAGTGGCATTTCGATCCTTCTACGAGCGCAATAATGGGCGATTTGCTAGTTTCGATCTCATAGACCTGCGAAAAACATGGCGATCCTCGGAGGAGGCAAAACCCCATGTTAGACCGGAAGAGCCCGTTAAATGATGCCTTGTTTCAGACCCGTCCCGTATCGCCTGAAGATGTGCATCTGCATGCATGGCGTGAAATAGTCCAGTCATCGAAACATGACCCCTTCGACCGATACGCCCTTTATGCCTCGCGTAGCCTTTTCGTTGCTCACCCAGAAATCTATCTCCGATCAGATTTGCACTTCTATCACCACATCAGTTCGATCCCCGGATACGAGAATGCCTTCCTGGAAGATGACCGGGAGAGCATGGAGTTCCTGCCTCATGCCCAGTATTACCGCTCACCACCCTTTGCCTTTGATCTGTTCCCGTGGGATGACACCGAGACGACGTCCTTTCGATCCCTGTACCCGCAGAGGTACCCTTTCTTGCCCTTTGTCGACAGAAGGATGATGCCCCTGGCCAGCACGTTGAAAACCACCCAAAAGACGGTCAGCGAACTTGAGATGGCCAGTATGCGGTTCATCATCAACGCCGAGGAGCGGGGTAGCACCGAGGAAGTCTTCGTTCTGTATGCTGAAGATGAAAGGACCTGGATCGCCAACGGAGACCGCCTTCTGTGTGCATGCACAGGCGAAGATGTTGGCTGGCAGGCACTCGATGGCAATATCATTCTCATCATGAATGACAGCCTGGCATGGTATCCACTGCTGGGACGGGATGACACCGCGCAGTCCCCGTACCTCGCTCGCCTGGTGAGTAAATTGCCTGATCAAACGGGCAAGGTTTCTCTGCTGGATGAGGAGATCGATCTCCTCGATGATATTCGGGAAGCCAGTGCCCTGTCCGACAGCCGACAGAAATCCGCTGCCATCATAGCTGCGGTGCGAAGCACCGGACGGTACACCCAGTGGTTCGAGTTCCACAGCCTGTGGGATCATGCCCTGCCGGCCGGCAGGGTACGCGCCTGGCAGTACTACGGTTATCTGGAACAGTTCATGATAAGGGCCAACAAACTCAGTCCCATTTCTGCCTTTATAGCCGCATGTGTACAGAATGCGGATGGGTATGACAAACTCCTCGTAGTAGATCGAGAGTGGATCGACCTGGCTGCACTGCCCAACCGCAACTACGTCTGGGGACATCTGTGGGATGAGTGTCTGGTAGAGTACACCGTGGATGAGTCCTTCCGAATCCATTCTGGGCATTGTATGGCGCAGGCCTGCATTATCAGTGCGTGCCTGACCATGGGTGACATTGACAACTACCTTCTGGAGGGCGAGGTCCCCGGTTCGCATCACTACGTGTACGTGCCACAGTTTGAGTTCACCTTCGACAACGGGAAACTTCAATCGTCGCAAAACACCATCCACTGGAACGGTCCCCGCGGGAACAAGGTCATCGCGCGGTTCCACTACCAGGGGCGGTTCGCCTCCCCCATGGGGGGCGGGCACTACAGCGGCACGTTCTCGCCAAGGGAAGCAGTTGACTTTCTGAAACACCTGAAAAGCCTGTATGGTGACTCGATACCTATCTACAGAAGCGGCGATCACGAGACCAACAAACGCCGGATCGATATGTCGGAGATTCCCACCACCGAAGACCTGGATATTCTGCTGGAGGAAGACTGGGAGCCGCTGCGGTTGCCGTGTTAGCCCATGCAAGCCCTGCACGAGGAGTTTGAAATCCAGACCCCAAAATGAGGGCGGATGCGAGGAACACGAGGAAAGGGATCCCCTGAGGGCTGCGGCAGGAGCAGCCCTCTCCTTCGCATGTCCGCCCCGACATTCACATTGTCATTCGACATCGCCGATGGGATAAAGATCACCCGGGACGTTTTCGTAGCTCAGGGTGGTCAGGTCGGCGGGGCCTATTCCGGGGGCGTCAATGGGAAAGTCCACCGCAGCC
>PXCI01000144.1 GCA_003566675.1 Clostridia bacterium
CGTGGGCCATCGTTTTTGCGGGGTGGGGATTGAAACGGCCTCGAAGATGCAAAACAGGGGACTGGCCACGGCGACGGCGGCCAGGTTTATCTCGGAAGCCCTTGCCCGGGATCGCATACCCCACTGGGAGTGTGATGTGAAAAATATACCCTCCGTTCGCGTGGCAGAGAAACTGGGGTTGCAGCGGATTGAGGACGCGTCCTTTCTCGTCGGAATGTTTGGATGAAGGGTGGCATGCAGGACAGGGTTTCAGGCAAGGCTAATCCTGGTTTCCCTCTTCTCAGATACGGCTCGAAAAGATCTTCAGGTTGGTTGTTGCGCTGGATGGCACCTGGATGGCACGGTTTGAAGCATGTTTTGCCGAGCCCTGGGAGCCCGTCTCCTCGAAGGAGACCTAGCCAGGGGCGGGAGTGGTATACTGTGTAGGGGAGGAAATACTGTACCCTTATGGAAGTAGGTAGCAGCATCTGTCGAACGCGGAGCATCCAGTTGTGAAAGGAGTGGACGTATGACAGGCAGACGCAGGAGCAGGGGTGTATGGTTTGTACTCTGTACCGTCCTGGCAGGGATGCTCGTCCTCGCCGGGTGCGGCATCTTTGGAGGTGGGGACGACTCGGAGATACCGGGGGACTTCAGCAGGGTGATATCGATTCCCATGCCGGGCGGGGTCCGGGTTACCAGCTATCACGGCAGCGGGTCCCTTGAAGAGGCTATGGATGGCTTCGTTCGTATGGCGCAACAAGATGGCTGGGGAATCCATGACGATGACGTTAAGGGCAGCAATGCCCTGTCTGGCATCCCGATCTTCGAGGACGTCGACATTGATTCGGCCCTGTCCATTGTTGTCCTCGCCCGGGAGGATCAGCTCCATCTTCTGACCGTCACCCGCGCGGGGGAGCGGGTCCTTGTGGGTGTGATCACCGGGCCTATCGAGCGCGTGGAGAGTTTCTACGAGCCGGTGGCGGGGGGCGTAGAAGAACCCGGGGCAGGCGAGGTTGCAACCGATGATCCCGATGATGCCGATGACGACCCCTTGACCGAAGAGTTTGCAGAGTTCAGAAGTGCGACGGAGCTGATCAACACCTTCTCCCTTCTTGACTACAGAGTGGTCGGTATGCACCTGCGCTACAAGTTCATCGGCGTCGAGGCATTTGAGGGCGAGGAGGTCAATCGGATTTCTGTCGATATAGTGGGCCAGGCAGAGATAGAACTCCTGGTCGATCAGGAGGGCAATACCGTTCATGCCCTGGTAGACGGTGAGGAGCCGGTCCACTATGGCGGCCTTGAGCACGGCGACGAAATGCTCGACTTCATGGTGACGTGGCTGCACACCGGTGTCAGCGGTTACACGGACATCGCTGACGAGGAACTCTTCGTTACCTCTGAAGACTTCACGGAAATGCAGGACTTCGGTCCCACGAGGGCGGAAGTCCGCCGGGTCGTGATCGAGAGTTCGATCCTGAACATGACCCTGGAACTGGACTTTGTCGCCCTTGATGACTTCACGATGATGACGAGGTATGTCGTCCAGGGTGAGGAGGCTTTCTCGATCACGGAGTTTGAACTCCGTTGATCCGCAGATCGGGGGAGGGGATGACACCCTCCCCCGTTGACTCCCAGGGTGCCCGTGGGACTCACTGAACCTCCTCAAGGCGGCGACGCTTTGCGGCTGAGTATACGAGATCATCGCAGAGCACCGAAGGGGTTCCTGGCTCGCAACACAACCCGGACGCCCCTACATTCGTCGTTGGACTGAAACATCCGCCGTCCCTACGCGTCATTGAATGTGGCAGGGCCATGTCGTAGTCGGCCTGCCAGGTGCCAGCAGAGCGGCCCCCAGTCACAGATAGACCAGGATCACTCGCTGACTGTTGATGAGCCTTACACTCCATGTTCCAACCGATTATCAATTAACCGGATATCTCATGAGGAGATAGGTTGTGGGTACTACTCGGCAGCCGTGCAGGTAGTTGTGGCTTTCGAATCTTGGGGTGAGATGGGCTACTGGGGCGTGCCCTTGATGCAGGACACCCTGCACTGGAGATGTACACTGAAGGCATTACCGAGCAAGAACACATTGCAGCAGACAGAATCGTAAGCACCAATGATATCGAGATGAGGCACGGCCGGAAGTCCTCCTCCAAGCGTTTCGACGGCTACAAGGTTCACGTGATTGAGAATTTCGACACCGAATGGATCACCGAGGTCGAGGTCGCAATGCAGACCTTCCGGTTCATCCCGTCACTGTATCGGAGATCTATTTTGCGCCCAGTGGCACCGGCAGGAGCTCTGATCGGCGGAGGATGAATCCAACTGCATCAAGGGGTATCGCGACGTGGCCCTGCTGGTATTCAAATTGTGCCAACACCTGGACTTGGTGAATGGAGAGGCGGGCGAAACTGGATGAACTGGGATCGATGGTCCACCGCAAATTCTGCATCACGTGCAGCAACCCCGATGTCTTGTGATCGCGACATGTTGGGAGGGAAACATGGAAGTCCTACTATATAGTTTCTTGGCAGGCCTTGCAACCGCCATTGGTGCCCTCATCCTCATCTTCACGGGACAACCGCGCGCCAAGACTCTGTCTGGTTTCTTGGGGTTTGCCGGAGGAATCATGCTTGCGATTTCTGTGTTTGACCTCTTGCCCGAAGCCTTGGAATTGGGCACTATGGTCTCTACGATCATCGGTTTTGTGCTCGGGACAGCAATGATGTTTATGTTGGATCGATTTGTGCCTCATGCACATGGGGTGGCGGATAATGAACTGGAATTAGAGAGGGTAGATAATATCCCGTCATTCAGCAGTGAAGCACTGAGAACAGGTTACCTCATTTTCTTCGGTATTGCGATTCACAATTTACCAGAAGGGCTGGCCATTGGAGCCGGGTTGGAGGCCAGTCCTGAACTAGGCCTGTATATTGCGGTTGCCATTGGACTTCACAACATCCCGGAAGGTATGGCGGTGGCGGCACCGTTGCGATCCGGCGGATTGTCGTTTCCCAGAGTACTCTTGTTGACGCTTATTGCGGGGATGATGACTCCAGTTGGAGCTGGCTTAGGATTGCTTATATTTCGTGTGTCCCCAGTATTTGTGGGGAGTGGTCTTGCTTTTGCCGCTGGCGCCATGATCTATATTGTTATTGATGAACTCATTCCTCAAATAGCCAACCTCCACAGACATGTGGGCAACGCGGCGTTGATTATCGGATTGCTTTTAGGTTTTGTGCTGGGTAGTTAGCAAGGTTCTCGAGCGCCGCGTTCACTGAGGGGATTACAGACCCCGGGTGGTTTTATCGAGCAGAGTCTATCCCAGCTGTCACAGGCAGAAATCTCGACAGGATGCCCGGTAAACTGCAGAGAAGGCCCCGGAGTGACGAGGTGAGTACTTGGAGGTCGAATGCAACCTGTGCCAGAAGGTCTGCCCCCTCAACGGAGACGGGCAGTTACATAGCCTCAACTCCCCACCTGCGGAATGGAATAGAATCCCGATCGGGCGTGCCGCGAGCCCTGTGTTTCTGCTGGTGGTCCTTTCACATGCTTCTTAAGATTGTTCCTGTCCTGCACAAGCGGGCCGATGCCTCGATCACTCGCACTGCTTCACCGGCGACCTCCGGACCGATACCGTCGCCAAGCATCACTGCTATGTTATAGGATGTCATGCTGTCTCATCTCCAGCACCCCAGTCTCCCAATCCCTCTACCATTCATTGTCTCGATGCACGAGATATTGTCATATCCCTGAATGAATCTCCGTACAGTCGTGATCTACATCAGATGGGATAACTTCCATTTCACAGCCGGGTCTGCAAGATATGTACTGGGAAATCGCCTCAGTCCACTCTTACTCGATTCGGACCGATACACCGGCGGCAGCCAGGCTTCCTCGTGTTTGTCACCTGTCTTGTCTTTTCGGGCAGGGATACCACTACCCACCCCAAAACGTTCCTCTCATATCATGGATTCTAAACACCTTCCCGTCTGGGGTCTGAAATGTGGGACCTGTGCTGCAGTATCCCAGGAGAGGTCAATGAGGAAGGTCTTAAGTCACACGAATGTGATGTTTTCTGGTAGGATCTCACACCGGGTGAGTGTATAGTAGTAACCAGCAAGCAACACGATTGATACGCCCAGATCGCCAGATCCAGGAAAGGTGGGCCACCCCGGAAGGACCAGGAAATTTGCCGAGCTTCCAGATGATAGGGATGTGACTTCGCCTGGATCTTGCTCAGTTTTCGATCCAGGAACAGTACGAGTGGGGGAGGGGTTTTGATGATTCGTTCTGGTCGCTTTTTGTCTGTAATTGCCCTCGGTCTGGTGATTCTGGCCGGCCTTGCCTTTGTACACGCGGGGAGCGCCGGAGCCGTGGATTACAGGATGGTTCAGCAGGAACAGCTTGGTGAGGGGATCTACATACAGCACTATGAGTTGTTTGTGAATGGGACTACCCTGCCGGCCAAGAAGCTCACGGTCGATCTGGCCAATCCCCACCTGCAGATCCGGGCCATTCATCCGAGTGCAGGCTTCAACAACAGGCAGACGGTTCGCAACATGGCAGCGGCACAGGATGCTGTGGCCGCGGTCAATGCCGACTTCTTTCACCTGACCAGCCCGGCCGCTCCCTTCGGTCTGCATGTGGAAGGTGGAGAGGTTCTCTCCAGCCCGGCCGACCACCCGTGGATGGGATTTGGACTCGATCTGGACCGAGTGGCTCACATTTTGAACTGGCGATTCCGGGGTGAGGTGATCGCTTCAGGCGGTCAGCGCTACAAGCTCCACGGCTTCAACCAGACCTATTCCCCCGGGGGCATCTACCTTTATGACCGCAGCTGGGGCATCGAGGTCTCCTCGGTGTTCTTCGATGACCCCGTTTTGCAGGTCACCGTCCGAGACGGGATCATCACCCAGATCTTGAGAACCGAAAGGTCCGCAGCCATCCCCTCAGATGGGTATGTCGTCGTGGCCGACGGGATCATGGAGGTCGATTTTCTGCTTCGATATGCGAGGCTTGGGACGAGCCTGGACTTTCTATTAGATATTGAACCGGATTTGCAGCTCGATACCGCAATAGGTGGACAGGCCCTTCTTGTGAAGGATGGGCAGCCCGTGGACCCGAGTCGACTTCGTTCTCCGGGGAGCACGCGGGCCTCGCGTACGGCCGTCGGAGCAGCTGGGGAGACGATCTTCTTCGTGACCATCGATGCAACACCGATTGCGTCGGGGGCGACGATGGAGGAACTATCCGTGTTCATGAGCCGAATGGGAGCCGACCAAGCATTGAACCTGGACGGCGGAGGTTCAACGACCATGGTCGGACGCAGGCCTGGCGAATTCGTGATGGAACTGATCAACCAGCCGCGGCACGGGAGCGAGCGCTCCCTACCTAATGCCATCGGTGTGTTCAATGTCGCGCCCAGGGGGGCGGTTTCCACGCTGTATTTGCAGGGCCCCGAGGCCCTGCTGGTGGGAACCGAGGCGACCTACCGGGTAACCGGCCATGACAGGCACTTTCATCCCGTGGCCATCGAACCCGCACAGCAGACCTGGCAGGTATCGGACCCGAGTCTGGCCGAGGTGGTAGACGGCACGTTGCTCGTGAAGGCGCCGGGGGCGTTCAACCTGCTGGTCCGCTACCAGGGCGTCACGGAAACGAAGAGGATACGAGTCTTCGGCGGCGCGGATATCCTCGATTTCTCTGTCATTCCCGAGAAGATCAGCCTGTTGCCTGGGCAGTCTATGCGCCTGAGGGCTGAGGTCAGGACCGTGAGTGGGCTTACCCTTGTGACGGGTCCGGAGACGATCCAGTGGGAGACGGATCTGGGCCGTGTGCAGAACAACACGTATTATGCGACAGAAGAGGGATTTGGGATGCTGCGGGCGGAGATTGACGGCAAGGTCCAGGAGGTCCCGATATTCATCGGGGGCACGCGACATCCCTTCTTCACCTTCCGCGAGGGCCAGACGACGAGCTTTCGCAGTCACCCGGCAAACCTGCCCGGGGGCTTTGAAATCCAGAGAGATCCGGCCTACATCCACAGCGGCGACGGCTCCGGGCGTCTCGACTACGACTTCAGCGGTGATGTAGACGAGCTGATGATCGCCTACGGACAGCTCGGCACGGGACAGATCTCGATGGGATCTGGCAACCTGGGCATTTCGGCCCATGTATACGGAGACGGAAGCGGGTACTGGTTACGGGCAGAGATTCTCGACGCAGGCGGGACGCGACGGTACGTCGATCTCGCCACTGCAATCGACTGGGAAGGTTGGAGCCGAGTACAGGGTGAGATCAATCCCAGCTGGCCGCAGCCCCTCATTCTCAGCAGCATATACGTCGTCCGGGAGCCCGGACATCGTGCCGAGGGCCGTCCCGAAACCGGTTCCATCTACATCGACTATGTTGAGACCATCAAGGGGTTGACGGAAAAAGATGAAGGGTACGCTGGCAGTACGGCGTTGACCATGTGGGTCAACTCAACCCAGTACGAGCTCCGGGGGCAGCCGGGGACCATGGATGCGGCGCCCTTTATTGAAAGCGGGCGTACCTTTGTACCCGTGCGATTCATGGGCGAGGCCTTCGATGCTGAATCGGACTGGACGGTTAATCCTCAGACCGGGCAGACCGAGCGCGTGTTCCTTGAGAACGAGGACCGCCTGATTATTCTCACCGTGGGGGAGTTCACGATGATTGTCGTGAACAAGGTAACCGGCACGACTGAGATCGTGGAGATGGATGTGACGCCGAGGATTACCGGTGGTCGCACCTACTTACCCTTCCGCACCTTTGTCGAGGATGGTTTTGGGGGCCAGGTCGACTTCTCCACCGAGGCCGACACCGGTTATGTCGATCGTGTGTGGGTGGAGGGTTAAAAAGAGGCCCCCAGCCCATTGCGTGACACTGCAGTCAGCGCCCGTTTCTAACAGCTCTGCGACGTTGAGAGAATGAACAGAATGCTACGCCATCGCCCTCCCTGCTGCAGGGAGGGCGATAGGGTATTTGGCCCGGCCTTACAGCCGGAGAGGCGCCCGTCGAAATCGAAGATGGCAGGATTCAAACCCTCCAGGAAAATGAGCCCAGGCAGAAATTGAGATGATTTCTAGAGGGCACCCATCGCCTACTTGGCCTGTTCACGCACTGTCACCCGGTCGCACAACATCTCTGCCTCGGTCAAACGGTGAGTGCACAGAGAAATAGTTCGCGCCTTGTGCCTGCGAGCCTGTCCAACAGGTTGTGAGCAAAACGGGTCACCACACCCGAGGAGGGCGCGTCCGGAAGCAGGCTATCGGGATCAATGCGGCGTGCCCAGGGCCAACCGCTGCTTTATCCCGCGGCTGTAGGTTCCGACCCGGTCAGTAGAGCGTGAACATGTCCAGGAGTGTGCGATCCGTTCATCGATCGCCTCGGAGGGGATCCCGTACAGGCCAGCGAAGGCCCGGCCCGGTCATCCAGGGCGGGGTTGGGTCAGCGCCCACAACGCGCCCGTACGGGCGGGCCGTCTTCAATGGGGGAAAGGCCTATACCCGCGCCTCGCCCCGGTTGGGCCTGAGGATTCCTTTGAGCAGGCGGACCCCGTCGTCGTCTTGCCCGCACCGTTGTGTCCGGGGCACCCCAACACGTCCCGAAGGTAACCCTGGGGTCCAGGCTGCCCCACGGCCAGGCTCTCCGCCGGGCTGCGGCTTAGATCTGTGGCTGTGATGGCGCAGTTGCTCCGCATTGAATCCGTCCCCATGATCGCCTGGTGTATGGCT
This sequence comes from Clostridia bacterium, assembly GCA_003566675.1. Taxonomy (GTDB): domain Bacteria; phylum Bacillota; class Sulfobacillia; order SLMV01; family SLMV01; genus PWUC01. Next base: position 7,749 of record PXCI01000144.1, read on the forward strand.
GCAGCACGGCTGCCCGTAGGCAAAGAAAAGCCCCAGGGGGTGGCTTTCCCATCCAGCGAGCACTTTTCAGTGTGATCACCAACTTCCCCAAGATCCTTTTACTATCACTACTGGAAGAAGCGTCACGGCCAGGATTACTCTGCTCACAAGCTGCAAGAGGGGTTTTCCCACACTAGACATAATGTCTGGGCAAACCCCATAGGGATGATAGCGAAAGGACAACCCGGGGGAGGGTTCCCATTGTCACCAGAGCGAACGTCGTTGGTCGAAACATGGTCTTCTGAGCCTGAGGATCCCCGAGACATCCTCGCATACTTTCCTCGTCGGCTTGGCGCGGCCCTGGAGGCGGTAAAACGGCTTGAGAACTGGGAGGAGATCCGCCTGCGAGCCGGGCGCCCCCTGGGGATCTGGGCCGATGATCAGCTGCATCTTGTGAGCCCGACCGGTGGGATGGTTGTTTCCCGGGAAATGGCCCTGATCGTTCAGCGCGACGATCTGATCGAGACCATCAGCCTGATGACCGGGGGCTCGGCCTACGCCCTGGAGGGCGAGGTGGCCCAGGGATATCTGACCCTTCCCGGGGGGCATCGGGTTGGGGTCACCGGACAGGCAGTCCTTGAGGATGGACGGGTTCAGAGACTCATCCATCCCGGGGGGATGAACATCCGGAGGGGGCGTGAACTGCAGGGAATCGCCCTCCCCCTGTTGGCTGAACTCCGCTGTGCTGGAAGATGGAGCAACACCCTGATCATATCCCCGCCAGGATGCGGCAAGACCACCCTGTTGAGGGACCTGGTCCGGCTGGTATCCGACGGCGATCCGGAGCGAGGAATACCCGGACGCCGCGTGGGGTTGGTGGACGAGCGATCCGAGGTGGCTGCCTGTCATCGGGGTGAGCCGACCTTCGATGTGGGTCTTCAGACCGATGTGCTCGACGGCTGCCCGAAGGGGCAGGGAATGCTGATGCTTCTGCGATCCATGGGGCCTGACGTTCTGGCCACCGACGAGCTGGGAAGACAGGCCGATGTGCTGGCGGTCCGGGAGGCTGTCAATGCCGGGGTGTCCGTGATTGCCACGGTACATGGAACCCGGATCTCCGAAGTCCGCCGGCGCCCCTACGTGGGCCAGCTGCTGGAGGAGGGGGCCTTTTCTCGGGCTGTGCTTCTCAACCGTAGGAATGGGCCCGGAACCCTGGAGGGGGTGTTTGAACTGTGTTGAAACTGTTCGGCCTGGGGCTGATCGTGATCGCGGGCATGCTCACCGGCCAGCTGTGTTTCATGCAACTGGAATCCCGGTATCGGGACCTCGAGAGCATTCGCGGCGGTCTGCGCGCCCTGGCCACCGAGATTGATTACTCGCGAAAGCCCCTCCCGGTGGCCTGGCGGGAGCTGGCAGAGATCCATGACGGAGCGGTATCAGGGATGTTCGACCGCGCGGCGGACCTGTTTGGAAGCGAGGGGGCTTCGACGGCCGGCCAGGCGTGGGCCCTGTCGGTGCGGAAGTGCCGAGAAGAACTGTCATTGACGGCCGAGGACCTCCGGATCCTCGCATCCCTCGGGCCAACCCTTGGGGCCTCAGGCGGGTCTGATCAGATCCGACATCTTCAGGCCGTGGACGAACGCCTGGTGGGGCAGATGAACGAGGCGAGGGACGACAGTCGGAGGCGGGGGCGGCTGTTCCGTTCTCTGGGGTTGCTGGGAGGAATCCTGGTAGCGGTGGTTCTGGCCTGAGGACGGATGAAAGGAGAACAATATGGACCCATCCCTGGTGAGCCTGGTGATTCAGATCGCAGCCGTCGGGTTGCTGGTGGCTGTGCTGCAGACGGTGCTGGAGCAGGCTGGCAAGGGGGAATGGGCGATGGCCGTCACCGTGGGGGGACTTATAGTCGTCATGTATTCCCTGGTTGAGCTGATCAGTGGTCTCTTCGACGCGGTTCGAGCCATGGTGCAGTTCTGATTGTGGGGGGTGATGCCGATGAACATTGTGCAGCTGGTGGGTTTTGCCCTGACATGCAGCTTGCTCTTGATCCTCGTGCGCAGGGGGTCAGACAGTATTGCCATGCTCCTGAGTGTTGCCGCCACGGGGGTCATTCTCACCGCGATCATCGCCGAGCTTCCCCCCATCCTCAGCGGCTTGGAGGCCCTCTCAGCCCGGGCGGGTGTCGAAATGCTGTACATAAGGACCGTCCTCCGCGTCATCGCCATCGCCTACGTGGTGGATTTTGGATCCCAGCTGTGCATTGACGTGGGCGAGGGGACGATGGCCAAGAATCTGCAGCTGGCGGGGAAGATCCTGATTCTAGCCATGGCCGTACCGATTATCGTGGCCGTGGCGGACATCATCATCGGGCTGTTGGAGCAGGTGACCGGGCGATGATCCGCATCATGCGAGTACTATCGGTGACCCTGATCCTTCTGTGTGCTCTTGCCTCAACGCTCCATGCAGAACGCGCAGACACGGCCGATGAACTTGCCCGCCGCCAGATGGAGGACATGGATGTCACGCCGTTCAACGATTTCGTGGATGACCTGCAGCGGGAGATCGGAGAGGAGCTCCCCCCGATCGACCTGCCGGCCGTGATGGATCGGATTCGCAGGGGTGAGGAAGTCTTCTCGGTAGGGCAGATCACGGGGTTGTTGTTCAGATACCTGGGGGGGGAAGTGGTGGCCCATCTGGGCCTTTTAGCCCAGCTCCTGGTCCTGTCGCTTCTGTCGTCACTTCTCAGCCAGGCCGAGGGAGCGTGGGGTCATGACACCGTCTCCCTGGTGGCCCGATGGGTGATCTACCTGGCCCTGGCGGCGGTGGCCATGGTCACCTTTCGCGAGGCCTTCAGCCTGGCTCGCGACACCGTGCATAGCCTCAGCGACATGATGTTGGCGCTTCTGCCCATGCTCACGACCCTTCTGGCTGCCAGCGGTGCCTTCACGACGGCGGCGATTTTCCACCCCATGGTGGTGTTTGTCTGTCATGCTGTGGTCCAGGTGGTGGTTAGCTGGGTTTTTCCCCTGCTCTTTGCAGCCGTGATGGTGGAACTGGCAGGCTACTTCACACCGGAGAGGCCCCTTGCGCGGTTGGCTGCCCTGTTCAGACGGGGTTCCCTCTGGGTGCTGGAGGGAGCCATGGTCGTCTTCGTCGGAGTCATCACCGTCCAGGGCGCCGCTGGAGCCGTGACCGACGGCGTCACCTTGCGATCGATCAAGTTCGCCGCCAAGTCCTTCATACCGGTTTTGGGCAGCACCTTCTCCGATGCCGGGGAGATGGTCATGGCATCGTCGTCGCTGCTGAAAAACGCCGCAGGAATTCTGGGATTGTTCCTTGTGGCCATGATCGCTGCGCTTCCCATCTTGCGCCTGGCGGTCATGACCATCGCCTACCGCACCGGTGCCGCCCTGGCTGCGCCCCTCGGAGGCGAGGAAATCTCGGACCTGCTCGATGTGCTGGCCGACGGAATGACCGGGCTCACGGTGGCCGTGGCGGCCGTGGCGCTGATGTTCTACCTGACCATAACCATCATGCTGGGCGCGGGGAATGCGACGGTGATGCTGCGATGAATGCCCTGATGGATTACATCCGCGTCCTGGTACTCGTGGTGCTGATGCTGCGGGTCACCGAGATGCTGGCGCCCGAGGGAGAGATGAAATCGTATGTTCGCTTCATCTGTGGGGTGTTGCTTTTGCTGGCCATCATATCTCCCCTGGTCAACCTGGTCCCGGCTATCGAGGGTAGTATGAGCTCGCTGGCTGATGGTGGATTCGCCGCGCCCTCGGTATCCGGCCAGGTGCTGGCTGAGAGAGGACGCGAGGAGGCGCACGAACAGACCCTCGCGCTCTATGGGGAGCGCCTGGCGGCGTTCATCGCAGAGGAGTTGAGGGGTCTTTCTGCCCTCCGCAACCTGGACCTGCACCCTGAGGTCCAACTGCAGGTCCGGGACGAGGGTGAGATCGAGTGGGCGACGGTGTACCTGTTCAGGGGCGATCCCAGGGAAACCGAGGCGGACGAGGAGGGCATTGGTGTGTCGAGCGTCCGGATTTCCACGATCCGCATCGGCGATGATAGGCCTTCACAGGAGGACGAGGGGACGGCCGACGAGATTCCCGGGGACGTCCATGGGGAAATTGTCAATCACCTGGTTTCCAGGTATAGGCTCAGGCAGGAAGAGATTGCAGTTTTGTGGGGGGAGTGACGCCATCCATGAAGATCAAGCTATCCGGCCGTTACACCAAGTACATTCCCTATGTAGTGTGTGTGTTCGCAGCTGCGGTGATCATCGTGGTCATCAGTGGAGGATCAGGTTCGAGGGCACCCAGCGATGAGCAGGCCGTGCAGGCCGAAGATCACCTGTGGTCCAATTTCGCCCCGGGAACCCAGATGCAGGTCCCTTCGGGGAGCGTCGGTCCAGACCGGGAACTGCTCGCTTTCCAGGACCACCTGTCGCAGCAGCTGGCGGCGATTCTCTCGCAGGTCCGGGGTGCCGGGACGGTTCACGTCCGGATCATGCTGGAGTTCGGTCCCTCCTTCAGCTATCACGAGGGAATCCGCTCTTCTGAGAGCCAGACCCTCGAAAGGGACAGCGAGGGCGGGGCTCGTGAGATTCTCGAGATGCAGGATGAGTCTAGCCTGTCGATGCTCCGAGGATCGGGTGGAGCCGAGGAACCGGTGATCCTCCGGGTGGACTCCGCCAGCGTTCGAGGGGTCCTGGTCGTGGCAGAGGGTGCCGGTGACTCGACGGTGAGGACGGATCTGTCCACAGCGGTTACCACGCTGCTGGATGTAGCTGCACACAGGGTGACGGTGCTGCCGGGAAAGGGGGGGAAATAGCACATGCGATCCATTTTCGTCGTTAATCGAAAGGAGAGTTGGAAGCCGATTGTCGTCGGGATTCTGCTGATCGTTCTGCTAGTTTTTGTTGCAGGACGTTTCGGGCGGAGCTCTGACGAGGCGGACACCGGACCGACGCTGCCTGTTTGGACGGAGGCTTCCGAGCAGGAGCTGGATGAATCCGGCGGAAACTACTTCGCGGAGACGCGTCTGTCGCGAGAGAAGTCCCGGAGCCAGACGGTGGAGATCTTGAGGGAGATCGTGAACAATCCGAACTCCACCACCGAGGCCAGGGGAGTGGCGCAGGATAAACTCATCGAGATGAGTGAGAAACTGTCCATGGAGTCCGAGGCCGAACAGCTCCTCATGGGCGCAGACTATGAGGAAGTTCTCGTCTACGTGATGAAGGATGGGGCACTGGTATTGGTGAAAGGTGAAGACATAGACGAGATACAGGCCGCCCAGATTGCCTCTGTTGTGTCCAGGGTTACAGGGTTATCCTGGGAAAGAATAAGTATACGAACCCATCCCTGAGACGATGAGAAAGGTGGAGGTAAGGCGATGAACGAGCACGAAGGCGGAGACAAGAGGGCCTGGGTTGAGGTTCTGGAGGTGTCGAACCTTGCCGAGGCGGAGATTGTGAAGGCGTTGCTGGAGTCGGCGGGGATTGATGTCAGGCTGAAATACGATGCCACCAGCCGGGTCATTCTGGGCCCGGGCTCCGTGAACCCGTGGTCTGGGGCCCATGTTTATGTACCGAAGTCTGATTTTGAAACCGCCCAGCAGCTGCTCGACGAGGCTCTCGCGGAGAGGGAGGAGGAAACCGAATGTGACTGTGACGGAGGGTGACCGGGTCTGGTACACGTACCTGCTGGAGTGTTCGGACGGCAGTCTTTACACTGGAATTTGCACCGATCTCGGACGGCGGTTTGCCGAGCACTGTCGGGGCGAGGGGGCGAAATACACCCGGGCTTTCGCACCGCGCAGGATGCGTGCTGCCTGGTCGCTGCCCGATCGAAGCACGGCTTCGCGACTGGAGTATGCCCTCAAGAAAATGAGGCCCGAGCAGAAATGGGACATGGCCCGGGGAGGGCCGCCACC
>PXCI01000044.1 GCA_003566675.1 Clostridia bacterium
CAGAGTTCCGATCACGTCTTCTCGTGACAGGGGGGCACGGGCAGCCTCACCCAGGGAGACCTCGACCTGAATCTGATCCTCCGTGCCGGTCGGAAGGGTCACGATCGGCTCCTCCCCCACCCGGACCGGAACGCTGCTTGGCTGTCCGCCGTAAACCCGGACCTCCTCGGGCAGGGCAGGTTCAACATCCACGGTATGCTGTGTGAAATTGTCAAAGGCCCAGTTCAGAAGCGCCAGGGCCTCCCGTTCTCGAGTCGCGATGGCCTCCGGTTCGGACTGGTCCTCAACCCCTGCGCCAATTCCCATGACGATCGCCGCGTAGTGTTCGTCCCCATCCCTGGCCGTCGCCACCAGGTGATAACCCGACTCCATCGTGTAGCCGGTCTTCAACCCGGTGACCCGCTCATCCCGAAAGATCAGGCCGTTGCGGTTGGGCTGAGTGATTCCCGCGTAAGTGAAACTCTCCTGGGTGGTGATCTCCTCGGCCTGGGGATAGGACCTCGAAAAAAACCGGACCAGCCGGGCAACATCTCGAGGGGTAACCGTCTGCCCCTCGGCCGGAAGACCGTTAACGGTACCCAGATACGTGTCCCGCATTCCCAGTTCCTGGGCCATATCGTTCATCCAATCGACGAAGACCTCCACACTGCCGGCCAGATGCTCCGCCACGGCGATGGAGGCATCGTTTCCTGAGGCCACGATCATACCCGTCATAACGGTCTCCAGGGGAATTTCCTCTCCGACCTCGATGAACATCTTCGATCCGGGAACGTTCGCCGCCCACGCCCGCTCACTGACAAGAACAAGGTCATCCGGGGCAGCCCTTCCTTCGTCAATGGCCCGGTAGGTAAGCGCCAGGGTCACGATCTTGGAAAGAGAAGCCGGCCCGTAGGATTCATCGGGTCCCTTTTCAAACAAGAGAGCTCCCGTGCGGATATCCATCACGATGACCGACGTGGCCTCAAGGGCATCGGGGTTAAAAGTGTGCCCTGAGAAGCTCCGTGAGACCACCTCATTGGGGTCTGCGGGAAGCCAGGCGGCCTGCGCAGATGCAACCGGAACCACAACTCCCAATAGAGTCACCATTATTGCCAGATAAAATGTCAATACCAAGCGCACGTGCATCCTCCTCCATCCGGAGCAATCTCACACCCCATGGCTATATTTCCCGCAGAGAGAGCAAATATGTGGCTCCCATGAGATAAGACGACGGCAGACCGAATATGTTCCATTGTGTCACACTCCGTCGCGGTGCAAAAAGGCCGTCATACAATGGATTCCGCCCCAGCCCTTCTGCAGCTCTGACACATCCAAAGTTAGCACCTCCACACCCGCCTCTTCGAGTTGCTCCTGGGTTCGCGGACTGCCCTCGGGCATGACGATTTTCCCTGGTTCCAGGCACACGAAATTGCTGGCCATGGTCTGCTTCGCCTCGTGGGGAGAGTTAATCTCAAGCATCTGATAACCGCGGCGCCGGAGAGCGTCGGCCACCTCAAAGGGCGTCTGCCACGGGAAGAACACACAGATATCTGTACTTGCTAAATTGAAAAGGCCATCAATATGGGCCTGGCCGTAGGGAACCTGGAAATAGAGGAAAGTCTGCACTCCCATCCTCCGCAGGATTTCCTCGATCTGGCTCGCCCCCTCGCGGTTCGTGCGGTTGCCCACGCCAAGGATAACAGTGGTGCGATCCACCCACATCAGATCGGCTCCCTCGAAGGTACCGCTCCCACTCACGGTTCGAATAATCGGAACCCCAAGCCCCGCCAGGGTCTGGGCCGCATAACGTTCCTCTCCACGCCGCACGGCGAGGGCGGGGCGGGCCACAATCGCTCCCTCCGGAGTCATGACCACCTGGTCGCGCACGAAAAGAGCATTTGGTTTGTCCTGTGCCATCTCCTCGATGTAGTGGACGTCCACTCCATGATCGCGATAAATCTCCGCCAGGGCATCGTGCTGGGATCGGGCGAGATCGACATCCATCAGATCCAACCACCGTGCCGCCTCAGGATCCGTCATCAGCTCCACCTCGGCCCCCGGACGGCGCAGAAGGACAGAGCGCAATCGACCAACTTCCGAGTCCACACCCCAGTCTCCCCAATACCCGGGAAGATCCTCGCTGAACTCGGATTCGAGAGCAAACCACCGTTCTCCTGAACTCATCAATTCCGACATGCAATCCTCCCTCTCACAGATACCAGGCATGACTCTTAGGCCTCACGCCAGTTCATCCACATCAGGATCACTTAAGAAAAATAAAGCAAGATGTATCTATCATCCGGGGAGAAACGGGCCTCCAGCAGGGCATGTCCTCATGCGTCTTCAGGCGCAGAAAGCCACGATCATGAACGACGGAAAGGGCCTGTGCTGCCAACGGACTTGATGCCCTCCAGGATCATGACGTTGTCCCCAAGCATAACGCAATCCCGTTCATCAGGCCCCTCAAGCCCACCCGGGCAACGAAGTCACCGTATGCGCATCATTGGGACGACCAGGTCGACTGTTCTGCCATCTGCACAACGTTGTGGACATTGGGCACACAGCAGAAGAGATCTCTGGATTCGTGTTTGGACCCACCCACAAAAAACTCCTCCATGCTGGCGGGTGCGAGCACACATCATCCATGCTAACGGCAACCCCGCCGTTTCGGAAACACCATCCGCAATAGGTCATCTTCATGGGCCACAGCGCGGTTGCATGCACGCCAGTGCTCCAGGTCGTTCTTCATCCACGGAGATCGTATTATCCACCGCACACCACGGTTCTTCCCTAAAAGCCAACCCGGAACTCAATAATCGTGGGTCCATCGGCAACGAAGGCCTCGTTGAGAACAGCCGGCAGTTGGGCGGCATCCGTGAGTCTTCGGCCTCTTGCACCAAAGGCCTCCGCCATCTGAACGAAATCGGGGTTGCATATGTCTGTGCCGATCTCCCTGCCGTAGCGACCCCTCTGCATCCGTCCCACCACACCGTAAGATTCGTTGTTCATGAGCAAGATCGGTAGAGATAGGCGGTATTTGACAGCAGTGGCGAGGTCGCCGACGGTGAAGAGCAGTCCGCCGTCTCCGCTGATCGACACCACGTTGCGATCCGGTTGTCCCAGCTTCGCTCCGATTGCCGCGGGCATCGACCACCCGAGGGTGCCAAAACCGCGCGGGAACAGAAACGTCCTGGGCTGTTCAGCGAGATACAGGGAGTTGGCGCGATAACAGAGCATCGTCATGTCACAGACCACCACGTCTTCGGGCATAAGGGACTGTCTGAGCACATCGATAATCGCCCGAACCTCGCCGTCGTCCGATCCCACTTCCAGGATCGAATCTTTCAGATCGGCGATCTCCCTTCTGAAGGCGTCCTTCGCTTCGGATCCACGCTCAGATGCAGCGGCCGCCTCGCCCATGACCTGACGCAGACGTTCCAGGAGCTGCTCAGTAAAAATCCGGGCATCGCTCTGAATCTCCATGCAAGGCTGGTACAGCCGGTCTCCTCCGGGAGGATCCAGGTCCACGCGTATGAAGGGCTTTGGGAAGCGCACCTTCCCCTCCCCGGTGTCGACCACTCCTAGCTCACTGCCCACAGCCAGAACAGCATCCGTGGTCTGTATGAAGTCCAGCATCGTCTCGGAACGCAGGTTGCAGCCCGCGTTGAGGGGATGATTCTCGTCAAGGACTCCCTTGCCCGCCGTGGTCATGACCACTCCGGCACCCAGGAGCTCCGCGATCTGTGTCAGGGCCTCGCTGGCACCAACAGCCCCCCCTCCAGCCCAGATCAGGGGCCGTTCTGCCCCGAGAAGAATCTCGGCAGTCCGGGCGATCTCGTCGGCAGAGGGTGAAAACACGCTGCCTTCACTCCGGCCGGCAAAACTCATGTCGGCCTCGGCATCAAGTACATCCGTGGGAATCTCAATATGCACGGGGCGCGGGCGGTGGGTCCTCAGGTAGGTCATCGCATCGGAGATGGCCCCTGGCACATCGGCCGGGTCCGTCACGCGACGGTTCCAGGCTGTGCAGCCAGCGGTCACACCAAGCTGGTCCTTCAGCTGGTGCAAAGCCCCAACATCACGGTCCATATGATCAGAGTGGTTTTGACTCGATATCAATAAGATAGGCGATGAATCCGAATAGGCCTGACCCAGGGCTGTGGCTGCATTAGTCACCCCCGGACCCGTAATCACAAGGCCAACGCCAACTTTTCCCGTGACCCGGGCATATCCATCAGCCATGAAACCTGCGCCGACCTCGTTCCGGGTTAGGATGTGTCGGATGGTCCCCTCGTGATCACACAAACCATCGTAGATCTCCATCGTGTGGACTCCGGGAATACCAAAGACCGTGTCGACTCCCTCGCTGACCAGCGCCTCAACGACCGCTTTTCCTCCGGTCATTCGAACCATAACTACGCTCCCCCTCTAAAGCTGCAAATTCTGCACTTCCGGGCATACTTCCCATTCCCCGTATACTTCACTCCTAAGACTCAATGTCCTGCCCTCGAAGGACCCATTTCGAGATTGTGTTCACAACATCGCATTTACAGCTGCCACCACCGCCCGCAGGTTCTCAACGGGCGTCATAATCTTGATAGGCCCCCCCGGGGCCACAATCAGTCCTCTGCCGTCCACCTGGCTCACTGCATCCTCAACCTGAAGACTCACGGCCGATGGGGTCTCCCGGTGGATAGTATCAGCCTCGTTCATACCCCCCATGAGGACCAGATTGCTCTTGATCCGGGCATCGCGCAGGCTCGGTTTGACCCAGCGGTCATGCCAGTTAATCACATCGAGGGGCTGATCCAGCACCTCATCAAAGAGAATATCATTGCCGTGCAGATGCAGGGCGAGCAATCGATCCTCTTCGGAGAAATGCCGAAGCGTGGAAAGATCCAACCTCATCATCTCAACGGCCGTCTCACGGTCGCCAAATAGATCCGTCGCGGAAAAATAGGAGATCAAATACAGCCCATCGACAATGTCCAGGGCCGCAGAGCAAAACTCTCGCAGGGATGAATCAATCGTCCCCAAAGCCTCCTCGAAGTCCGGTTCCAGGTTACCTTCGCTTCCCAGGTCGCCAGCAATCGCCTCGCCGCGCAGAAAATATGCCGTGGTCAGGGGCCCATAGACCGCAAGCATCACGGGTACCTCAACAGGCAGATTCCTGACGGTGAGTTTCAGGGACCTGAGAACCTCACCAAAGACCCCCTCTCGCAAGCCCGCCGTCGACAGAGCAGGCCACCTTTGCAAGGCAGCAAAGGGCTTCTTCGAGTGCGTGGGGCGACCGTACTCATCCAGTTCAGTACCCGGCTCGTATCCCCAGGGAGCAGCCGTGTACGCAAAACGCGGGGTGAACATCAACAGATCATAATCAAAACGCATCTGAAAGGCCAGGTGGACCCTGGCCAGGGCTTCCGCCGATCCCTCAAAGTCAGGGAAGTGGCGCCAGGCCGTGATCGGTGGCCTGTCCGGGATCTCATGTCTGAGCACAGCCCTCAACCTGTCCCAGTGGGGACCCTGCTTGCCCCAGCTATCAACATCAAAGCGCACACTCATGGAAATTACCTCCCTCCCCTCGCCCAAATACGGACGTGCATGTTAACTCGTCTATCTTCGACAATCCGGGACAGTGCTCCTGCACAATCCCAAAAGTATCAACAAGCAGCGATAACGCTCATGTGGGCCCACAACGCCTCCATCTGATCCGCAGACAGCCCCCCTGCCTCGGAACCTAGGTGGAGCCTGGCCGATGCCGGACCCATCGTCAGCATCCGACCTGAGGTGTCTTTCTGTGCGCCGGTGGCAAAACCCTTCCACCGATGAGATAATCAGACGCCGTCGTTGACAGTATGTAAGGATACAGGGGATGAATATCCGTTTCAGCAGGAGATCACAAACCACCACCGTCTGAAGCGACCCTCTCCGAATCTTCCAGGCTCCGCTGGAGGGCCTCCATCAAGTCGATGACCTCATCCTCCCTCTTGTCGGGAGCAATGGCCACCTCCCGCCCCTCGATCTTGCCCTCAATGAAGGACATCAGCCGATCGCGGTACGTGTTGTCGTACTGTTCAGGCTGAAAAGCCTCCGAGAGGTTCTGTATCAACTGTACGGCCATCTGTCGCTCCTTTGGGTGCACCTCAACCTCGCCAGCTCCGCTGTCTGTGACATCAAGAGCCCTCACCTCATCGTGATAGAACATGGTTTCTACCAACAGCCCATCCCCCTTGATCCGCAGGGCCACAAGGTGGGGCTTCTTTCTCAAAGAGAATCTCCCAATTCCCACCCTCGCGGCCTCATCCATCGCCTGGGCCAGAAGAGCGTAGGGTTTTCGCCCCAGGTTCTCCGGAATCACATGGTAGGTGCGATCGTAGTACACGGGGTCAATCTCGGCCAACCGGACAAAACTGACCAGCTCAATCTGCCGATTCTGCTGTCCGGACAGGTTCTCGATATCGCTGTCTTCAATGATGACGTAGCGATCCGGTTCGTACTCATAGCCCCGCACCGTCTCTTCGTGGGGAACCTCCTCCTCGCACTGGGGACAGAACCTGCGATAATTCAACCTCCCGTGACACTTCTTATGAAGCAGGTTGAACCGAACATCCTGGCGTCCGGTGGCCGGATACAGCCGAACGGGAATGCTCACCAGGCCAAAGCTTATCGTTCCCTTCCATATGCTGCGCACGGACATTACCTCCCCTCGTATCGTTCCCGCAATCTCTGCAATATTCCCTCTACCGGGTGACGCACAGCAAGCAGGTCCTTCCAAAGATCGCCCTTCCGGCTGAACCGGTCCACAACCGCAGCAGGCGAGAAGATCGGGAGTTCGCCCCGCAATGCCCTGTACATCTCGTCCCAGGTCACCGGGGTTGAGACGGGCGCACCCTCGCGCGGGCGGATGCAGTACGGGGCAATCACCGTGGCTCCCCTTCGGTTCTGCAGGTAGTCAACATATACCTTGCCCCTCCTTCTGCCCCGGGAACGCTCAAGGGTAAAAAGATCACCGCGGGCCTGCACCAGAAACTGGCCCAGGATGTGGGCCAGGGAGGTGACCTGCTCCTCGCTGCACCCGGTTTCAAGGGGGACGGCCACGTGAACGCCCCTGCCACCCGAGGTCTTAACCCAGCTGGATATGCCCAGTTCACTGAGCAACTGCTCAATCAGTACGGCTCCCCGGCAGGCTTCCGCCAGACCGGCAGGAACCGCGGGATCGAGGTCCAACAGCAAAAGATCCGGGCCCTGATCCGGGTGACGAAAGGGCAGGGGATGAATCTCAAAAGCCGCTGAATTGACCAGCCAGATCAAGGTCGCTACGTCGTCGCACACCACGTAATGGCGACCCTCCACCTCAACGCCCCTCAGCCAGGGGGGACTGTTGGGTGGGATCCGCCTCTGGAAGAAGCCCTCCCCCGTGGGTCCATCGGGATGCCGGGTCACCTTCAGCGGTCGTCCGCGGATATAGCAGAGCAATCCCTCGGAAATCACACGATAATAGGCGATCACATCTCCCTTGGTCAGACCAACGTCGGGCCAGAGGACCTTTTGTAGATTGGTCAGGGGTACCTCCCGATCATCGATCGAGGCGGAGGCTCTCGCTGCCCCCATCCCAATCCCCATGTCACTTAGCACCCTCTCCGGGCAGAAGTCTACCATCACCCCGTTGTCCGTCGGATCCAGGTCCAGGGCCCTGTTTCGCTCCAGCTGCGACCAGGCGGACACGTTCACAGGGGGGCGAATTAGGCCCCCATAGACGGGATGGCGCAGTCTGCCCCCGGGCGTAATTTCTGCATATCGGACCCGGCAGAACCGGGTCGGCTCCACCCAGTCCACATTCCCGGCACTGCAGTTCTCGAAGGGCGAATCGACGCGCCGGCTGCGCCTCCTGAGACGGGCAAGCTCCTCCAGGTCCCCGTGAGAACGGGGCACCGACACCCGTCCCAGGTACCGATATGGCCCGCCGTCCCCCACCCCGACCAGGACGGAAACATCCTCGTGACCCACCAGTCCACCGATCACCACTCGTGCGGTGGCGGAGAGCCTGATCTTTCGCCAGGTATGACTGCGACCGTGCACGTAAGGGCTGTCACGTCTCTTGGCCATCACGCCCTCGAAGCCCAGCAGATCGGCCCGCCGAAGAAGATCCGATCCCATGTCCCCCCCAACGCTCGGGGAGTAATGCACCGAACCGCCCCAATCCACTCCAGTGAGCAGTATCTCTCGTCGCCGTTCGAGAGCCTCACCCCTCAGATCGCTGGCATTCCATACCAGGGCGTCGAAAAGATACACCCGCCCCTCTGGACCCATCGGTCTGCGACGTCGCAGCCTCTTCATCGTCGAGGTAAAACAGGGACGCCCATCCTCGCCGAGAACGACCAGCTCTCCGTCGAGCACAGCCCGGGAAACCTTCAACCGGTCTCCCAGGCTGTCTATCTCGGGAAAACCCTGAAGATCGCGCCCGGTCCGCGAGTAGAGCCGAATCGTCCCAGAATCTGCGCAGGCAATCACCCGGACACCATCGTATTTCATCTCGTAAGACCATGCCGGGTCACCTACGGGTTCTTCCCAACGCCCGGCCAGCATCGGAGGCATGTACCCGACATCGCCACGGAACGCCTTCATAAACGAGCATCCTCACCATGAATCATTCTCTTGGGGACGCATATGTAGATACGAGCCCTTTGATAGGCTTCCCGACCACCCCCGCTCAATAAACCGGAAGGGACGTGATCACATGCGAATGATTGAGGCAGATCACCGCAATCGGGGTGAAGGTCACGTATTTTTTCCTGGTGGCAACACGCGCTACGGCTTCCACTCCTTCTTTGAACACATAGCAGGGAGTAAAGCAAAGAGCGTGTACATCCTCAAAGGCGGTCCAGGAGTGGGAAAATCCACCTTCATGAACCATATTGCCCGCGAAATGACCGAACAAGGCTATGCGGTCGAACACCATATCTGTGCCTCCGACACCGATTCCACCGATGCTGTACACTTTCCGGAAATCGGCGTCGCCCTGATGGACGGGACCAGTCCCCACACGGTGGATCCCCAGAATCCCGGGGTCACAGACCAGATCATCAACCTGGGGGAATACTGGGATGCACCCACATTGCAGGCCAACCAGGACGCCATCGAGACCATCAGCGGGGAAACTGCAGCCCATTTCGCTGCTGCCTTTTCTCACCTAGCGGGTGCGGGTGCTTGCCTGGAAACTCGCGACAATCTCCTTCTGGCCCACAATTTTGTCGACATGGATGCAGTTACCAAGCAGGTTAACGAGATGATGGACTTCGTCCTCTCCTGTGAGCGACGCGAGGACAACGCGCCTCACCTTCCCGGCGAACGGCACCTGTTTCTCTCCGGTGTCACCCCCCAGGGCACCGTCACCTGGGTGGGACGTCTCTCCGAGATCGCGGACACCTGCTGGGTCATCGAGGATGATACGTCCCTCATCTCAGACCTGGCCGTCACCCAGGCTCTGAACCTGGCGAGAATGAAACAGATGAAATGCTGGGTCTTTCATTGTGGCCTGGATCCAGGAAAGTTGGAACACTGCTTCTTCCCGGAAATCGGCCTCTGCCTCGTGACCGTTCATACCGGCACGGCCCAACACATCTCCGGCAAGGCCGGTGTGCTGCAGAATCCAACTCCCGCCGGTCGGATATCTCGGGCGTTATCGTCAACAGCGATGGACCTCCACCATGCTGCAGAAAGTGCGCTGCATCGAGCAGTAACCGAGCTGTCAGAGGCGAAGGCCTCTCACCGCCGCCTGGAAGACTACTACGTGCCGGCCATGGATTTCTCGTTAGTCGATGACAGGCGCAGCAAGGTTGTTGAGGAGATACTAAGCGGGTGAGCGAGGGAGACTCGGGTGGGGAAGCGCGGATACCCGGGCAGTGGACAGGGCCGAAACAGGTTTGCCGCGCTGGTCATGTGTTTACCCAAATCGAGGCGGCTGGGGGCCATCCGCAGCCGCCTCACGTCACAACTCGGAAGCACCCTGCATCCTACCAGCGACACCAGTGAAGTTGGGAGCTAAACAGGTGCCTGCAAGTGTGCTTAACACAGTTTGCATAAGACACCCAGTACCTTCAGCCCGCTAGGTCAAGAGTACAACATCGGGTTTGGGGCCCTCATAATGATGACCTCGTCTCACAGCAACTGCCCACTGACCGATTCCCTGATTTCAAAGCAACTCGAATGGCGTATCACAGGTCATATCTCCGCGGTTAGAACTAGCCCCATGACCAACACACCCCTCAGCAGACATCATTCAGTGCACCGAGCCAGAGCCAGCACGCACGCCCCCTTGCCCTCGGGCCCAAAAATGTGCCCTGCTGTCGGCCAAGGATCGCCGTCGGTTGCATCAACCAGATGTCTTGCTGGGGAAATAGCCGAACACAGTTAGACTCAATGACTCACCGGATCCGTTGTTCCGTCGCGTTCCCAGGGCGGTATCCCGCCCACGGGGCAGACCTGCTGGCATCTTTGGCACATGAGGTAAGCGCCCGACGCGAGCCGGGGCGAATACTGCTCCAGCAAGCCAGCGTACCGCACATCGTCGGGCCCTTGCAGTCGCTGGTGTACGAGGCACTTCTCCGCCTCTATCTCGAACGGCTGCAGTGCCCCCGTGGGGCAGGCCTGCAGACATCGCTCGCAGCTGCCACACAGGTCGGCTTCTACCGGCTCATCGTACTCCAGTGGGGCATCGGTCACTATGCCATCGATCCGTAGGTAGGGGCCGACGTCCGGGTTCAACAGCAGGGTGTTCTTTCCGAAGCTGCCCATACCGGCCAGGCGGGCCATGTTTTTCTGCGACAGGTGGGAGGGAAACACCTCTGCCTGATAGCCCAGCGACTGCAGGTAACTGCCGATCTCCCAAGTATCCAACTCGAGGGGCTTGTAGCCGACGTAGTTCCAGCCTCCGCGTCTCCGCACCGCCAGATCGATGGTCGGACCGAATGCCGCCTCGGCCACCACCACGACGGACCGGGCGTCAGGAAGATAGTCTCGCGGACTTTTCATGGTCCCCCATCTATCCCAGTTCACCTCCATGCCCGCAAACTCATCCATCAATTCGGACGGTATGGCGCCGATCAGATCTATGTTCAACTCCCGGGCTTTCTGTCGCATGTTCTCCGTAATCTCTGCCGATTCAGACACAATTTGCCGCCTCCCTATCGCACGATGGTATGCTACAGACTTCGGTGTTGCCCAGGGTCATCCCTGCCGTATCGGGTCGACCCGGAATATCGCTGGACCATTACCATTTCTCCTGCATCGTGCGGTCAAACCTGATCTTAATCTCATTCCGAAGCCAGATATACCCGGCACGTTAGACAGGCACCACGACCCCGGCCTTGCCCTGCATACAGGCATCTACGCCTCCAGGTCAGGGAGGTTCCTCCCGATGCTTTCGACAAAGCACCCCCGTCCTCCGTTCCAATCACGTGTTGATTCCGATTCATGCAGACACCGTAGGCCAAGCATCACCTGTGTAGAGGTCGCTGCGTAGACATGCAAAGCGCAGACAGATCCTTTCGTAGGTCGGCAGCAATCCTGCCTCTGTACTCTCATGCAACGGTTTGCGTGGTAAGAACCCGTGGATCCGTCAGCGTGAGCACGTCAACTTTGCTCTGGGACGAGACCGAATCCTGCCCAGCTGGCTCAAGGCCGCACACCCTCAGAATCTGACATGATGACAGGCATCGCAGCGCCAGTGAGCATTGAGACGGATGCGCATCTCTGCAAATCAGCTAGCGTACTCATGCTCATCAACTACGCCTCTGTCGCGGTAATCGTTATGCGGTACATCCGGCCCGGACCTGCTGTCATGCCTGCGAACTCACAGCCGATTCCCAGCCCGAAGCAGAGCACCAATGGATGGAAGTAGCCCCTAAAAACTCCCATAGGATTCCTCTCCCCCATTGCAGTCCCATGGGACTCTGGGATAGATTTGAATCAGCCCACAGGGAGGTGCCTTGATCCGTGGATCTATATCCCACTCGCCTTCGTCGCACCGCATTGTTGCAACAATGGGGTAATGTCCCCATCATGGCGGGAACATCAGCCGTCAACGTGGGCTCCATCATGCTGTGGATGCCCATCCTGGCCCTGATCCTGCGAGACCTTGGTGCCACCGACCTCCAAGTGAGCATCGGCGTCGCCGCCTGGACAGCCGGCGGTGCCGTGGGACAGTACGTGGGTGGGATCTGGACGGACCGCTTCGGGCGTTTTCCCATCGCTGTATACCCCCTCTACGCCGCTGCCCTAGCCCTGGCCTTCGCCGCCAGGATGACCTCGTGGATGCCCTTTTTGGCAGCCTACGTGATCTACTCCACCGTCTCAGGACTTCAACATCCCGTCTTCCCCGCCGTCATAGGCGAGTCCGTCTCCTCCAAGCTTCGGGGACGGGCCTTCGGTGCCGTCCATCTATGCATTGCTACGGCAACCATTATCGGCCCCCTGGTTGGCGGCCAGCTCGTTCCCCGCTTTGGCGGGCAAAACGTGATGCTGGTCACCGCCGCCATCTGGCTGATCACCGGCGCAGCCCGCCACCGCTTTCTCAAAGAGACCAGGCCCCGGGGCACTGTCCTGGCCCCCTTCGCCTTTGTTTCTGTTCTGAAGAGCCGGCTGCTCAAAGTAACCCTGATTTCCGGCGCCTTTCAGATCGTTCTGAACCTGACCATGTGGGGACCCTTTCTTGCCCTACATGCCAGCGACTACCTGCACCTCAGCCGATACCAGATCAACACCTACTACGCCATCGGTGCCTGCGCCACGGCTGCAGTGAGCCCCCTGGCGGGCAGAACGGTAGAGCGCTTCGGCGCCTACCGCACCCTGGCAGTGAGCTGTCTCCTGTTGGGGCTGAGCGCAATCATGTGGTCGCTACAGGGCAGTGTCACCGGCATCATAGCTGGTTACATACTCATGGGCGTCTCCTTTCAGTTCGCCATCATCAGCATGGACACATTCCGGGTCGTGGCCCTCGATGAGGGCATTCGGGCACGAGCCCTCGGCGCTGCCGGCACGATCAGCATGATTGCCTCTGCCCTGATGATGCCCGTCGCAGGCTACCTGAAAGAGATCGCCGGGACATTATCGCCCTTCATCATGGCACTGGCCTTTTCATGTGTGCTCTATGTTGCAATCATGGGACTGCATCGAAGCGGCGATGAGATCGCGGTCCGACACCCCCACTAGCTGCGCAGGAACCCCAGATCATTCGTAGAAAGTATGACTGACCCTAGCAAACGGGAAGAAGGGATTAGCATGAAATATGATGTGAGTCGCATTCGCCGTATGTTCCCATCACTGCAGCTAGAAGTTAACGGATTCCCGGCTGCGTACTTTGACGGGCCCGGCGGAACCCAGGTCCCCGAGGCGGTCATTGAGGCCCAACGTAAATACTTCACGGAGCAAAACGCCAACCGCGGCGGTGCCTTCCTCACCAGCGAACGCACCAACGAGGTCGTCCGCTCGAGCCGCGTGAAGGTCGCGGCCCTGCTTGGCGCCGACCCAAACGAAATTGCCTTTGGGGCTAACATGACCACGTTGAACTACACCCTGGCCCGAACCCTCGGCCGCCAGATCTGTCCCGGCGACGAAGTCCTGGTGACAGATCTGGACCACGAGGCAAACCGCGACCCCTGGCTCGACCTGCGCGAACAGGAAGCCGTC
>PXCI01000291.1 GCA_003566675.1 Clostridia bacterium
CTGCTCTATGCTTTCCATCGAGAGACCTCCTTAATCCAAAGATTGACTTTCCAGCCATCTCGAGATTCTGTGGGGTCTCTCTTCCATTTGCAACCCCGACCGACCAAAATGTTACAGTAACGCCGTTGACAGTTGCGTGCGTAGCAGTGATATAATGGTTAGGCACCTTGGTTCCGGTGGTCATGTGTTATGTATCAGGTGTTGGTTCCAGTTGTTTCAGGTTGAGCCGGATGTCTGCCGGTGTCCGTATCAGCGCTCTATTGTTTGTGTTGCGGTGAAATCCGTGGCGTGGCTCCATGGCGTGCTTTGTTGGTTGGCTACACCCGATGAAGACAGTGAAAGGAGGTGAGACAACGTACATCTACAAGAGTGGTTTATGAGTACAATCATATCTAGTAATGGAGGAGGTACAATAGAAATGACAAGAAAGATTTTGCTGCCCCTCCTGGCAGTAATGCTGGTGGTGGCACTGGCTGTTCCGGGCTGTGCGCCGGAAAACGGCGTGCCGGATGAATACAGTCTTAGCATGGTTGTGTCCCCTGATGTTGTGCCCGCTGCGGGGACAACATCGCCTAGCGGTACTACGTCTGTGGACGAGGGTAGCGTAGTCAATGTAGTGGCAGCAGCCGCAGACGGCTGGGAGTTTGTGAACTGGACGTCGACTCCTGCGGTTACGTTTCTGCCAGATGATACCGCTTCGGAAGCTAGCTTCACAATGCCCTCTCAAGCTGTTACGGTTACCGCGAACTTTGCACCGGTGGTTGGAGACTTACGGTGCACAATCATCAGGGATACATATGGAGTTTCCCACGTCTTCGCCGACAGCAAGGAGGATCTGGCTTTTGGAGCCGGGTACGCCATGGCCCAGGACAGGCTATGGCAGGCCGATGTCTTCAGGAGGCTGCCGGCCGGACGCCTGGCCGAATTGGGGCTTGCCACGATAGAGGATGATGCAGAGTACAGAGGGTTGTGGTACGGCCCCGAGGAACTGGCGCAGATCTACGAGGACTGGGACCCGGGCGCCGAATACGCACACCTCAAGCCCATGATCGAGGCCTACGTGGAGGGTATAAACGTCTATATCGATGAAGCCCTGGAGGCATTCTATGCGGGTGACTGGTCGCTCATGCCCATTGAGTATGTGGCCAACGGCCTGGTCTCCTATCTTGAACCCTTTACCGTAGCCGACGTGGTAGCGGTGACGGTGCTCATGGCCTGGAGATTCGGGGGAACCGGGGGCAATGAAGGCCAGTTCTATGAAGCTCTTCTTACCCTTCAGGCCATGCATGGAGAGTCGCCGGGAGGAGCTATCTGGAGCGACCTTTTTCCGCTGAACGATCCTGGAGCGCCGGTCACGATTCCGGACGCTGTTTACGAGGCGGATCCATTGGGTGCCCAGTCGTTCGAGGTTTCGTACGATATCAGCGGCCTGGTCGAGCAATATGAGGGATCGCGTGCACGTCAGGACGAAATCCTGGAGTCTGTGGCAATGCCCGCCAAGTTCGGAAGCAACGCCGTGCCGGTGAGTGGAGACCTCTCATCGACAGGTAACACTTTGCAGCTCGGAGGCCCCCAGATGGGATACTCCGTGCCGCAGATCGTCTACGAGATGGGCTTGCACGGTGATGGGATCAACGCAGTGGGCATGGCGTTTCCCGCGGCAGGCCCCTTTGTACTGATCGGCGTCAGTCAATATGGTGCGTGGACTTCGACCACAGGAGCTTCTGACGTCATGGATCTCCGTGTCCTTGGGCTGAATCCCGATCCGGCTGATCCGGCAGTGCCTGAGTACTGGTTCGACGGTGCTTGGGTGGAGATGGAGGTCAGGACGGAGACCATCTACGGTCCTAAGAAGGAAACCTCAGAGGAGAAGACCTTCTATCGCTCGCACTATGGCCCCATCGTTGCCATCGACGGCCTGCAGGCATTCACGCTGCACACTCCGTTCTACCAGGATGAGATGACAGCGGAGCAGGGCTGGATGATCTTCCAGGAGGCGACGAACACCGCCGAATTCGAAGAGGCAGTGGAGCTGGTATGGGCTTCGCACAACTTCGCCTGGTCGGGGGTTGATGGCAGCATAGGATTCTGGCACGCCGGGCGTTTTCCGGTCAAGCCGGAGACAGCCGACCCAAGGCTGCCTTTGATGGGTGATGGTACTGAGGAATGGGTAGGCGTTACCGAGCCCCACGAGATGCCCAGGTCCATCGACCCGGAACAGGGCTGGCTGGCCAACTGGAATAACAAACCGATCGCTGGCTGGCCCTACGCCGAGAGTGACTTCCACTGGGGCGAGGGTCACCGCGTGCAGGCGCTGATGGGTGCAATGGCAATGATGGCACCCGGTGCAGACCTGACAACTGCCCATCTCAACCAGCTGAACCAGATCGGAGGTTACCACCACACTGCCGGCATGAGCTTCGTGGGGAACGTCACGGCTGCCGCGATGGGTAGCGGGAACACAACACTGGAAGCGGCAGGAATGCACCTGGTAGCGTGGGCTATGGCTGAACCGCTTCCTGTCAGTTACGTTGATTTTGAGTCACCGTCGTGGCCTGATGATCCCGATCCGACCTATGACCATCCGGGTCTGACCATTTTCGATGCCTGGTACGACGCATTCGTCGAGAAGGTGTTTGAGGGTATCCTACCACTGGATCTCATTTCACGCGTCAAGGGCAACCCCAGCCTTTTGATCCGTATCCTGAGGGAGGATGCCAGTCTCAACTATCCTGGATACCCCGATGAAACAGCACTCAACGAAATGATCGTCGAAGCACTTGAGGAGGCAGTCGATCACCTGGCGGACGTATATGGTGCAGACATGGATGACTGGCTGACCCCGGTGCGTATGCAGAGTTATGATGCGCAGGGAGCACTGCCGGCGGTAAACCCCGAGACCGGGCAGCGCTGGCATCCCAGGATGAACCGCGGTACCTACAATCACATTGCAGAATTGTCGGCACCACTTCCGCAGGGTCAGAGTGTCATCCCGCTCGGCCAGAGCGGCTTCATGTGGCTTGAGATCATCGATAATACTCCTAACCCCCGACCCAGCGCCCATGCCTTCGACCAGGTGGCGCTATACGCGAGCTGGAACTACAAGGATATGCTATTA
>PXCI01000316.1 GCA_003566675.1 Clostridia bacterium
ACTACCCGGGAGAATCCAGCCCCCGCATCCGGGTTATTCCCATCTGGGATCCCAACCAGCGCCTCGAGGGGAAGACGACGACCCAGTTCAACAACTTCACCAAGGTCTTCATCGAGGGTGGGGGAACGCAGGCGCCGGACTTCCCCATCTATGTCCGGTTCCTGGGCACCATGACCGGATTGCCGAGCCACGAGACCGGAAGCCTGGTGAAGCACCTCAGACTGGTGGAGTAGCGGGGTCCTTTCGCTCCTCTTCCGGAGCCACAGCCCCGCATTGAACCCACACCTCGGGGAGGATAGCGTCGCACCTGACGGCGCCCTCCCGGAGATCCGTTGACCCCACACGCCTCCGGGGCTATACTGCCCCCGTTCTCCCGGAAAAGCAGATGCATGCCGATCCAGCGGCAGGCCTGCCCTCGCCCCTCAGTCTCATTCTGGAGATAGGGAAGATGCCTGGCCGGGGGTATGGCGGGCGGCTCGTTTCCCGCCGGAAGATCTTCCGAGAGCCCCTCCTGTTGGCCACAGGCAACAGGAGGCCGGAGATGCCAGGAATGCCGGGCAGTTCAGTGATTGGAAATTGACCTGCCCTGGCATTGTCCCCTGCGTCTCCTGCGCGGCGGGAACCATGAGGGACGATGAAGTCCAGGTGGTTGGAGCCAAGCCTCCCTCAAGAAAGTCGAGATCCCATGCTGCCCCGGGCAGTTCCCATGGCTTTGGAGCTGGGGACGGGCCTGTGTCCCTCTCCGCCATCGGGCGCCTGCGGATCTGAGTCCACACGTGTGGCGCTGGTGCATCGACGGTGGACACCCCCCGTCAGCATGATGGAGGCTGTTCTGCCTGCGGTTCAAGGGCGTTCTGGGTTTGACGCCGGCCCGGAGTGGTGGTTTGGATCTTGCTGATTGAAAGTTGCCGGAGATCGATCAGATAGGTCTCCGCTGATGATTGATTTGGAGCAGACTCGAGGAGTCTACCGATATGCTGACACAGGGAACGCAATCGACGCGGTGGAGGAAGAGCGACGAGCGCGGCCAGGCCCTCGCCCTGGCTGCCGTATCCATGGTGGCGGTCATTGCCATGGGAGCCCTGGCGGTGGACCTGGGCATGGCCTTCGCCGCCAGGGCTGCTGCTCAGCGTGCGGCTGACTCGGCCGCCCTGGCCGGGGCCAGTGCCTTCATCGACTACAATTTCGCCACCCATGAAGCCGCCGCAGTTCAGGCCGCCGAAGCCCGAGCCTTCGAGTATGCTGAAAGTAATGATGTCTTAGCCCGGCCCATCGATCGCTCCCAGGTCACCGTTTGGGTGATTCCTGAGTCCCAGAAGGTCCGGGTGCGGATTGCTGCCACGGACCTGCCTACCTGGTTTGCTCGGGTCCTGGGAGTGTACTCCATGGACGTGGCGGCCATGGCTGCGGCAGTGGCTTCGGACGGTGGTAAGTCGGCCCAGTGCGTCCTCCCCTTCTCTATGAATGACCTTTGGCACACCCCGGTGCAAGTGGACACAAACGCGAACCGGATTCCCGATGCCGGTGAGGAGTGGAGTTTCGATCCTGACAGGCAACCTGAGCGGGATAAGTATCTCACCTTCAATCCGAATCCCGAGGAAAGGTCGGAGGAGTACAATGGGTGGGGAGACGGCACAGGACTGGGGTCCAGTTGGAGGAACCAAACTCTCGAGTGCCAACACTGCGGAGGAGGAGGTATCCCCCCAATTGTTAACGACAGAGGGCGGCGTATCTGGATCAAGGACGCTCCACAGGGTGTGGGGGGAGATGAAGACGCGGGAGGTACTGACATCATGGTGGGTCCCGGGAATTTCCGAATCTGGGAGATGCCCGATCCCGAGCAGGACTGTCAGGGTCGGCCGGGCGCAAGGTGGGTGCAGGAGAACATCGCGGGGTGCAATGCCTGCGACGTATATGTGGATGAGCCCTACAAGACTCAGACAGGGAACATCGCCAGCATCAAGGAGGGCCTGCAGGAATTGGTGGACACAGATCCCGGCGCATATTGGTGCGAGGATACCCAATCTATCAAGAACTCCAAATACGGCGACAATGCGGAGGAGCTAAGCCCACGCGTTCGTATCATACCTCTATGGGATCCGGCTCAGGCGCTCCAAGGGAAGAGCACCTTCGAGTTCAACAATTTCGGGAAAATCTTCGTCGAGGCGTCAGGGCTCAATCCGCCTGATTTCGCCATCTATGTCCGGTTCCTGGGCCCCGTTACAGGGGGTTCAGCCGGTCCGAGCACCGGAAGCCTGGTGAAGTACCTGCGCTTGGTGGAGTAGCTGGAACAACCCTGTGCATACCCAAGAAAGACCCCCGCAGCGCGGGGGTCTTTCACTTACGAGGGGGGAGAGCTGGGCCTGGGGGCAGCCCTGGACCTGGGGGAGATCCTCAGGCTGGTGGCGGCTCTTCGGCCTTGGGCACCTCCCGGATGGCCAGGATGGCCTCGTGGTTCACCGCCAGGCGCTCGATCACCTGCTCCGTGGAGGGCATGCTGGCCGACCAGAGGGGGACGAAGGACCAGTTGGCGTCCAGGTAGTCCGTCATCCTCTGCTCTTCGGCGATGTTCAGGTTGACGGTGAGCTGGAGTCCGTCCACCAAGTGGAGCTCCACGGTGCGGCTTGATTGGGCGGGGACGGAGGCGGTGGAGATGTGGAGACTGCCGTCCAGGGGGATGATCCAGACCACGTTGGAGAGCCTGAGACCCAGGTGAGCCATGGGGGGTGTGTCCGGTGGATCGTCCAGGCTGCGGGCCGAGGTGAGGCTCAGGAAGTACTTCTTGGTTCCCAGGAAGTGGAGGAGGGGCAGGCCCTCCTGGATGTGGATCATGCCTTCCAGAGACTGGCCGCCCCTGAGGCGTACCTGGACGGGTTTCTGCTGCAGGTAAAAAGGGAGCTGGTGAGGGGTGTCGGTGGTCATGGGCTCCCGCCTGTTCGAATAGAGGTCTTCGGTATAGAGGTGTTTGGTTCCTCGCTTCCTCTCACGTCAAAGGTATGTCGAGACGCTTCCCGCTGGCAAAGGAATCCTTGCCTCGGGCGGCGGAAGAGGCTCCGTAGCGAAGCCATCGCCGCAGCAGAATCTTGACGCTCCGGGAAAAAGGCTTGTAATTGGA
>PXCI01000018.1 GCA_003566675.1 Clostridia bacterium
GCTGTTCCCTCTCAGTCCCTTCGGCCATCTGCTCGCCCTGGACGCCGCTACCGGCCAGCCGCAGTGGCAGAAGAACATCCTGGAAGCCTTTGACAGTAAGAACATCCAGTGGGCGATGGCGGCGTCGGTGCTGGTCGACGATTCCCAGGTGATTGTGGTCCCTGGCGGCCCGAACACGACGGTGGTCGCCCTGGATCGGCACGACGGCCGTCTGGTCTGGAAATCCCCCTCGACGGGCGATCTGGCCGGCTACGGTTCGCCCGTGATCGTCGAACACGACGGGCTGCGGATGGTCGTCACCATGACCAGTAAAGCGGTGATCGGGGTACGGGCCGCGGACGGCGAACTGCTCTGGCGTTTCGAACATGAAACACCGTGGGACGAGAACATCTTCACGCCACTGCACCATCAAGGGCAGATCTTCATCAGCACCCAATTCACCGGCAGTGTGATGCTGAGACTGCAGGTTGCTGAAGACACCTGCACGGTCGAAGAGGTCTGGCGTACCAAGGACTTGGACAACCACCACGGTGGCGTGGTCCGGCTGGGCGATTATCTCTACGGTTCCGGGCGAGGCAATCGCGAGCGGTGGGCGTGCCTGGACTGGCACACCGGCGAAACCCAATACCTGGAACGCGGGGTCGGCAAGGGCTCGGTGGTGGCCGCGGATGGAATGCTGTATACGCTCAGCGAACGCCGGCAGATGGGCTTGGTGCCCGCCACGCCGGACGGGCACCAGGTCGTCTCGCAATTCCGTCTGCCGAGCCGGGGCGAGGGGCCGGCGTTCGCTCATCCCGTCGTAAGCGGTGGCCGCCTGTACCTGCGCCACGGTGCGTACCTGTACTGCTACGACATCGCCGCCGACGCCGGACAGCCCTGAGATGCCCCCCGAAACCGGCTCCGGGAATCTCCGCGGACGTGGGATGTGTAGGCGCCGGACAGCTGGAGCGACTGGAACGGGGCGAGCAGCCGGAGTGACTGCACCTTTTGAAATGGGACCGTTCGGCAAACGCCTGGATCGATCTCCAGACGGAAACGGAGGCTCGAACCAGAAACTGAAGACTTCTTGACCGCGGCGCTGGTTGGCTTATGCCATTCGACATGGACTGACGTCGCACGGCGGACATCGAAGATGCCAGGAACCGTTGTTTTGACACGATCGACGTATTGGGTTACGCTCGGAGCATGGGAAGAGCCAGACGAGCAGCCGAAGGCGGATTGGTCTACCACGAGTTGAATTGGGCCAATGCGCGGATGACGATCTCATCTCTCCCTCGCGAAGGCTGGGAAGCGTTTCGCGCTTTGTAACCTCAACCCATACAGGAGAGTCACCATGAGTGGAACCCAGACAAGCCCCCCATCACGCCGCGACTTCCTCGCACAGACGGGCCGGGTGGCCGCGGCCGGCACACTGGTCGGGGTGGCCGTGCCCCACGTCCATGCCGCGGAAGATAATACAATTCAGGTGGCCGTGGTCGGTTGTGGCGGCCGGGGCGCCGGCGCGGCGGCCGACGCCCTGTCGGCCCACCAGGGGCCCATCAAACTGGTCGCCATGGTTGACGTCTTCGAGGACCGCGTGAGCAACAGGTACAACAACCTGAAAGGACGGTTCGGCGACCAGGTCGACGTTCCGGAGGATCGCCGCTTCGTCGGCTTCGACGGCTACAAGCACGCCATGGACTGCTTGAAGCCGGGCGACGTCGTCATCTCCGCCACGCCGCCGGCTTTCCGCTGGGCGCATTTCGCTTACGCCGTCGACAAGGGGCTCCACGCGTTCATGGAGAAGCCGCTGACGGCCGACGGGCCGACCTCGCGCCGAATGCTCGACCTCGGCAAAAAGGCCGAGGCCAAGAACCTCAAGGTGGGCGTGGGGCTCATGTCGCGCCATGCCCGGAACCTGCAGCAGCTCCACCAGCGCGTCCGCGACGGCGAGATCGGCGACCTCCTCACCATGCGGGCCTACCGGATGCACGGCGGGTTTGCCAAGGCGTTCGCGGAGAAATGGCCCGGCCAGCCGAGCGAAGTGCTCTGGCAGCTCCAGCGATTCCACTCGTTCCTCTGGGCCAGTGGCGGGCTGTTCAACGACCTCTACATCCACCTGATCGATCACTGCTGCTGGATCAAGGGCGACTGGCCGGTCAAAGCCCAGTCGCTGGGCGGGCGTCATTACCGCGAAAACTCGGTCGATCAGAACTTCGATTCCTACGCCGTGGAATACATTTTCGCCGACGGGGCCCGGCTCTTCATGCACGGGCGCTGCATGCCCGGCGCCCATTCGAACTTCTCCAGCGCCCTGCATGGAACCAAGGGCTGCGCCGTGGCGTCGCGCCGCGGCGATTGCGGCGGGCCGTCCGCCACGTTCGAAGGCCAGAACTTCGACGGCGCGAAGCGAATCTGGCAATCGGAAACCCCGGGCGGCGAGGGCAATCCCTACCGGAACCAGTGGAACGCGCTGATCGACGCGATTCGCGCCGACGAGCCGTTCAACGAGGTCGAGCACGGCGTCATGGCCAGCGTGGTCAGTTCGCTGGGGCGCAAGGCGGCCCACACCGCCCAGGAGATCACCCTGGACGCGATGCTCAACAGCCCCGACGAGTACGCACCGGGCCTCGACGAGTGGACGACCGACCCGCCCGCCCCCGTCCAGGCCGACGACGACGGCAAGTATCCCATTCCGATGCCGGGTATTCTCACCGACCGCGAGTATTGAACGCGACGCCGCCCAACGCCGCTTGGGTACCGCGTTCTTCACCCTCCCGCTTGCGGGAGGGTCGGACGCGGTAGCGGCCGGGGAGGGCACCGCGCCGGAAAAGACGCTGAGCCGTGAGGTGGAGTGGGCTGTTGGCAACGAGGGCGAATGGAGCCAGACGTACTTGTTTGAGATACACGCAAGCCCCGACGGCAAAACCTGGGACCCCGTGTTCAAGGGGAAGAGTTGGAGACGTGGCCGCGACCATTTCGAGACGTACTGCTTCGATCCCGTTCCGGCGCAACGAGAGCTTTCGGCAAGCGTGCGTGAAGCGGGAGCGGGGGTTGGGGTAGACTGGCGGTCGATTCTGCATTCGAAGTGGAGGACGACCGATGCGAAAAGGAACGAACGGAGCGGCCGTCGAC
>PXCI01000125.1 GCA_003566675.1 Clostridia bacterium
CGTGGTGGCCCGCTACGAAGAGGGGGAACCGATCTACAACACCCGGTTCCTGGCCTTCGCCACACATTATGGCTTCCGGCCGGTGGCGTGCCGCCCGCGCCGGCCTCAGACGAAGGATTGGGTTGCATACTACACCTCTTTCGTGTTTGCAGACAGAACTTTGCCGAAACGCTGGGGATCGGAGAGCTTCTTGCCACGCCATGGGGCAGGCTTCGGGCCGGAAAAGGGCTCGAAGAGGTATCCCTTCTTGTCATTATAGGCTTCGGCCTTGAGGATCCCAAGCTCCCGCCAGGTGTGGGCCGTGCCGGTGACGATGCCCAGATGCTTGGCGATCTCCTTGACGGTGAGCATCCCCTTTTCCCGCAGGCGATCGTAGCGGCTCTTGAGGCAGTAGGCGCGGCGGATGTGCGCGATACTCCTGCATTGGAAACGGCCGCCCTTGCCGGAATGAAGCCCCTGCTGGTTGAGCTGGGCCGCAATCTCGCCGTCGGTGTACTGGTCGAGCAAGCGATCGATCTGAGCGACGATGTCCGGCGGGGTCTGCCAGGTCCGGTAGGACGGCAGGGGCAGGGGGATCGTCAAACTGCGCGTGGCACCGCCGCGAAAACAGATGCCAATCGAGATGTGTTCACCCTTCCGCAGCGTGACGTCCTCGATCAGCAGGCGGACCATCCGCTTCCGCTCGCGATACGACACTTTGGGGTCTCGCCAAAGGCGTGGGAAGTCTCTGGCCAGCGAAAGGACTTCCTGTCGCTGCTTCTCGTCCAGCACGGCGCGATCTGCTTGCCGTTGCCTCTCGCAGGTCTCTTGCGCTTCGTGGAGCGCGCGGAGCTTTTCATTCCAGTCGGCCTCCAGGGCGTCGGCCACCAGGCGGTTGTTCGGGTCGACCTGCATGAACCGTTGCTTGGCCAGATCGGCCTCGTAGCGGGCTCGTTGAACCTGCTGCCGGCGAAGCCGGTCCGCCTCGTCCAACTGTGTTTGCAGCGCCTCCTGGACCTCCAGGGCGACTTGAAGGGTCAGCGGGACGACCATCTCCAGCAACAACGCGCTGACGGCCTCGTCGATCTTGCCCCCGGGGATGTCCTGGCAGACCGGCTCTCCATGATCCACGCTTTCACGTTGGCAGACGTAAGCCGGTTCCGGTCCTCCCTTATGGGTGCGGTAGCGAATGGTCATCGGTTTGCCGCACCGCCCACACACGACCAGACCTTGCAGCAGGGCGGGGCCTTCGCGGGGCGGGCTCCTGCGCCGGTCGCCTCCGTGGGCGGCCGAGTTCTCGCGCAGCCGACGCTGGTTGTGCTGGAATTCCTCCCAAGTGATGTAGCCCTCGTGGCAGTTCGGCAGTACGATGCCCCACTGCTCCTGCGGGACAATCCGTCTGGTGACCTTGCCGTCTGGCATCCGGCAGTTCCGCGTTCGGCTGCGGGTGAAGACTCCAGCGTAGCGAGGATTGTGCAGCGTTTTCAGGGCCTGCTGGGAACTCAACGGAACCCAAATCGTGTCTCCCTTGCGCACGCCTGCGTGGATGCGCCGCGGGAACAAGAGCCCTTGCCTGTGGAAATGCTTGACGACCGCGCAGGCCGTGCCCTGGCGGCGGAAGACGTCGAAGAAGGTCCTCAATGCCTGTTGCACTTGCCGGTCGGGATCGAAGACCACGTGATCGTGATCGTCGTAGACCAGGCCCGTGGGCAAGCGGGTCTTCAGCTCGCCGCGGCGGGCCTTGCTCTCGATGCCGCCCTGCAAGCGCGCGCGGAGCATGTGGAGTTCGGCTTCGCTCATGGTCCCTTTGAGTCCCAGCAGCAACCGATCGTTGAAACGGCTCGGGTCGTACAGGCCGTCTTCGTCAAGGATCAGCGTACCGGTCAGGGCGCAGAGTTCCAGCAGGCGGTGCCAGTCGCTGAAGTTGCGCGCCAGGCGGGAGACCTCCAGCCCCAGCACGATCCCCGCCCGTCCCATGCTCACCTCGGCCACCAGCTTCCGAAAGCCTTCCCGGTCCGCTGCCGTCGAGGCGGACTGCCCTTGGTCCTGGTCGATCGTGATCACGCGCTCAGCGGGCCAACCCAACCGGATGGCCTGCCCGCGCAACGCGTACTGACGCTCGGTGCTCTCCGTGTTCTCAACCACCTGGTGCAGCGTGGACTGACGCACGTAAAGGTACGCATCCCGCTTCAAGTGTTCCGCGTTGACTTTTTGACTGTCGCCATTCATGTCGCCGCCTCCTGTCGGGTTTCCAAAATCATCCGGGCCAAAACGTGAGCGACCTGGCCGCTTACCTCGGACAAGACCGAGGGCGGCTGCCGGGCCGGTTCCTCCGGGAGAGAAGGCGAAAACGCTGCCGTAGGCCGTGCCGGGGCCGATGCAGCCGCCGTTGCTGAACAGGCACGCATCCAGGCGGCCACCCCGCGATGCACCAGCAGGGCCAGGCCCCATCCGCCCGCGACCGGGCCGTGGTCCAGCGTCTGCTGACGCAAGACTTCGTAGCGGCCAGCCCAGTCGACGTCCGGTGACGGCTGCGGGGGTTGCGTTTCGATACCAAAATCTATCGCCCCTTTTTTCGCCTCTTGGCCAGGGCGCGCTCGATGCTGCGGGGATGCACCGACAGGCCGAACTTCTTCAGGACCATCTCCGCCAGGTCCTTCGCTCGCAGGCTTTGGTCCTCGGCCCGCTGCTGGGCGAGGTATTCCACCACGGCCGACGAGAGCTTGTGCGCCCGGCGCGGGCCGGGACGTTTGGGAACCAGTCCCGGCAAGCCGTGATCCGTAAAGGCGGCCTGGATCTGGTAGAAGGCTACGCGGGAAAAGCCAAAGGCGGCGGCCGCCTCGCGGACCGCTTGCCCTTCGCTCTGCACCCGACGCAGCATCTCGTACTTCACCTGCACCAGGTCGGAGGGATCGAAGAACTCGCCCTGGACGAACAGCGGGTCGGCGACGCGCTGCGGGCGGGCGTTCAGCGCCCTGGCTTCGCGTAGGGCCTGGAGCTTGGCATCGGTTCGGCGGGACATGGCGTTCTCCGTAGGGGTCCCGAGGGGTCGTTAACATCATTATGCCGCATATACGGGTTGGGTCAAGAGCGATTCGCCGTAAATATTTGGCAAATACAGATATA
>PXCI01000215.1 GCA_003566675.1 Clostridia bacterium
AGATTCACGATGTCAACGCCGTATTCCTTGTCGGGGAAGTCGGGGGCGACGTTGAGCCAGGCGGTCTCAGCCATCCGCCCGCCCTGCTCCCACATGGCCGCCATGACCACCCGGACATTGTTTCGCAAGGCATGACGAATCGTGGCCTCCATCATGGGTCCAAGTTCACCGATCGAACCCGGGCCATATCCGGCGTCCAGCCAGATCACGCCACCAGCGGGAATCGCTTCAATGGTATCGTAGTACTCCTGAGTATCGGCCGACACGATGATCGGCAGGCCGAGTGGCCGGAGGACAACGACACCGACGATGACGAAGATAAGAGCGTACAGAATGCGGCGATCAATGGCCACGAATTTCTCCCAGAAGCTCTGCTGTTCGCGTTCCATGGATTTACACCTCCCTTAATAGTATCACGAGGTATCCATTACATGAGTGCGTCGAACGTGCATCCATACTAAGCTCCGTAACCGCCCATGTGGGCGCGCTCCAGCCCCAGGACAATGCGCATCGCTGTAGCCAGGGCGCCAATGTAGGCTCCAATCAGAATCCCACGGAACACAGCGGCCACGGGAACATCCTGCATCCAGCGAGCCACGAGGCCCCAACCGTTGATCATGACGTCCCCGATGGGTGCCATGCCCAGCATGGTTATGACCGCGCAGATCATCAGGACCGTCGCCTCACGGGTACGCACACGGAAAACCCTGTATGCAGCACTGGTTATATAGAAGGCGATGGTGCCGAACAGGGCGGACCCCACAGGCGTGATGTACGCATCGTAAATCCATCGCGCCGTCTCACCCTCGACCGTCTCATACAGGGTCAGGGCGATATAGAAATACATACTCACCAGGAGCACCAGGCTGTAAGGCCAGTCAGGTCTCCGCCTCTGAATGTTCTTGCCATGAAGGCGGGTCAGGTTGACCACACCGACTGCACAGGCAAAGGCGGCACTGATGATGTTCCAGTTCTCGGCGATCTCATCCAGTCCCCATAAGCGACCCAGATGGAAGTAGTTGGAGAAAATCACCACGAGACCGAAGATGGTGGTTATGAGAAGCGGCATTTCCTTGCGCAAGCTCTACACCTCCTTAATGCCACTCAACAAGCCTCGTCAATAATGTAGACAACACCATCAGAACGTGCGCATAAAGCGGGTCAGTGCGTTCGTTTCCGGATCGATCTGCTGAATGATCGTGCCGATGATGATCGCAGCGAAGATGACGATACGGGTCAGGTCCTGCCCCACCACCGTACCCCGGAGCACAGGCTCCCGGGAGAGGTATGCACTGGCGGCATACATCTCCTCGCCTATGAGGGTGTAGTCGGCAGCTGCCATGAAGAAGGGCAGCTGGGCCGTGTTGGCCGTGGCGCCGATCTGGACCGCGCCAACGTGGCTGGCAACCTCCAGGATCATCATGGACTCTGCGAAGAAAGCGCCGTACATGATGTTGGCAGCCGGCCTCTCTCGCTTGAGAATGCCCAGAACACCTGCGGTGTAGGCAAACTGGAATCCGGAGATATACCGGCAATCATCAGGGTTGTGGGCGTCTGGGCGACCCGCCTCCAGGTACGCCTGCTTGATGATCTCCTCGTTCACCGCGTGCACGATGTAGTTCCGGTTTGTCTGGATTAACCGGGTATCGTACTGGGCACAGGTCTTGGCCACATAGCTCAACATGGCGAAGGAAGCGATGGTCTGTTCATTCTCCACGGCGGAAATGCCCGGGGAATAGTGAACCGGTCGACCCATCTCAGTAGCCCTACCAACCGCCTCGTCAACGGCATCCAACCCGGCGATCTTGCGGATCTCCGGGATCGGTTGCCCCGCCCTCGCTCGGCTGATCATGTAGTAGACCAACGCGACGAAAACAACCAGGAACAGGAAGGGGGCTACCTCGCCCTCGGCAAAGATCCCCCAGGTCGGCGGCGGAATCTCGGCCAGCATCCATAGTGCGTTCAACAAGTCAATTCACCTCCTCAATTGATGTAAGTACCGGGACTGAAACCCGGTTGGCCTTCCCTGACAGCCGATAATCACCATCAAGGAGACTCTACTAAGTACTATTCGACGCCAGCCAAAGGATTCCTTCTCCTTAACCGAGCAAATTTCTCGTCCGGGGAGGGTTCTGATCCGTGCGGTAAGGTGACCTGAGTCGGTATCTCAAAGGGACGGCAAAGATTCTTGCGATCCGTGTAGCGAAGGCACTGACCGATCTGTGGAATCATCAGGCCTCGAAGGCAGATATCCCACTCGGTCGGCAGCCAAGATCCCCGATCGGAGCCCACATGGAGATCTACTTCTGCTCTACTGCGATGGGCTCCAGGTACTGGGACACAATCTCGATGATCCGACGCTGGGTGGTTTCGTCCTCATTGAAGAAGAGGACATTGCCGCGCAGGATCCAGCCGCGAACGGTGCGTCGATTGAAGTAGAGCTGAACCGCATCGGGGTAGACCTCGTAACTGGTGAATCTCAGCCATGTATTTTTGTCCCGGGCCACCCAGTTGATCAATCGAACCCCTTTACGTGTCAACACGTAGTGGGTGGGGAAGATGTACGTGGCCGAGAACAGGGCTGTAAAAACAATGCTGAGGACAACTCCGAGGGTCCCGAAGAGAAAATAGGCAACCAGGTAGGCCAGGACCAGGATGATGATCAGCCGGGTGGTGAGATCGCGCTTGGTCTGCAAAGGATGTACATCCCACTCCAGCAAGATCTCATCATCGGTATCGAACAGGAGGTTCGCCTGCCGTTCGATCTCCTCCTCGCTGAGGACCTCTCCATTGTTTCGTTCGCCTTCGTCGGTCAACGTTCCACCTCCCCCACAAAAGCCTATGTTTGCTCACCACTTCAACGGTGACACACAATGATCCTCTATTGTGAAAGATATTCCAGGGCGACGGCCGCCATCACTGACATGCCCACCGAAAGTGCAGATTCGTCAATATCAAAGCGGGGATTGTGTCCGGGATACAGGCCCAACCCCTTCTCCTCGTCGCTAACCCCCAGCCGGAAGAAGCAACCGGGCGCCTCCGAGGCGAAGTAGCCAAAGTCCTCAGCACCAAGGCTGGCCTCCCCCAACTGGATCACACACTCGTCGCCCAGCACCCGCTGACCCACCTCGGAAACGAGCTGCGCCATGGCCGAATCATTCTTCAGGGGAGGATACCCGAAGCTGTACTCCAATTCGTAGTCGGCCCTCATCGACTCCGTCACACCTTTGACAATCCGCTCGATTCTCCCCGGTAACGCCTCCCGGATCTCCGGCGTCAGGGCCCGAACCGTCGCCTCCATGTCCACCCTGGGTGCGATCACATTGGATCGGAATCCGCCCTTGATCGTACCCACGGTGATGACCGCCGAGTCCGTCGGACCGGTCTCCCTGCTGACCACCGTCTGCAGGGCTGTGACCACGTGCGCCGCGACCACCACACTGTCCACGGTCTGCTCTGGGTGAGCTCCATGTCCCCCCTGTCCCAGTATTGCTATACGGGCCCCGTCTGCTGAAGCACTGCTGACCCCCTCCTTCACGGCGATCTGCCCCGTCGGCAGGTTGGTGTGGACGTGGAGTCCAAAGACAGCATCCACATCTGGGTCCCTCATCGCACCGTCGGCGATCATGGGCTCCGCCCCCCCGGGTCCCTCCTCCGCGGGCTGGAACAAGAACTTGACATTTCCTGCCAGTTTCTCCCCCCCAGAGGTGATCTCCGCCAGCAGCCGGGCCGTCCCCAGCAGGTTGGCCGTGTGAGCGTCATGCCCGCAGGCGTGCATCTTACCTGGGACCTTAGAAGCATAGTCTGCGTCACTGTCCTGCTCGATGGGCAGGGCATCCATATCCGCCCTCAGTGCCACCGTCTTGCCTGGGGACGATCCCCGCAGAAGGCCCACGACCCCGGTCCCGCCGACCTCGGTGCACACCTCGAGACCCAGGTTGTCCAGGTAGCGAGCAACGGTCTCGGCCGTCTCAAATTCCTCCATACCCAGCTCAGGGTTCATGTGAAACTGTCGGCGCAGCTGTACCACCTCAGGCAGGATAGCCTCCGCCCGGTTCCTGATATCATCAACTGAAGATCTCATTTCTCTCTCCTCTCATCGTCTCGAACAGGAAGCCAACAGGATCATCGCCCGCAGGGCCACAAAAGCTGACCTGGCATCCTGCGCCTCGTAGGCCACCTCCAAAAATCCTTCTCTGTGTGACCCCGGGAGCATCGCAGCAAGATCCGCCATGGCCGTATCCGACACCACGAGGGAAATCCGCACCGGCGCCTCGACGTTCAGCGGCGCAAGGCCTCCCTCTCTGGCCTTGCTCACGGCGGACATCATGCCCTCCCTTATCGCCTCCCGGGCTTTCTCCGGTGACATACACAGTGCCGCGTAACGTCCCACCGCCTCCTTCACTGCAACGGTCACCACACCGGGAACCAGTTCCTGCACCTGTCGACAGACATCTGAATCACCCGAGAGGAAAGCCAGCGGGACACCGTGGTGTCCGGCGAGGGCCGCATTCAGCCCCGTCTCTCCCACCTCGCGGCCATTCAGATGCACCCGGCTGACCACCCCTCCGGAGATGGTATGGTTCAGCACCCCCTGGGTGCCAGCCCTTGCGTGGTAACCCACAAAACCACAAACATCGAATCCGGCTGGGTGATCAATGCCCTCCATCATCCCCAGGATTTTCGGCGATCCCGTCATGAGACGGGCCTCGGGGACCAGTTCCTCGATCAATATGTTCCGCATGCTGCCGTGGGCGTCGTTCACCACCACCTCGGCAGCTCCGGCGGCCAGTGCACCCTCGACGGCGGCATTGACCTCACCGGTCATGAGTTTCCGGGCGCGCCCGTAATCGTAGCCTTTGGGTCCGGTCTGATCCCCGGCCACCACGCCACTTATACCCTCAATGTCAGCCGAAATGAAGACCCTCATCAACTATTCTCCTTTCAAAGCTGCGTCCGGCGAAGCTGTAAGACTCCCCGGACCTCTCCGACTGTCTGCTGCAGCACATTCTTGTTATCCGGGCAATGATAGCTCCGGAGGGCCTCCATGTCTTCCTCCGTGAAGGCACCCAGCTGGGAGAAGGACTCCAGGGCCGCCATGCCTGCAGCCTGTCCATTGCCGTCCTCGATCTTCACCGCAACCCCAAGGCCAAGTTCGGTCGAAGCGGCACAGTACACGCCAACGGCGCCACCCTTGGACGTAAAACGCCCTCCCGGGAGACCGTTGAGACCCGTACAAACCCGGCCCGTGCCCCCGACCATGAAGGAGTAGGCAGCCATCGCCCCCGACACCGCCCGGGCAGCCCGGATCCGGTCCCCACTGAGACCCTCGCCCGTCGCCAGGCGCACAAAGGCGCGGGCCATGGCCGCTATGGGCATCGCGTGGACCACGACCCCGCAACCGTCGATACCAAGGCCCACATCCTCCACAACAACCCCGGCCATGTCGGCCACATTTTCCAGCAGCAGGTGTTGCAGAGGATGGTCTGGGTGCCAGTAGTTCTCGATAGACCAGCCCATGTGGGCACATACGGTCAGCATTCCGGCATGCTTGCCCGAACAGTTCGAGTGCACCGACGAGGCCCTGCCGCCCTCCCGATAAAGCGCAGCCCTGCTCTCTTCATCAATGGGCGGGTGAACCCCGCACCGCAGGGAATCCTCGGTCAGACCCGCTTTCTCCAGGATGCTCCTCACCGCCGCCACGTGGCCCGGCTCCGCGTTGTGGGAAGCACAGGTCACCGCCAGTTCCTCCGCACTGAGACCGAAGGCATCGGCCGCCCCCGTCTCAACGATCGCGAGGGCCTGCAGGGGTTTGGCCGCTGAACGCATGTACGTGTACTTGAAAGGATCCCCGACATAGTAGCGGATTGCACCCTCGGCATCGACCACCGCGACATCACCCCGGTGTGATCTCTCCACAACACCAGAACGAATCGCCTCAACGAGAATTTCGGCCATCAGCTGTTGCTCCCCTCACCCAGCAGCGCACCACCGCAGGATCGCATCAACGCCAATACCTCGTCTACAGGCAGGCCCTCGGCCCGGTGGCCATCCCGGCCCACCACCGTGTCAGCAACAAACAGGGCATTGAGGATCGCCTCCTCTGTCGCCTCCACCACCCCGGTCAGAAGTCGATTCAGACCGGGATGATTGTCATAGAGAATCTCCCTCTGCACCCCCATCTCCGAGGGGCGTTGGGGGATCCGGTATGCATTAGAGAAGGCGACCACAAAGTCTCCACTGCCGTGAGACGCCGTCGATCCCGTCCGGGCCAGGCCCATGCCCGCCCGGCGCGCCAGGCGCTTGAGCTGCCGGCTGTCTAAGGGCGCATCGGTCGCCACCACCATCACAATCGAACCCTTGTCCTCAGGTTCCTCCCCTTCGCCAGGCGGCGCCAGGTAATGACCAACGGGAACACCGGCCACGCGAAGTTGCTTTAGACGCCCGAAGTTGGCAAGAACCAGGACCCCGGTGGTAAAATCGCGGGCCTCAGTCGGGTCTTGTCGATCGCCCGAGAACACCTGCACTCGCCGAGAAGCGGTCCCTATGCCGCCTTTGTATCCCATGCAACGCATCCCGGTTCCAGCCCCGACCACGCCCTCGGGCACCGACCCACCCCGGGCACCTTCCAGGGCGCTGAACACTTCATCTGGGCCCACGTGACGTCCCCGCATGTCGTTGAGGTGCCCATCGTTGCACTCTCCGACAAAGACGTTCACCGAGCTGGTCCTGACGCCGATGTCCTCGTTCCTTGGAAGCAGATAGTCGATCAGACCGTCCGCGACGCGGGGGACGTTGAGGGTATTGGTCAGGAGAATGGGCGTTTCCAGCTCCCCCAGTTCCCGCGCCTGATCGAATCCCATGGGCTTGCCGAACCCGTTCAGCACATAGACCGCAGCGGGGACCTTGCTCTCGAACAGGTTTCCGGGAGCAGGCACCACCGCCGTACAGCCTGTCCGTATCGGACCTGATCCCGGGACAAGCTTCCCCTCCCCGGAAAACAGGGTCGTGTGACCGACGGTCACACCAGGGACATCCGTGATGGCATTGTGTTGGCCCGGAGGCAGACCGGGGAAATCGATTCCCACCTCTCGCGCTCGCCTTCTCGGTCGCGGAGGTTTCAGCATGAAGCATCATCCCTTCTGTGATATCGGCCGGCGGCCGCCACCAGCGCCCGGAAGGGCGCGAGCATGGCCGTTGAATGCTCCACCATCATCTCGGGATGCCACTGAACCCCGATGGCAAAGGAATGTTCGGTCCCCTCGATCGCTTCCACCACGTCATCGGCCGACCGGGCACTGATGACAAAACCAGGGGCCGGCTCCCGAACCGCCTGGTGGTGAAAGCTGTTGACCATAAGGCAGGACTCCCGGGTTCGGAAGATCCGGCCGACGTGACTATCGTTGTCCACCACGACCCCGTGGGAGGCATGCCACCGCGGGGCCAGCTGGCGGTGCTGGATCGCTCCTTCAACCTGGGACGATACATCCTGATAAAGCGTCCCCCCCGCGGCGACGTTGAGAACCTGGATCCCCCGGCATATGGCCAGCACCGGCAGGTCCCGCTCAAGAGCCGCCCGGGCGAGCAGCAGCTCAATCGCGTCCCGTTCCGGGCTGACCTGGCCCAGGTCCCGATGGGGTTCCTCCCCGAAATACCTCGGGGCAAGGTCCGGGCCGCCGCTCAGAAGCAGACCATCAAGCCTGTCCACGTAAAGCCCAACCAGCTCCTCATCGACAGATCCCGGCGCGAATGTGGGCAACAGCCAAGGAACTCCGCCAGCTTCCCGAACGGCATCCACGTAGTTGGCTGGCAACGCAAGCATCTGATTCTCATTGTCCTTACTGACGCTGATCCCAATGTTCGCAGGCATGGCTACTTCCTCCAAACGCTGTCAAAGGTTCCCTGGTGAGACTCATTGAAGATTGCCGGCACCCCACCGGTGTGCAGAAAGACCACCGTCTCCCCCGGACCGATCCGTCCCCTGCCAATCAGGCCAACGAGACCCGATAGCCCCTTTCCAGTGTAGGTGGTGTCCACCAGGATCCCCTCCGTGCGCGCCAGGGTGAGCCCGGCCCTGACCCCTTCCGGCGTGGCAATAGCATATCCCGGACCAATGAAGTCATCGTGCACTTCCAGATGGCAGCCGAGATGTTCGCAGGGCCACTCCAGGAGGACAGCTGCCTGTTCCGCCAATTCCAGGATCCTCTGTCGGACCTCCTCCGCAGACCGGCTGACCAGCACTGCATGAAGGACCGTACACGGGGACAGGTGGGCAAGAGCGAGCAGAAGGCCGGCCGCCGTTCCCCCGGAACCCGAAGAGACCACCACGTGGTCCAGGGTCACTCCGGCCGCAATCGCCTGCTGCACCAGCTCCAGCCCGGCCAGGGCGTAGCCCGCACATCCCAGGGGAACCGAACCCCCGACGGGAATGAGGTACGGAGATCTCCCCTCCCCCCGCAGCCTCTCCACCCATTCCTCCATGGGGGCCTCGTAATCTTCGCCATCACCGAGATATACCGCCTCGGCACCAAGGAGCTCGTCCAACAGGAGATTCCCCTGCCGATACCCCGGGTCCTCACCCGACAGAAAGAGAACAGCGTCCATTCCCAGCGCCGCCGCAGCAGCTGCGGTCATGCGCGCGTGATTAGACTGCAGGCCCCCCGCCGTCAACAGGGTGTCCGCGCCCTTCCTGCGGGCATCTCCGGTGATGAATTCCAACTTCCTGGCCTTATTGCCTCCACCGGCCAGGCCAGTCAGATCGTCTCGTTTGATCCAGATGTCAGGTCCCTCCAGGGCAGATGAGAATGTCGGTAGGAAGGTGAAGGGGGTGGGCAGATGGGCAAGGCGCTCCCGCGCAAGGTCTGCAATCCTCATATCCGGTCTCTCCTCTCAGATCTCCGTAAGGCCCAGGCTGATCATCAGGGCATGATCCACCTTCTTCATCGTCTCACCTTCAAGATGTGCGATCTTCTCGCGGAGCCTGCGCTTGTCAATGGTGCGGATCTGCTCGCAAAGCACCACGGAATCGCGATCGAGGCCGTGGTTATCCTGCGTCACCTCGACGTGAATCGGCAGCTGCGCCTTGGATATCCTGGACGTAATTGCTGCAATGATCACCGTGGGACTGAACTTGTTCCCCACGTCGTTCTGTATGACCAGGACAGGTCGCACACCGCCCTGCTCCGAGCCAACTACCGGGCTCAGATCGGCGAATATGATGTCGCCTCTAGATATCTCCAACGTCTCCTCCCCCTGTTAAGCCCTGCATACAGAGATCACAACCCTCGTTTTCAGCATTAATGCAGGATTCGGCAATATCCAGGTTGAGGGATGCCATTCTCTCATAACCCGAGCGAAGGGATTCCCGCATGTCTTTCCGCTTTCTTGCCTCTATATATGTCTGCATCGCATCTGTTATGAATTGAGCCCGACTGGTTTCATCCGCACAAGCCATAGAGTCCACTTCCTTCAACAGACTTACTGGAACAGATATGCTTATTCTTTTCGCGCTGGTCATTATCCCACCTTTTCTCCTGCTCCCATCCCAACGCGCCACTAGACGTTCAGCACTTCAGACTCACCAATTACGCGGCCGCCCCACCGAAACACGCGCGGGACCCTCTTGTTAATCTCGGTGAAGATCTCATGAGGTATGGTGTCCATAGCCAGGGCAATCTCATCGACGGTGATGCTCTGCACCCCGTCCTCTCCCAGGAGGACTGCCTCGGTTCCAACGCCCAGATCTCCGACCTCGGGGGGGACGATCACCATGGTCTGGTCCATGCAAACCCGGCCTGCGATTCGGCACCGCCGCCCCCGGATGAGCACCTCTCCCCGGTTGGACAGACCTCGCGGGTACCCATCCGCATAACCGACGGGCAAGGTCGCAATCCGAACCGGCCCATCGGCGATGAAGATCCGTCCGTAACTGACCGCCTCGCCGGCAGGCACGACCTTCACCTGGGCCACTCGGGCCCTCCAGGTCAAAAAGGGCCTGACCTTCACGCTTCGCTTCACCGTGTCGGAAGGGTAGACCCCATACAGCATGAGGCCGGGACGGACCATGTCGAAGGCTGCATCCGGGAAATCCAATATCCCGGCGCTGTTGGAGGTGTGGCAGATGGGAATCTGCACACCGCCTCGTCCCAGGGCGCCAACGAACCTTCGGTACCGCCTGATCTGCTCCCGGGTGAAAGGGACGTCCTCGTCCGCCACGGAGAAGTGGGTGAAAATCCCTTCCACGTTCAGCCCCGGTTCCCGGAACAGATCCGTCACCTCCCGGACGCCGCCATTATCAGCGGGAAAGCCGAGGCGCCCCATCCCCGTATCCACCTTGATGTGAACCGGAACCACCCGCCCCAGGTCTCGAGCCACCTGGGCCAGGGCTCGTCCTTCGCGGGAGCTCGTCACAGTGAGGGCAATGCCGGCCTCCACGGCCTCCTCCATACCCTCCCGGGGGGTCCACCCGAGGACCAGGATCGGCGCATCCAACCCCCGATTCCTCAGGATCAATGCCTCCTCCAGAAAAGCCACGGCGAGCCAGTCTGCCCCTGCCCTAAGGGCACTCCTGGCAACCATTTCAGCGCCGTGCCCGTAGCCATCGGCCTTGACCACGGCGCAAATTCGGCACTGGCGCGCACCGTGGTCATCAAGGTGTCGCCTTATCTCCCTGACATTCTGTTCGCCAACGTCCAGATCGATCTCTACCCAGTTCGGTCTCATATTTCACCCCAGACTTCTCAGGGCCCCGGAAATGCTTCCTATGACATCCCGGGGCAACATACTCCGGGCATCCACACCTTCCAGGGCATCGTCTGCCGCCTGTCCATGTACGAAACACCCGGCCACAGCAGCCCACCAGGGGTCGAGCCCCTGGCCGAGAAAGGCCGCGATCATACCGGTCAGAACATCACCGGAGCCACCCGTCGCCAGGCCCGGATTGCCGGTGCCGTTCACGGCCAGCCGGCCGCAGGGAGAGGCGATGATGCTCGGCGCTCCCTTCAACACCACGACACTGTTCGCTGAAGCGGCTGCTTCCAGGGCCGCACCGCGCCGGTCCTCCAACACCTCGGGGATCCTCCGATCCAGCAGCCGGGCCATTTCCCCTGGGTGCGGAGTCAGGACCACTCTGCCCTGCCATCCGGGATCGTCAAACAGGGAGAGATCGGGAGCCACTGCGTTCAGCCCGTCGGCATCAACAACCAGAAAAGGCCTCTTCGTTGCCCGGGCGGCCCGTCCAATCAACCCTCGAACCTGCCCGGAAGTCCCCTCACCAGCACCCAACCCGGGACCCAGAGCCACAACATCTGCGGCATCCAGTTTCGTCTCCAGGGCTCCCAGGCCCGGACCCGGGGGCAGGATCTCGGTCATCGCCTCAACCAGGGACGTCGCTACCGTCGCCACACTGCCTTCGGGGACGGCACAGGTGACCAGGCCTGCTCCGCTGCGAAGGGCGGCGTACGAGGCCATAATCGCGGCTCCCGCATAACCAGGGGCGCCACCTACGACCAGAACATGACCGTAGGTACCCTTGTGTCCCGTCCGTGACCGCCCCGGCAGCCGGGTTTGCACATCTTCCTTCTGCACCCAGTAAACGCCTTCGTCCCCGACCACCTTCCGCAGCACTCCGGCCGGTATGCCGATGTCCTCCACTACCAGTTCCCCGACCCACTCACACCCGGGCTCGAGCAGGAGACCAAGCTTGGGGGCGCCGAAGGTCACCGTCA
The DNA here is from genome assembly GCA_003566675.1 of Clostridia bacterium. Taxonomy (GTDB): domain Bacteria; phylum Bacillota; class Sulfobacillia; order SLMV01; family SLMV01; genus PWUC01. The sequence continues at coordinate 11,727 of PXCI01000215.1, forward strand.
CATCGGCCCTCACGGCCCCATCGGCCACGCGTGCCGTATCGGGGTCCACCCCGGTGGGAACATCAACGGCCACAACCGAAGCCTCGACCTCGTTTGCCCAGCGAATCAACTCCCGGTACCCGGGACGCAGTTCACCTCGAACCCCCGTGCCGAGAAGCCCGTCCACCACGACATGACTCTCGGCCAGACTTGTAAAGATCCCGGGGTCCAGGGAAGCATCAGAACCTGAGAAAACCGAAACAGGTATCCCCAGCCGCGCCACGATCTGTGCATTGATCCCGGAATCGCCTGCATACTCTGCCAGGGGCCGGGCTGCAACCACCTCCACCCGAATTCCCGCCAGGAAAAGCATGCGAGCTGCCGCCAGACCATCGCCGCCGTTGTTCCCGGGCCCGGCCAGAACCATCACCCGTCCCCCCGGAGGGCAAATCGCCATGGCCTCGCGGGCGACGCCGCGGGCCGCGGCCTCCATGAGGAGGACCCCCGGGATCGCGAACGCCTCAATCGCAATCCGGTCGGCCTTCCTCATCTGCTCTGAGTCCAACACAAAAACAGGCATCTTATCCCTCCGCCTAGCTTCCCAGTAACACCGCCGTGGCGATGGCGACATCTTTCGAGTGGCTGAGGCTCAACTGGACCTCAACCACACCCAGACGCTCAGCCCGACGGGCAGCCCCCCCGCTCAGGTGAACCTCCGGGGCTCCCCCCTGGGAGGGCAGGATCTGCACATCGACCCATCGGAAACCAGATAGGCCCGAACCCAGGGCCTTCATCACCGCCTCCTTGCCGGCCCAGCGAGCAGCCAGCCGCTCATAGCAGTTCTTCCCCCGGCAGCAGTACTCCTGCTCCCGGTCGGTGTATATGCGGCGGAGAAAGGATTCTCCCCGCCGCTGGACAGCACTGCGAATACGCGAGGGCTGCATCACATCGACGCCCAGCCCCAGGAAGGTCATTCCACGGTCACGCTCTTGGCCAGGTTTCTCGGCTTATCCACCGGGCAGTCGCGCAGCACCGCCGTGTGATAGGCGAGAAGCTGCAGAGCCGTACCCACGAAAAAAGGAGCCAGCTCAGGGACCAGCCCCGGCACCGGAATCACCGCGTCAGCATAGGATGCGGCCCGATCCTCGGGTCTGTCGGTGACCAGAACCACCCACGCCCCGCGGGCACGCACCTCTTCAACGTTGGAAGCCATCTTATCGCGGAGACCATCCTGGGTGCTGATCGCCACCACCGGAACCCCCGGCTCGATAAGGGCGATAGTGCCATGTTTCAGCTCCCCAGCTGGGTAGGCCTCGGCGTGGATGTAGGAGATCTCCTTGAGCTTCAATTGGCCCTCCATGGCCCCGGCATAATCCAGGCCGCGGCCGATGAAAAACACATCCTCCCACTCTGCCAGGTAACGGGCCACTTCCTTCAGGTGCTCCGTTTCGCCCAACAAGGACTCCTCGGCACTGGGCATCCCCGGTATCGCCCCCAACAGGTCACGCGCAGCCTCCTCCGGCGTTCCCCTCCGACGGCCCAACTCACACGCCAGCAAATAAAGAAGCAGCATCTGGGTCGTGTAGGTCTTGGTAGAGGCCACCGAAATCTCGGGACCGGCTCGCGTATAGATCACGTTTTTCGAACGCCGCTCCATCGAGGAACCCACAACATTCGTTATGGTCACCTCGGGACATCCGTGCTCCAGGGCCAGATCCTGGCAGGCAAGGGTGTCTGCCGTCTCGCCCGACTGGCTGATCAACACCACGAGGGTGTGTTCATCGAGCATCGGCTCGCCGTAGCGAAACTCGGAACCGATGACAGCTCGCGCGGGGACATTCAGCATCCGCTCAAACAGAGGGGCGGCCGCCA
>PXCI01000053.1 GCA_003566675.1 Clostridia bacterium
ATGTTGATGGCCATGAAGCGAGGGGTCGTGATCTCCTTTGAGGGACGATCACGACCCCTCGCTTCATGGCCATCAACATCGGTCACAGCGATTCCCGGGACTCCATACCAATATGCACCAGACACCATAGCCAGCGCACCGCCCGAGGAGGCCGGACTTATCGACGGCTGGAGGCCCTCCGAACACCAGTGCGCACTGCTACCTCCATATGGGCGGGCGGCCGAAATCCACCCACTGGAACTCTGCTCTGTTTTGATGGTAGGATTTGCGCATCCGCCTTCGATCCTAGCACGGGAGGTATGCCATCTTGAACCGCTTTGAGCAAGCAGTGGCCCTAGCCGAGTCCGGCAGGTATTCAGACGCCATAGAACTATTCGAGCAGGTGCTGGCCGATGACCCGAGAAACCCCGACATCTTGTACAACCTCGGGATGTGCTTCACTGAGATCGACCGGCCTGACAGAGCTGTGACAGCTCTCACTAAGTCCATAGAGCATAATCCCAAACACGCAAACTCCTATGTGGCATTAGGCTACGCCTGTTTCAGGCTTGACGATGTTGACAAGGCCATAACACACCTTCGGCATGCTCTCTCACTTGATCCGGATAATCCCTATGCTCTGCGCAACCTCGGCGGCCTCTATGGCAAGCTTGGCGATCTCGACGAGTCGGTTGCTTATCTGGAGAAGGCCTATCGAATCAACCCGTCCGATCCTGCTACGGTGTACGGGCTCGCCTGCGCGTATTGGCAGTCACAGGACACCGCCAAAGCCGATAACTACTACCGCAAGGTCTTGGAGATGGACTCGCCGCCTAACTTGAAAGAACTGGCCAGGGATGGTCTCAGGGAGATAGCTATCACACATCTGACGTCCAGAGGACTGCGCATGGACGCTGTCATGTACATGCTGTCAGCCCTGGAGTTGTTTGAGGAAGAATCTGAGGACCGCATTCAAGCCATCACATTCGAGATAGCAATAAAGGGACGGGCCGGCCTTGATATCAACAACCCCGATAAGGAGTACACGATTGGAAGCCTGCCAGGGACGTTTACCGGGCTGCAGCTAGTCAGCTATATGTATGTTGGGTTCAAGACGATCGACCCTGATCAGGATATAGGCATAGACCTATCTCGGGAGTATGAGGCGGCCCTGAGGCTCTTTGAGGATAGGGAGAAGATATGACTATCGATCTGCCCGAAAGTATCCGCAGGATATTCAGCGAAGTGAAGTCGCTGACGGGAAAGGATGTCAGGCTAGTCGAGACGAAAGACCTTGGTGTGTATGCATTCGTCAAGATCGCCCGCAGGTCGATGTCTGAGCATCTCATGTACTATAAGCCTGAGCATACTGGCGTGTTGAACCATCTCATCGCCCACGAATGCGGACACATCTTACGAGTATACAGCGTGGACCCGGAGCATCGAAAGGTGCCCTTCACCAACAATCAACTCAAGATGCAGGCTCTCCGAGAAATCGAGGCAGAGCTACAGAACCTCTCTCAGGTGATGCCCTTTGACGGCTTGGCACAGGTTGTGGACATGTGGTACATCGGGACCATCAGGCAGCTAACTAGCTATCCATCCGACATCATGATCGAGAAGTGGATTCACGATGAGTATCCCGACCTGAGGCCTTATCAGTCAGAGTCGATCAAGACGCAGTATGACGAAGCGGTTCAAGGGCTGTCGCGTCGAGTGGAAAGGATGACCCCTCCCAGGATTCTTCAAGCATCGAACAGCATGAACTACGCTTTCTTCCACATTCTGGAGGCGCACTTCGGGGCTAACTACTACCTCGGACGATACCATCGGTCAGCCTATGCCAGTCTGGGCAAGGAGTTAATGCGGCTTCAACAAGAGTCGGATAACACCTACGCCGGCGATGTCGAGACGATCAACAGGTGGGCAGACGCCCTTCAGTGCTCCAACTGGTTCGCCTGGCGGGACTTTGAAGATGTGCCGGAGGACTACGCAACCGCTTTAGGCTAGAAAGAGTACGCGACGTGAACGAACAGGACAGGTTTTCTACTATCGTCGATAAGGTCATCCAGTTTCGCGAGGCTCGAGACTGGAAGCAGTTCCACGACCCCAAGAATCTGAGTGAAGCTATCTGCGTAGAATCGGCTGAGCTACTTGAAAGGTTCCTCTGGAAGACTCGCGCAGAGGCAGAAGACCTGAGCGAAGCTGAGTTGCGCGCGGTCACAGAGGAATCCGCTGACGTCATGATCTTCCTCATATGCCTATGCGATGCTCTGGGCATCGACCTCCTAGATGCAGTCGAGACCAAACTACAGCTTAACGAGGCGAAGTACCCTGCAGATAGAGCCAGGGGAACAGCCAAGAAGTACACGGAGTTAGAATGAGGCTGTACGCAGGCACATCGCGCAACTTCATCACCGATGCCAGCCACAACCAGATTGCCGGGAAGCTCAAGTCCGCCTTCTTCCACTATTACGGCTTCAACCCTCCGGACAACGAAATCAACTCTTGGAGGAACTCCCTTCTTAACATATCTGCTGTCTTTCAGAATGGTGATTTGCTAGATCACGGTGTGATACTGGAGTACCAGCTGCCGCTGAGTTCCAAGAGGCTCGACTGCCTGATCTGCGGGAGAAATGATGACAGTGCAGACAACGCTGTCATAATAGAGCTGAAACAATGGTCCAAGTGCGAGGACTCGATAGGCGACAATGAGGTGCTAACCTGGGTGGGTGGGGCAAAGAGAGATGTCCTTCATCCGTCAGCCCAAGTCTCTCAGTACCGGTACTACCTGGAGGACACCCATACGGCGTTCTATGAGGGCTCCCAACCGGTCTGCCTTCATTCCTGCGCATACCTCCATAACTACGACTATGACCCTCACGATGTGATATTTGGCTCGAAGTTCGAGGCTCTGCTGCGTGATAGTCCGGTCTTCACAGCCGATGATACGGATGCCCTGTCATCCTATCTGGCAGGCAACCTTAGTGGTGGCGAGGGGCTGGCCGTGCTGAACCGGGTCGAGCAGAGCGTGTACAGGCCGAGCAAGCAGCTGATGGAGCATGTTGGTCACGTCATAAGGGGCGATCCCCGGTACATACTGCTGGATGAGCAGAAGATA
>PXCI01000131.1 GCA_003566675.1 Clostridia bacterium
CACTCATCTTGAAGCTCCACTCCCTTCCTCCGCTGCACCAGCTGCCTGGCCATTGAACGAGATTCGGGCGGGGCTTCATGCCCCGCCCTTTTAGTTGGAGGAAGGGAGTGGAGCTTCAAGATGAGTGATACTGCTGCAGGTAGGCGGCCGATCCGGGTTGACGACCTGTACCGATACACGTTCCTGGCCGATCCCCAGATCTCTCCTGATGGAGAGCGCGTCGCCTATGTACAGACGCACATTGACGACACTGAAGACAAGTATGTTTCTCAGATCAGGATCGCAGCTGTGGTCGGGGGTGAGATCCTCCCCTTCACCCGTGGAAAGCGGGATACCTATCCACGCTGGTCGCCCGATGGACAGACCATTGCCTTTTTATCCGACCGGACTGGAGACAAGCAACAGGTGTGGCTGATCCCGGCCGAGGGGGGAGAAGCCCGGCAGCTGACCGATGTGGAGGAGGGTGTCAGGGAGTTCAGCTGGTCACCCGATGGCTCCCGGATTGCCTTTGCCTCCATGGTACGCGAAGGGTTGCTCACCGGCTGCGAGGAAGAGCCCGATGACGACGTCCGAATCATCACCCGGATCCGCTTCAAGCTCAACGGAGCCGGATTCACTTACGACCGGTTTTCTCACCTGTTCGTGGTCGATGTTGCTGGCGAGGGATCGTCCAGGCGGATAACCGATGGATTGTTCAGTCATACCGGTCCAACCTGGGATCCATCCGGGCAATACGTGGCCTGCAGTGCGGTGCGTTGCGATGAGCCCGATGATGCCAACTTCACCGACATCTACCTTTTCCCTGCTGACGGACCCGCAGATCAGAGCCCAGTCAAAGTCACCGCCAGCAAGGGGCCGACTGCGTCGGCAAAGATCAGCGGTTCCGGAGCCCATGTCCTGTATTCGGGGCACCACAACCAGTACTATGGTGCGACGATCTCCTCCCTGCTGGTCACCTCCATTGTGGACGGCAAGACCCAGGATCTTCTGCAGGATTTCCCCACCACCGTGGGGTGTTCCGTCGGCAGTGACTGTCGATACGGTGCCAGTGCAGGCGGACCTGTGTTTTCCGGCGATGATGCCGAGGTCTTTTTCCTCAGTACTGCTTCCGGCCACTGTAACCTGTACGCCGTGGACACCAAGACCTTTGATGTGCGCCAGCTCACGGATCGACAATGGGCCGTGACCGGATTCACCTACAGTGAAGAGGCTGGCCGGTTCGCCCTCATGGCCGGAGATGACCTGAACCCGGGAGACATCTGGATTTTTGACGCAAACGAGGGCATGAAGCAACTGACTTCAGTGAATCACTGGCTGGAGTCAGAGATTCTCCTCAGTGAGCCCGAGGAGATCAGATTCACGGGTGCCGGGGGCAAGAGCATCCAGGGCTGGGTGATGATGCCGGTCGAAGACTCTCGCAAAAATGATGATGGACAATACCCGATGATCCTCGAAATCCATGGCGGCCCCCACGCGGCCTACGGGCACGGTTTCTCACACGAGTTCCACCTGTTGACTGCCCTCGGTTATGCCGTGGTCTATGCCAATTGCCATGGCAGTCTTGGTTATGGGCAGGCGTTTAACGCGGCCACCCATCATGATTGGGGAGGGAAGGATTACCGTGACCTCATGAGTGCCGTTGACCATGTTCTCACCACGAGGCCCGTGGATTCGGGACGCCTGGGCGTTACGGGTGGCAGCTTCGGTGGGTATATGACCAATTGGATCGTGGGGCAGACCGACCGATTCGCAGCGGCGGTGACACAGCGCAGCACCTGCAACCGCTACAGCATGTTTGGCACCAGCGACGTTGGGTTCAACCACGGTGATTGGGAATTCCCCGGCTATCCCTGGAGAAACCCCATGGGCTACCTGGATCATTCACCCATAACGTACGTCGACAATGTCAATACTCCCATGCTCATCATCCATTCGGAGAACGATCTTCGCTGCCCCATATCCCAGGCTGAAGAGTGGTTTGTTGCCCTAAAGAAGTTGAAGAAGGAGGTCGTCCTGGCCCGGTTTGCCGACGAGAACCATGAACTCTCTCGTTCAGGTAAGCCGAAGCGCCGGATCAAGCGACTTAGTTTGATCGCCGACTGGTTCGACCGATACCTGAAGTGATATGAGGTTCGCAACCTGGAGTTAGTTGCGGTACAGACCGAAGACAGATGCGGATTTAGAGCGTGAGCATCCCCGAGGTGCCGGGCCTTTGATGGGGCTTCAGTCAGATTGCTGGCTGGGTGGAATGGGTTTTGCTTCTGCTGCGCTGCAGGTTTGGGCTCGAGACTGTTGGATTGGCTGTGATGTGTAAGGATCCGCCGGGTCGTGAGTTTGACTCGTTCCCTGATCTGCCCGACCGTTGTGTGTCGGAACCTGGCATCATGCTTGTTAAGTGTGGTGATGAGACAGATGCCCAGAGATTTCGAGGCTCGTTATGGGTATCGTCCACCGTTGGTCGAGACCCTTGCTGATGCGAGTCGTCATGCATGTTGGGACCAGTTATCAGGCAGCGAACTGGATTCGAGTGGGTCGCGCGCAAGGTCGTGGACGCCAGGATCGGAAGCGGTTACACGGAGAAACCGTCAAGGGCATATACATATATCCACTGCCCAGGGATTTCCGGGATCGGATGGGGTTTTCGGTTCACAGCGGCCTTGGTCCTGTGCCGCTGGAGGTCGGTCTGAAATCCGAGGGTGGGCTGGCAGGGCTTCGGAGGCGCACCTTTGGGAGATTGGTGTTTGGGCAAACGATTGGTGAAGAGTGTTGCTTTACAATCTGAGAACCCGAACGTGCTTTTGGATCTGATGGCTCGCCGGGAATGAGTAAATCACTCTTCAACCTGCACCTGCAGGAGGATATTCGCTAGGGACTGTCGAATGTGATAACAACTCAATAGGAGTAGATGTCGAAACGTCTCGGAGGGAAATAGTGAGATGGAGGTGTGGATAAGACGGCAACTCTCAGTTCTGCGCTGATAAATCGTGTCCTGCCGTTCTCCGACTGCAGGGCCAACTCTTAGCTTGAAGGGAGATACAATAGATGTTGCGACCCAAAAGCATGCTAGTTTTTTTTATGGTTGGTCTCTTCCTTGTGGGCGCATTTGCCTTGGTGGCCTGTGGCCCCACCGCGGAGGAAGTGGAAGAGCCGGGAGACGAAACGGTGGACGAAACGGTGGACGAGCCGGACGTTGAGCAGCACTTCATAATAGCCCTCGAGACCGATATCGTTCAGTTTGACCCCATCCATATCCAGGACGCCACCACGAGCTCCGTGGCCTATCAGATGATGGATCGTCTGATGGACAGAACTCCCGATGGCGAACCCGCCCCTGGTCTGGCCAAGGAATGGGAGACTTCGGACGACGGTCTGCGTTGGACCTTTTACTTGCGCCAGGGAGTCCACTTCCACGACGGCTCGTATTTCGACTCCGAGGTCGTCAAGTGGCACTTCGAGCGGGCCCTCGGTGACGAGAGCGCCTTCGCTGCCAACTACGGAATCGTCGCTGACATAGAGGTCGTGGACGACTACACGGTCGTTTTCCACCTGAACGAGCCCATGGCCGCATTCCCCGACAACTGCATCCTGGGCAATGCCGGTTACATTCCCAGCATGAAGGCGTTTCAGGAGAACGATTATGACGACTTCAAGATGGAGCCCGTAGGAACCGGGAAGTTCATCTGGGACGAGTGGGTCCCTGGGCAGAGGGTTACCATGGTCAAGAATCCCGACTGGTGGGGAGATGGGCCCAAGCTTGACAGACTCACCTACCGGGTGATTCCGGAAGCTGGCACCCAGGTCATCGAGTTGGAGACTGGCGGCGTGCACCTGATTACCCGGGCTGGTCTCGAGGACCTGACGCGCCTGCAGGAGAATCCCGATTTCACAGTTGAGGTTCCCGCGGCATATCGCAGCCGCCGTCTGCACATGAATGTGGCCAAACCGCCCTTTGACGATATCCGCATCCGCCAGGCTCTCAACTACGCCGTGGATATGCCCATGATCGTAGAGGCGATCGCCTCCCCGCTGACTGTCCCGGGAGATTCACTGCTACCCGGTCCCGGTTGGGGTCATCCGGGCGAGGGCGTACTGCCCACCTATGGGTATGACGTCGAGAAGGCGCGCGAGCTGATTGAGGAAGCGGGCTATGAGCTGGTGGACGGGATGTACGAGAAGGACGGGGAACCCCTAGGCTTCACTTTCCTCTCACCCGACTACCGGTATTACATGGACAAGGACATCTGCGAGGCCGTCGCCCGACAGCTTGAGGATGTTGGGATCGCCGTGGAACTCGCGGTCATGGAGTGGGCAGCGTTCATGGATCAGGTCCTGAACAGCGAGTACGAGATGTGCTTCCTGGGCTGGAACCAGTCGGGCGCTGACCCCTCACTCTTCACCGATGCTCTGGTCATGACCGGTGGCCGCGGAAACTGGGGCAACCGCTCCGATCCCAGAATTGATGAGTTGTGCCGACAGGCGCAGCGGACTTCAGACATCGAGGAACGGCGCGAGTTGTATCGCCGGATACAGGTCAAGATTCACGAAAACGCCTGGTTCATCTTCGTCGGGGACGAGGCTCAGACGTTCATTACTCCGCACTATATCGAGGGCTACCACCCCACGGCGGCGGTGTCGGGTGATTACACCCAGATCGTTATCACGGAGTAGGGGCGTACGAGGACGACGGGTGCATCATGCTACCCGGCTCGGGGGAGGACCGTGCAGGTTCTCCCCCGAGATCTTACACCGCCCTCAGTCAGGAGGAATAACATGTTCCAGTACACAGTCCAAAAGCTCCTCAGCTGCATACCCATCTTGGTACTTGTTTCTGTCTTCGTGTTCCTGCTTGTGCATCTGACCCCGGGCGATCCGGCCAGATTGTTGGCCGGCCCGGAAGCTTACGAGGAGGATGTGGAGGCCATCCGCGAAGCTCTCGGATTGAATGAACCTCTCCATGTGCAGTACTGGAAGTTCATGTCCGGTGCTGTTCGGCTTGATTTCGGGCAGTCGTTCCGCACCTACCGTCCGGTGATACAGGACGTCAAAGACCGTTTCCCCAACACGATAATTCTGGCCATTAGCGCCATCACCTGGTCTATGATTTTCGGAATCGCCGTGGGAATCTACGCGGGAGTCCGCCCCAATTCAATGGGCGATGGCATTTCCATGGGAGCGTCGATCGTCGGTATATCGGCTCCGTCCTTCTGGGTGGGTCTGCTGCTAATGTTGCTGTTTGCCTATCATTTGCGCTGGCTGCCAGCCTCGGGGATGGGCGACGGCCTCTTCACATGGGATGGTCTATCCCGCATGATAATGCCTTCCCTCACTCTGGGGGCGGGCACGGCGGCTGTCATGGCTCGCATGACGCGCTCCGGGATGCTCGAGGTCCTGCACCAGGATTACATCCGAACGGCCCGGGCCAAGGGCCTGAGTGAACGGGTCGTCATATACCGCCACGCACTGCGCAACGGTCTCATCCCAGTGGTGACGCTACTGGGCCTGCAGCTGGGGGTCCTCCTGGGTGGGGCCGTGATCACGGAGCAGGTATTTGCCTGGCCCGGCCTCGGCACCTTGGTCATCAACGCCATACACGCCCGAGACTACCCCACGGTGCAGGCATGCATTTTGCTCATAGCCATAATATACACGATCGTTAATCTCATCGTGGATCTGACCTATTCGGTTATCGATCCCCGGGTCAGATACAACTAGTGGGAGGTCACCGTAAATGAAAGTACTGGTCCGTCTATCGCGCCACAAGTCTGCTCGCTTCGGTGGAGCGCTGCTGCTCATCATATTCCTCATGGCCATATTCGCTCCGCTTCTGGCCCCCGACGGGTACAACGCACAGGTTCTGACCATGCGCCTGCAAAGACCATCACGTGGGGTTCCACTCGGTACCGATCAACTCGGTCGGCAGCTGACTGACCGCATAATCTGGGGAGCCAGGATCACCCTGCAGATCGCTTTTATGGCCACGTCCATAGGACTAGTTATAGGCACCACCTTCGGCCTCGTTGCCGGCTTTTACGGAGGAAACATCGACCGCGTCATCATGGGCCTCATGGACGTGCTCCTTGCCTTTCCTGGAATACTCCTCGCCCTGGCCGTGGTGGCCATACTGGGACCCGGGCTGTACAATGTCATGATCGCTGTGGGGATATCCGGGATCCCCAGGTTCGCCCGCCTTGTGCGGGGATCCACCCTAGCCGTCAGGGAGAAGGAGTATGTCGAGGCTGAACGAGCCCTGGGAGCCGGAGATGTCCGGATCCTTGTGTTCCACATAGTGCCCAACATCATAGGTCCAATAATTGTCTTTGCCACCCTGCGCGTGGGTGTGGCCATACTACAGGCCGCCGGGGTTAGTTTCCTGGGTCTCGGGGCGCAGCCCCCCCTACCTGATTGGGGCGGAATGGTCAGCCAGGGGCGCGAGTACCTCCGAGGTTCCTGGTGGGTGGGAGTGTTCCCCGGCATCGCGATCATGATGACTGTGTTCGGCTTCAACCTGATGGGGGATGGAATCAGAGATGCTCTGGACACCCGAGTCAGGATAGCTGCGAAGGGGCAGGATGAAAAGGCCAGGTCCGCCTCGGAAGCTTTGAGTTGAGATTCTGCCCGAGGTTCACCACGGCCTTGATCCTTTGCCGCTGGAGGCCGGTCTGGAATCCGAGGGGTGGGCTGAGCAGGAGTTCGGAGGCGCACCTTTGGGTCGGCGTTTGAGGCCCGATACTCGGGATTCGCTCCTGTTGAGGACAGCTGCGGACCTTGCAGTCGCAGAAAGAACCGTTGCTATGGAAGACGCGCCTCAACAAGGCCTTTTACTTACTCGCCCTGAACCAGATCAGAGGTGGTAATAACACCCTGGGACTGCTGAGGCTCAGTCGTTATTACAAGAAGAAACTGGCCGAGGGAAAAACTTCGCTGTCTCATGAGGCGATTGGTAGTTATCAACTACATTATGATGCGTGGCTGTAGCGTCTATAGGTGCCACAGCCTCGTGCTTGCTCCCAAACCTCAGAGGAGGTGGCTCTGCAGCGATAAGCCTGTCTGAGCCAGAGACAAACAGTTGATCTGAAGTCTCGGTATTACCTCTCGGCGCTTCCTCCAGTCCCCCCATCGGCCAGTCTTCTTGTGCTCACAATCCTTCCTGTTCCAATGACAATGGTTGCTGATAATGCACCGTTTACCACGACTCGACATGCCAATCTCATTGCTTACGAACCCATGTCAACCCAATTCTTCCGGACGAGATTGACGTAGAAGCTCTACCCGATTTTCATCCGACTCCTTCGAAGGTTCCAAGGACCGCAGGGGCTCCGTCACGCACCATGAACTGACCCTGGGCCCAGACGTGCTTTATGGCCAGGTCGTTCTTATTGAGGCACACCAGGTCTGCATCGGCACCGCGGCGGAGAACGCCTTTCTTCCCTGCCAGGCCCAGCTGGCGCGCGGCATTGCTGGTGATGGGGGCGATCGACTCAGAGAGGGATGCGCCCCTTTTCACGAGTTCCTGCACGGTGATCATCAGAGATTTTGGGCTTCCCACGCCCAACCCCAGGAAGTTTCCCCTTTCATCGAACCGGGGAAGGCTCCCATTGGCATCGGAACTCAGGGTGATGCGGTCTGGATCCGCACCTTCATCCCAGAGAAATACAAGAGCCCCTGCAGCTTGTTTTCCCGCAGTCAGGTCAACCGTGGCACCTGCCAGGTTGAGATCCCTGGCCTGGCGAAGAAGGTCCGGCGTTCTTGCTATGTGAGTGGGATACAGTTGAGAGGCGGGGATGTCGGTATGATCCAGGATATCGAACAGGGGGGAGAGTCCATCTTCTCCTGCACCCACGTGGACATGAAGTAGGCCGGGTTTGCCTCCGAGCATCCCTCCCAGGCGGCATTCCGAGGCCAGGTAGCGGAGGTCCTCGGCGGTTGGTTGCGAGGAGCGGTGATCACTGATGGCCGTCTTGGCCCCGATGATGGATTCGAAGAGGATGATGTCGTCCCGGACTGACCCCAGCAGGGTGGGGGTGGGGACCTGGTAGGCACCTGTGTAGACCAGGGTGGTCAGTCCCTCGTATTGTAGCCCCCGGGCCTTTGCGAGCAGAGCGTACAGTCCCCGGCTGGTCGCGTCGGTACCCAGGACGCCCACGACGGTGGTAACACCTGCCATTGTGATCCCTGACAGGGTGATTTCGGGTGTGCGGGTGGCCGGCCCACCCTCGCCTCCACCGCCGAGAATATGTACGTGCCCGTCAATGAACCCCGGGGCTAGGTAGTCGCCGTCAAGGTCAATGGTCTCGACGTGTCCAAGAACGGACGGGGGCACCGAGCCAATGTCCCCAATGTTTGCGATTTTGTCACCGACGATGAGCATGTCGGCCGACCCCCTTTCTTCGGGGGCCAGGATGTTGGCATTGCGAATCAAGGTGACCTCGAGGGGGATATCGTCCATTAGTTGCCTCCTAATCTCTTTGTGCCAATTTTACGGTCATCCGTAGCAGATGACAAGAAGAACTGCATAGGATGTGGGTGAGAGAGGAGATGTTCACCATGTCCGAAGCAGTGCTTCCAGGCCAGGAGTGCTTCGTCAGGGAACCCATCGTCCTGGGCAGAGCGGCCCCTGACTTCGAGGCCGAGGGATATCATCGTGGCGACCGAGTGCGGGTGAGGCTGTCTGATTTCAGAGACCTGAGGGTGGTGCTTTTCTTCTACGCTGCTGACTTCACCTTTGTCTGACCTACTGAACTGGCAGCCGTGGCTGCCCATTACGAGTCTTTTGTTGATCTGGACGCAGAGGTGCTGGGGATCAGCACCGACAGTGTTTATTCGCACAAGGTATTTGCCGAGACCTCCCCGTCGGCCCAGAAGGTTCAGTATCCCCTTGTCTCAGATCCCACCCGAGAGATCTCGTCCTGCTACGGGGCCCTCAACCCGGACACGGGCTTCGCCACTCGCACCACGGTCATCGTTTCCCCGGGTGGAGACGTCGAATATTTCTGCAAGTATCCAGGGCCTGTCGGACGAAATGTCGAGGAGATAATTCGAGTCATACAGGCTATTAAGTTTGCCGACGACACCGAGCTGGGTGCACCGGCCGGGTGGCAACCGGGCGAACCGGGCCTTGGCACAGACTGGGATATGGTGGGGAAGATATAGCCGCAATGTGCTGAAGGGACCGATCATGCCCGGTCCCTTTGGCTGTGGGGTTCATAGAAGACGCAATACAACCTCGCGCTGCCTGGTAGCAGGCAGCAGATACCGTGTTCGGTAGGGGTAGTTCTCAGGCTGCGCGGTCTGGAGCGGGGCTTCGAGTTTTGCGGCAAGCTCCGGCGGATGATCAGGTTCTGCCCGGGATGCGGAGGCCATAGGCACAGAACCAGATATCTCAATGAAGACCCCAGGTCCCATTCACCAATCTTTTCTACTGGTGCCTCCAGTCTGAGCCCCGGGTACCGGTTCGACTCGATACACGGGTCAGCGAGTAGGGCAGTGACTCACCATCCTCGTGATGTCTGGTGGAGACCAGAGATCCCGAAGGCGGAGTTTGCAACAGAGCCCTCTACGCTTTCTTCCGTTGACGGAGGGTGCGAGCTCGGACCTTGCTAGATTTTTGGATGTCAGTACTGGGGGGCAGTGGCCGGGTAGGATTCAATCTACACGAAACCGTTTGCGAGTCATGCATGAACGAGGTGACTTCTCCTCAAAGTTGTCTGAGGATCATGTCGCTAGCCAGGCATTCATCGGACTACACCGTCTTCTGGAGGAAGAATCGAGAAAGGGCGAAGATGCAGATGCTATCGCAGATGCGGTGAGAGCGTCAGGAGTACTTGCAGATCTGGCAGCCAGGAAACGTCAGCCATGATGATAGTTCTTATGCCGGGTGCAGAAGCGAACTTTCCGGGGAAGTGCCCCTCATAGTTCTGGTATGGAAGGGCCGTGTCAGGATGAAGCCCTCCACAGGTTTTTGGCTCATTTGTTTTTTCACCGAAGGCTCATTTTGTTCACTCCATCAGGGTACAGGGGGCAGCGTGCGAGCGGGGCAATATGCGACGGTCGATCAATCTGGTATTCGCGTGTTGGTTAACGCATGACCCTGATCCGTCGGGAGCTGTCTCAGTCTAGTATCGTGCGTTCGGCCGAAGCCTAGCAACATAGGAGGTTCGAGAATACTCCGTACCGTGGCCGCACTCACACGCTGCCCCCTGCACCCTGGTGCTATCATTCGTTGATCGGTACGTTGTTGGCTGTTGACCGAGTGTGCACGGTCAAGGGGCTTTCAAATTGGAGGCGAAGCCTTTACCCTTGACCGTTCTGCACGAGGTCAACTATCCTGTCTGTTCCGATCAACGCGATGTTCAACTGCTATTGTGCTCTTTCCGCGGTCTGCGTGACATAGCTTTCCCTTGCTACTTCCTGACCAATCGACCAGACGAAACCGAGGAGTTCACGAGCGACAGCGACAATGGCCTTGTTTTTTGCCTTTCCCCGTCCCACAAGCCGTCGGTATTTCCAGTTGAGCCGGTCCTGTGCTGTCCAAGAGATTTGCTTAATTCTCTCAGGCAAATCTTCCTGACGTTTTCGAAGCGTCTGACTGACCCGGGGTTGATGACGATAATAGATGGAGGACATGGCCCGGCGTAGATAAACGCCCAGGGCCCCCAATACGCCGCCCGTCCACCATACCCTGTACAAAACGGTCGCGCTCCCCTGGTCCGGGGACAGGGGGGTGGGAATGCTGCTGAACCGAGGTAGTGAAGTCTGGATGGGCATCAAAATACTCAAATCTTCACATCGGATTCGGTGAAGGCCGGGTATGCGTAGGACTGCTCCAGCTGGGGCGGCCCTTAAGGAGAGCAACTGCAAAATCCACCCATATCCTGGCCCACTCACAGGCTGAATGATGAGCGCACCCAAGGGGGTATTAGCTGACGCCGGGCTGTCAGCCCGCCACTCAACCGCCATGAAAGTGACAACAACAGCAGGAGTGAACCGGCAATGATGAAGGACACTGCTTTCCATATCCGGTTGGGATCCATTGCCCTCACCCCCATCGCTGTTATGGTGGGCATGTCACTCGGGCGGATTGCTTGGAGGAACTCATATAGTTGACGGTGGCCCAGGGATTTCCAGCAGCAATCATGTCCGATGCACCCACGAACGTGGTTTCTTCGCCCCAACTCGAGACAATGGATAGCTTGTTCCATAACGCGATGTCGAGAGACAGCAATCATGATCACCGTCAGACTCAACATCTGCAATGAACTGGCCTTGAGCATGGGACGTGCGTCTCCTGAGCCATTGAAGGCCAGTGCCCTGTCCTTGTGAAATACGGAGCAAATTGACAACGGCAAACGGGTGTGATGTTGTTAGGTCAACATATGAAACAGGGGGGATGCAGGTGAACGTCGTTGATCTATGCCGCAGGCGCCGGAGCGTACGCGCCTTCACGGGGGAGACGATCTCCAAGGGGGACGAGGCCTATCTGATGGAGGCAGCCCGCTGGGCTGCAACGTCGAGCAACCGGCAGGCCCGGCGATTCGTGATCATTGCCGATCCTGTGAGGATCGGGGAGATCGTGGAGCAGGCCCACATGCAGGATTTCGTGGCCGGCGCCAGCCTGCTCATATTCGGTGTTGCAACCGAGAGGGGGAAGCGAGGTGCATTGGCCGATGTTCTGATTTCGATGACCCAGATGGAGATGGCTGCCGTGGAGCGGGGATTGGGCACGATCTGGCTCGGATACTGGGACCGGGACGTTGTCCCTGGGATGATCGGTGCCACGGGCGAACTGGAAGTGGTCATGGGCATGGCCATCGGCTGCGCTGCTGATGAGGGTGCGCCAAAGGAGAAGCTCAGCGTTGAAGATCTCTTCGTCTATGATCATCTGTAGAGGGATGAAGATCTCGATATAGAATTAGAAGTTCATTGCGCGTACGTCCAATACATTCTGGTATGGGAGTGATTCTACATGATCGATTCATCCGGGCAGCGGCGACGGATCGTCGTCGAGGATCTGTGGAGGTTGCGGTTTGTTGGTGATCCACAGGTTTCGCCCGATGGGAGCAGGGTCGCCTTTGTGGTCACCGAGACCGATGTCGAGCATAATGCGTATCGGTCTGCGATCTGGGTAGCTGATACCGACGATCCGGGTAGCGCCAGGCAGTTCACCAATCCAGCTGGAAAGGACCGGGCCCACAGGGACAGGTCGCCCCGCTGGTCGCCAGACGGGCAAGAGCTTGCCTTTGTCTCCAATCGCGGGGGTGAGGACCGGATCTGGTGCATCGATGGTGGCGGCGGTGAGGCCGTGTCCCTCGGGGATTTTGTGGGATCTGCCAGCGGCTTGACCTGGTCTCCATCCGGTGATCGGCTGGCTTTCAGTGCGATGCCTGCTGTTGACAGCGATTGCGACAAAGATGAACATCCTGCAGACGTCTGGGTAACCCGGAAGCTCCGGCACAAGTTCAACGGTAGGGGTTTTCTCGACGATGATCGCAATCTCAACATCTGGGTCATGGATGTTGACGCCGGAGAGGCCACCCGCCTGACAGATGCCGGTGCCGATGACCACTCTCCCGCCTGGTCGGCGGATGGATCGGCGGTGCTGTTCACCTCCGATCGACGTCCCGAGCTGGAGATGTTTTACGTGCAGGATCTGTATGAGGTCCCGGCCGAGGGGGGAGAGGTACGCCGCCTTACGGAGGGACAGGGACCGGTATCGGTTCCTCGCATGTCCCCTACCGGCGATGTAATAGCTTTCTTTGGACATGAGCATGGCGACTCCAGTACCGCCAACACGGAGCTGTGCCTGATGTCTCCTGAAGGAACGGACTGGACATCCCTGACTTCCGGTTTCGACAGAAATGTGGGCAACAGCGTGGGAGCCGATGCCCGCTTTGACGCCGGAGAGGCGGTTCCGGGTTGGTGCTCCTGGGGCCTGGTCTTCAGTCTCACCGATGGGGGATGCTCCCGTTTATACCGGGTTGACCGCGAGGGGAATCATAGTGTCATCAGCGGTTTCCCCCCGGTGATCACCTCCTACTCGGTTAACACAGAAGGGGAGCCCGTTCTTGCCGCCGTTGGTGTTGACCATGATACGCCCGGCGACCTCTGGGTGTTGAGCCCAGGTGGGGATCCGGTGCAGTTCACCGATTTCAACGCGGAGCTCTTCGCAGAGATCGAACTCAGCATTCCAGAGAGGGTCACCTTTGCGGGTGCGGAGGACTGGGAGATCGAGGGATGGCTGATGAAACCCGTTGGGTTTGAAGAGGGGAAGAAGTACCCCCTGGTGCTGGAGATCCATTGGGGTCCCGCAGGGACTAGTGGCAACGCCTTCTTCCACGAGTACCAGGTGCTCGCTGCTGCGGGCTATGGCGTTCTGTTCTCCAATCCCCGGGGTAGTACCGGCTACGGCCAACGGCACGCGGAGGGCGTAATCGGTGATTGGGGAGGTGGCGATTACCGCGATCTGATGGGGGGCGTGGACTTCGCCTGTGAACAGGACTGGGTGGATCCCGAACGCCTGGGAGTGACGGGCGGAAGCTACGGAGGCTA
>PXCI01000023.1 GCA_003566675.1 Clostridia bacterium
AAGCGATATCCTGAAGTTGGAGGTGAGTGAGAAATGCGCAAATCATGCCAGTTAATCACCGGTTTTTTTGTTGGGGGACTCGTGGGCTTTGCCGTGAGCACGTTGTTTGCACCGGAGAGCGGAGAAGAGACCCGCAAACGCATCAAGCAGGGTGCCCATCGGGTGCTGGATGAGGTTAAGATGGAGGCCGACGAGGTTGCATCCCAGCTGAAACAGCGTGTCGGGCAGGTCGCCGAGCAGACGCGAGACCTGGTCAAACGCAGCTCGGGCGTCGTGCAGAAGCTGGAGAGAAAACTGGAACAGGCCGATGAGAAGCTGGAGGAAGTGCAAGAAGACCTGGGTGAAGCCAAGGGCTGATCTGCTTAGTGACCATGCGTCTTGTGTGTCGGGACGCATTGGGTACGTGAGATCGTGATCTCACTGTATGCGTGAACTGTTGTTAGTTGTTGGGTTTGAGTGATGGTTTGGGGCGTTGCGGTGTTTTCTTGAAGGCCGGAGCGCCCACAAATTCAACCGTAGGTGCCCATGTCTCAGTTTTTTTCGATCTCGTGTCAGAACCCTTCTGCATCATACTCTCCGTCAGTCAATTCACCCAGAATCGTCGACATTGTAGTCTTTCTGGCTCCAGTATTGGAAGCTTCCTTCCACAACCCGCTGTCACCTTATGAACCCGCATCATTGTCACACGTCAGCTGTATGCTGGCACTTAGGCGCCGCGACATAGAAACTTACGGTCAATTCCGAGGAAAGATTGCGTAGTTCCAGTCGCCGTGGAAGTCGGAACGTTCAAGGCGGACGGCGTTCAGTTCAGCGTTGGTGTAGGTGGCAAGATAAGAGTACAGACGATGGCAATCAGAAAATACAGAGGGAAGGCACTTATCCGGGTATTGTCGGCATCAAGGTGCGATGCAGGGGAGGTCTGCAAAGATATCTGCTCGAACAATGGACACCCCTGCTTCCAACTCGATGCTAAGGTTGAATTCTTCCGGCGTCGCGTCCGCCGGGATAAGGTCGCCCGCGGAAGGGTTGGACGCTCAAATCAGAGGTGCGATACCGTTACATCAGTATTGAGACCGGATGAAGAGGCTATATGTGAGCGAAAGCCCCGGGCCAGCTGTTTCGTCCTGATCACCAATGGGGTGTCTCCGGGCCACACCGCCAGGGCCAGAGGAATGCCCTGTATATTGCACACCAGGCTCATCAGCACCTGGTACCGATCCCATCCTTTGTCCCGGGAGTATCCATACTGTCCATCTTCCGCAAGCTGGCCTTCGAAATAGGTGCTGGTGCTTCAACATCCTTGAAAAGGTCTAGGGTATTCGACGTGTAGTATAGCCCCCATATTCTCAATACGAGGAATAATGCATGTTGGGCGGATATAATCAGTAGGAACATTGCCTCATTTAGGCAGATGCCGAAGATATATGTCTTCTGCAGGCTATAGAGATTCTTGAGGATGCCGAGGGGTATAGATCAGGGTGGAAGTCGGCTCCGGATGCATTGCGTACCCATCCCGCTTCCATCGGCGAAGCCCAGCATCCGGACGAATAGGTTCGTATACTGCTCCGCCCGTTGAAAGAGGAACCTGCTGACGACCTCGAGAGTACCAATCAACTGCCGGTTTCGCTCTGCCGTCGCCAGGGGGCAACGGGACTCAAACGAAGCCTGCCAATCCATCCCACCCGAACCGGAGCAGGAAGCCGATCGCCCCCAGGACAACGTGCGTTTCGACAGTGAATGGGCATACATGAGCATGGGTG
Organism: Clostridia bacterium; assembly: GCA_003566675.1. Lineage (GTDB taxonomy): Bacteria > Bacillota > Sulfobacillia > SLMV01 > SLMV01 > PWUC01. The sequence continues at coordinate 1,761 of PXCI01000023.1, forward strand.
AGTGGCCTGGTGTTTGTCTATTCCTCGCTGTTCGTTGATTCAGTCTGCCCGCGTTCCGCGCCCGTTAGCCCGAAGGTGCCTTACGGAAAGCGGGAGACACCATTCCGCTGCACCCCTTGTCGACTGATCTTTCTGAGGGTCTCGCATATGTCATGAAAGCGTTAGCCTCCTGCAATCTAGGTCCATGGATATCAATATGTGGATCCGTCATAGTAGGGATAGATTGAGACCATTTTCCCGGGAGGGGATGATTCGTTTGATCAGTCGCAGATGGGCTGTACAGATGATCGGCTTGTTGGCGGCGGTGGCCCTGTTGGTTTCTCAGGGTGTCGGTGCTGCCCTGGCGGCCGAGGTGGACTGGAAACTGGCTGACGTTAATGAACTGCCGGCGGAGGTGACCAGCTGGGCAGAGGAGCGGCATGCTGAGCTGGGTGTCTACGTGCTGCCAGGGGGAAACAAGCGCTATCTACTGGTGGCCTGGGGCGAAAAACCCAGCGGCGGCTATGTACTCAGCATCAAGGATGTACGGGAGGCCTATACGGGCGGCCTTGCAGTGACCGTAGAGCTGACCGCGCCGGCTTGGGATGAACAGGTGACCGACGCCCTTACCTATCCGCATCAGCTGGTGCAACTGCCGGCGGGCGACGACACGATCACGGTCAACTTCATCGGCGATCCTTGGTTTGGTGACGCCCTGGGTGAGCCCGACGATGACGATCCCATCGTGATCATGCAGGTCGATGGTGACCCGATCCCCAATCCTGTCGTCATCTGGGGGCGGGCCCGGGTGTGGGAGGCCACCTTCACCCTGGTGGTTGAGGACGGCCACTATCACCTGGCCGAGGAGGTCATAACCGTGGCCACCGGTGGACCGGAATGGGCCGAGTTCGCGGTGGTACTCACCCTGTACGACTACAGTAGCCCGTCGGGCATGGCCGTTGCCTCGTACGAAGATGCACGAGATGGCAGCATCGTTGAAGTAGCGACAAAACCACTGGCCTTTGGCGCCGTCTCACGACCCTTTCCCGACGTGCGTCGGCACTGGGCCGAAGCCTCCATCCGCCGGGGCATCTGGGATGGCTTCATCCACGGTTATCCCGATGGTACCTTCCTGCCTGAGAGCAACGTGAGCCGGGCCGAGTTCATCAAGCTGTTGGTGGCCAGCCAGGTCGGCGATGTACTACCCTCCTATGCCCCCGAGGACCTGCCCTTCCCGGATGTGCGGGATCACTGGGTGGCAAACTACATTGGCTGGGCTCTGGAGCAGGACTGGATTTCGGTGGACGATATCGAGGGAGTCATGGATCCTGATGGCACCATATCACGACAG